>NZ_JBMERR010000009.1:0-138520 GCF_048820915.1 Cribrihabitans pelagius | reverse complement strand
CCCCCCCCCCCCCCCCCCCCCCCCCCCCCCCCCCCCACGCCCAATCCCGCCAAGCGGTTCCGGCAAAGCCGGGGCGGCTGCGGGCGCGGGAGTGCCCCCTCCCCTGCTCAATCCGGCGGTTTTCCGTCGCCTCAGGCCCTGCCGCTCACGGCTTGGGCTGATCGTCCCATTCGTCGCTCAGGATACGGCGGGCGTCGCCTTCGGGGTCGTCGTACTGGTTGCTGCGCACGGTGTAGACAAAAGCGGCAAGCCCGGCGGCGCCGAGGATCAGGGAGATGGGAATCAGATAGGCAAGCACATTCATCGGACCACCCCGGTTTGCAGGCGCGGGCTCATCTGAGCCGCAGCGCGTTGAGGGAGACGGTGAGCGAGGAGGCCGACATCGCCGCCGCCGCAATCAGCGGCGTCGCGAGGCCCGCGACCGCCAGCGGCACCGCGATCACGTTGTATACTGTTGCGATGCGGAAGTTCTCACGGATGCGGCGGGTGGCCTTTTCGGCGAGATCGCAGGCCTCGGCCAGCGGCGCCAGGTCCTGGCCCAGGAGCACGATGTCGGAGGCCACACGGGCTGCATCGAGCGCCGAGGCGGGCGAGACCGAGACATGCGCCGCCGCCAGCGCCGCGGTGTCGTTGAGCCCGTCGCCCGCCATCAAGACCTTGCGGCCCTCCGACGCAAGCTGTTGCACCCGTTCGGCCTTCTCCTGCGGCAGCGCGCCTGCAACCCACTCCGAGATGCCCAGCCGCCCGGCCATGTCGGCCACCGCGGCGGCGCTGTCGCCGGAGAGCAGAATCACCTCCTTGCCGGAGGCGCGCAGGCCCGCGACCGCCTCCGCGGCGCCGGGGCGCAGGGCGTCGGCGAAGTGGAAGGCTTTGGCCGCTCCGGTGCCGGTGTCGAGCCAGGCGGCGGTGCGGGCGGTCTCCATGCCTCCGGCGCCAGCCCATTCGCCGCGGCCGAGCCGCACGCGGGTGCCATCGAGGCGGCCTTCGGTGCCGTAGCCCGGCACCTCGGTGATATCCGTCACAGCGGCCGGAGTGACGCCCATTGCGCGTGCCGCGCGGGCGAGCGAGACCGAAAGGGGATGCGCGGAGGCTTCGGCCAGGGCCAGCGCGATCTCCAGGTCCTCCGCCGGGTGATCTTCCAAACCGATTGCCTCGGGCGTGCCGGCAGTGAGCGTGCCGGTCTTGTCGAAGACCACGGTGTCGACCTCGGCCAGGCGTTCCAGCGCAGTGGCGTGCTTGATCAGCATCCCCTTGCGGAACAGCCGGCCGGAGGCGGCGGTGGTTACCGCGGGCACGGCAAGGCCCAGTGCACAGGGGCAGGTGATGATCAGCACCGCGGCGGCGATGTTGAGCGAGGTGCGGATGTCGAAGGTGTAGAGATACCAGCCCGCGAAGGAGAGCGCCGAGAGGATATGCACCCCGGGCGCATAGAGCCGGGCGGCGCTGTCGGCGAGCGAGGTGTAGCGCGCACGGCCCGACTCGGCGATGGCGACCAGATCCGCCATCCGGTGCAGCGAGGTCTCCTGCCCGACCGCGGTGGCGCGCAGCGTGAGCGGGCCGGTGAGGTTCACTTCGCCGGCCGAGACCGCCATGCCCGGCGCAGCCGCAACCGGCACCGTCTCGCCCGTGAGCAGCGAGCGGTCGAGCTCGCTATTGCCGTGCACGATTTCGCCATCAACCGGCATCCGCCCGCCCGGCCGCACCAGGATCAGGTCGCCCGCAGCCAGGTCTGCCACCGGCACCTCGCATTCGCCGCCCGCTTCCAGGCGGATTGCGCGGGGGACCTCCAGCGCGGCCAGCTCCCCGGCAGCGGAGCGCGCGGCGGAGCGGGTGCGGTGATCGAGGTAGCGGCCCGCGAGCAGAAAGAAGGTGAGCATCAGCGCGGCGTCGAAATAGGCGTGTGCGCCGGAAAGCGCGACTTCCCAGAGCGAGGTCACCAGCGACAGCAGCAGCGCCAGCACGATCGGCACGTCCATGTTGAGCCGCCGGGCGCGGAGCGCGCTCCAGGCATTCACGAAGAAAGGTTTGGCGGAGAAGACGATGGCCGGGAAGGTGATCGCGGCGGAGATCCAGTGGAACATGTCGCGGGTGGCGTCGGAGGCCCCGGACCAGACCGAAATCGACAGCAGCATCACGTTCATGGTGGCAAAGAAAGCCACCGCCAGCCGCATCAAGAGGTCGCGCCCCGCGCGGTCGTTTGCGGGGGCGGCAAGCGCGGAGAGGTCCAGTTCATGCGCCTCGTAGCCCAGCGCCTGCACCGTCGGGATCAGGTCGGCGGCCTGCATGTCCGGCGCGGCCTCCACCAGCACGCGCTTGAGCGTCAGGTTCACCCGGGCGGAGCGGACACCCGGCAGCGCGGCAAGCCCGCGCTCCACCGTGGAGATGCAGGCCTGGCAATGCACACCCGGCAGCGACAGCGCAAGGCGGGCCTCGGTTGGCGCAGGTTCGGGGGCGGTCTGCGGCAGGGCGATGCAGCCCGGGCAGGCCGCGGCAGGGGGGCGAAGTTCGGCCATGCTCATGGCTCAGCCTTTCACGTGCAGGATTACCCGCTGGGTGAACTCGGTGCCATTCTTGGCCCGCGCCACCATGCGGATGTTCCAGTTGCCGGGGCCAAGGTCGGCGGGCGCCTCGTAAGCGGTGCCGTCGAAGGCGAAGGCGAGCTCTTGGTCGTCCTGCACGTGGGTCGCGCGGCCCAGGGTCGCACTGAGCTTGGCCACTTCCACCGGGCGGCCGCCGGCATCGGTGATCTCCAGCCGCACCCGATCCCCCTGCGCCGAGGCGTAGACCGACCAGCCCAGCGCCTCCTGCGCCGTGCGGCGGGTGTCGAACTGCTGGCTGGCGACGTAAGAGTTCTTCACCTCCAGCCCCGGGAAGGTCGCAACCGCATTGACCGCCAGCGCGATGTTGACGCCAATGATCACGGTGAAGGCGCCGACGAAGACCATCAGCGCGTGGCGGCCGGTGAATTCGCGCGGGCGCTTGGCGTCTTGCGCCGGAGCCTTGTCTGCCGCTGCCATGGTCAGTTCTCCTCCCCGTTGAAGCTGGTGTCCTTGTGGGCGCGCTCGCCGCTGTCGAGATCCTCGACCCAGATCCGCACCGGCGAGGCGGCCGTCTGCGCCGGGCCGGAGCCCGGCGGCGCCACGATGTAGACCCGTTGCAGGAGCGCGGTGTCGGCAGGCACCTCGACGGTGGTTTCCGGCTGGCCTTCCAGCGCCAGCTGCAGCGCCGGATCGCCCTTCAGCGACAGCTGGAACAGCCGCGGCTCGCCATGCTTGTTGCGCAGGCGCACGTCATAGGTGTTGCGGATGGCGCCGTCGGAGAGGGTGACATAGGTCGGGTTGCGCTCGGGCGCCACGGTGAGCTCGATGTCGGCGCGGATGAAGAGGGCAAACAACAGCCCCAGACCGACCAGCCCCCAGAGTGCGGTATACATGACGGTGCGCGGGCGCAGGATGTGTTTCCAGACGCTGCGCGGCGGCTGGCCCTCGCGCTCCATCGGCTCGTCCGACAGCGCCATGTAGTCGATCAGCCCGCGCGGTTTGCCGATCTTCGCCATCACGTCGTCGCAGGCGTCGATGCAGAGCGCGCAGGTGATGCACTCCATCTGCTGGCCGTCGCGGATGTCGATGCCCATGGGGCAGACGTTGACGCAGGCCATGCAGTCGATGCAGTCGCCGGGGCCGGTGGCCTCAGGGGCGGAAGCGGGGTCCTGCGCCAGGTCCTGGCCGGGATAGGGTGTGCCGGGGTAGACCGCCTGCCCCGGGCCTGCCGCCTGGGCCGCCTTTTCCGCCGCTTCGGCCTCGGCCTGGCTGCGGCGGCGGACATTGCCCTTGCCGCGCGGCTCGCCGCGCCATTCGCGGTAGCCGACGGTCAGCGTGTCCTCATCCATCATCGCCGCCTGGATGCGCGGCCAGGGGCAGGCGTAGATGCAGATCTGCTCCCGCGCGAAGCCGCCAAACAAGAAGGTGGTGAACGTCAGCACAGCCACCGTGGTATAGGCGATGGGATGGGCGTTGAGGGTGAAGAGGTCGCGCGCCAGCGTGGGCGCGTCGGCAAAGTAGAACACCCAGGCGCCGCCCGTCGCCATCGCGATCAGCAGCCAGGCCGCCCATTTCATCAGCCGCAGACGGGCCTTGCGGAAGTCCAGCTTCTTCTGCCGGTGCAGGCGGAGGCGGGCGTTGCGGTCGCCCTCGATCCAGCGCTCGACCAGGATGAAAAGGTCGGTCCAGACCGTCTGGGGGCAGGCATAGCCGCACCAGACCCGGCCCAGCGCCGAGGTGAAGAGGAACAGGCCAAGCCCGGCCATGATCAGAAGGCCGGCGACGAAGTAGAACTCATGCGGCCAGATCTCGATCCAGAAGAAGTAGAAGCGCCGGCCCGCCAGATCCAGCAGCACCGCCTGATCCGGCAGCGACGGCCCGCGGTCCCAGCGGATCCAGGGGGTGAGGTAGTAGATCCCCAGGGTCACCGCCATGATGTACCATTTGAGGTTGCGGAACGGGCCGGACACGCGGCGCGGGAAGATCGGCTCCCTTGCGGCATAGAGGCTGGGGGCGGGGCTGGAATCGCTCACGGAAATTGTCTCCGTCCTGGGGCTGTCTGGCGCCCTTGTCCCAGAAGCCGCGGGGGCGGGCTTTGACGTGGATCAAAAAGCGCATCGGGCAGGCATCTTTGGCCGTGGTCCGGACGCGGCCGCCAGTACAGTCTGCCTTTGCAGTCCGCCTGTGCGGGCCGGCCAGTCCCACCGCGCGACCCCGGCGCGGTGGCGGGCGGCGGGCATCAGGCGGCGCTGCGCTCGCGCCGCAGCCACGCGACGAAGGCGCGCACCGCCGGGCGCAGCACACCGGGGCGGGTCACGATGTGGTAGCCGCGGCCGCCGGGCTCGGTGAACAGCTCGGCCAGGCGGCCCTCGGCCAGGTCGTCGGTCACGAAATGGCGCACGCTCACGGCGACCCCCTGCCCCGCCCGCACCGCCTGCATCAGCAGGTTGCCGGGCAAGAGCGTGCGGCTGCCGCGCAACGCCTCCCCCACCCCGCGGGAACGCAGCCACTGGCTGGCTTCCGAGGTGCCGAGTTCCTCCAGCCAGGGGTAGTCGAGCAGATCCTCGGGCGAGGCCACCTCGCGGCCGTCCAGCAGGCTTGGCGCGGCAATCACCACCATCGGTGACTGCAGAAGCGGCTCCGTCTCCAGCCCCGGCCAGCTGCCCGCGCCGTAGCGCAGGGCGACGTCGATGCCGCCGGGCTTCAGTTCGGCGATGGTGCCGCTGGGCTCAATCATCAGGTCTACCTCGGGATGCGCCGCGCTGAACCCCGCCAGCCGCGGCATCAGCCAGTGCGAGGCAAACATCGGCGTGCAGGTGACCCGCAGCGGCCGGGCAGCACCGGCCGCGGAAAGTTCCAGCACCGCGGTCTGGATAGCACCGAAGCCGAGCTGCAGGGCGCGGGCCAGATGGGTTCCTTCGGCAGTGAGCTCCAGGCTGCGGCCGCTGCGGTCCAGAAGCGGGATGCCCAGATGCGCCTCCAGCGCGCGCAACTGCTGGCTGATGGCAGCGTGGCTGACATTGAGCGCCGCCCCCGCCTGCACCACGCTGCCGGTCTCGGCAAAGGCTGAAAAGGCCCTGAGCGCCGCGAGCGGCGGCATGTGCATCCAGTCCATATGGAACCTCAACTTACATGACGGGTTTTTTCCTGACTCGCAAATCCGGGTGATTCCCGCAACCATCCAAGGCAGAAACCGGAAGAAGGAGAGATCCGATGCTGACCGACATCCTGGCCCGTTCGATGCTCACCGCGGCCCGGCAGGACTGCGTGGAACTGCGCCCGCTGCCCGCGGCAAGGCCCCTGCCCCGCCCGCGCGGCCTCATTGCGCGTTTGCGGCGCTGGCTTCACTGGCCGCCGCAGGAAACGCGCTGCGTGCGGCCGCAGCAGCTTTGAGCGGCGATTGAGACATCAGAGCGGGGAGCTGATTATCGAGCGCCTGCCCTCGCGGAAAGACAGTTCTTCAACACTGCGCCAAGTTTCGCCGCTGCGCGCCCGCGCGGCGGCGATTTGGCAGAGGCCGGGCGCTCCGCCGGGCGCTCCGCCGGGAAGGAGTATGGGATCGGCAGGAATAAACCGCCGCTTACATTCAGCTGGTTCGCCGCCGCGCGGCGGCAATGCGCCGCTTGCGGACAGCTCCTGAAAAAAGCGCCGGCTTTCCGGTAAACGCGCGAACAGATCGGAAAGCCGGCGCAGACCCGCCGGGCTGCCTGCACGCCGGCCCGCCGGGAAACACGGCTGCCGGGAGACAGGATGGATTGCCCGGACAGCGCTTGCTTCGCGCCCTGTCTAGCGCCGCCGGACAGACGGCGATTTGATTGGGATCAAACGGCGGCGCGGATTTGCCCAATTCCTTGAAAAAACTACTTCTGTCCCATGGCAAAGGGCGAAGATGAACTGGGCGGGCCGGACGGGCGCGCGCCGCTGTCGGCAGCCGAGATCGGGGCCTTGGCGCACCTTTACCGCGGCGAGGTCTACCGCAGTGTGATGTGGCGCACGCGGCTCGACATCACCACCAATTGGGCGGTGGTGACGCTTGGGGTTGCGCTGTCGATCTCCTATTCCTCGCCCGAGGCCTCGCCGCTGCCGCTGATCCTGGTGGGGATTCTGATTATCTTCTTCCTGATGCTGGAGGCGCGGCGCTACCGCTTCTACAATGTCTTCCGCGCCCGCGCGCGCTGGCTGGAGAAGCATTTCTACGCGCCGATGCTGCACGATGGCGACCTGCACCTGGAGGAAAACTGGCAGAAGGTGCTCGCGCATGACTACAACAGGCCCGAGTACCATATCACACTGCTGCAGTCGATCGGGCGGCGGATCAAGCGCAACTACCTGTGGGTGCTGCTGATCCAGACGCTGGCCTATGCCGGCAAGATCGCGGTGCACCCGGCGCCGCTCCAGTCCTTCGCACAGGCGCTGGAGCGGGCCGAGATCGGCCCGCTGCCCGGCTGGGCGGTGATCGCGGGGGGCGTGGTCTACGTGGTGAGCTGGAGCTGCATTGCGCTCTGGAGCAGCCTCAAGGACCGCCAGGGCCTGGGCATCCGCCCGCCGCAGGCCGGGCGCAAGCCCGAGACGCTGGCGGATGCCGCGAAGGCTCAGGCCGCGGGCCAGAGCCACCAGAGGTAGGCGCCGTAGCCCGCCAGCAGCAGCCCGCCCTCGCGCCGGGAGATCCGCATGCCCGTCCAGGCCATCCCGATCAGCGCCAGCGACACCACGAGCATCACCGGGTTGTCGAACCCCACGATCTGCGCGGGCACCGGCGAGGGCGCGATGGCCGCGGTGACGCCGCCGATGCCGAGAATGTTGTAGATATTGGAGCCGACGATATTGCCGAAGGCCATTTCGCCCTGGCGCCGCAGCGCCGCCGTCACCGAGGTTGCCAGTTCCGGCGCCGAAGTCCCGATGGCGACGATGGTGAGGCCGATCACGGTTTCCGAAACCGCCAGCGAGCGGGCCAGCTGCACCGCGCCGCCGACCAGCAAGCCGCCGCCCGCCGCCACCAGGGCAAGACCGGCCAGCGCGGCCGCCAGCGAGGGCCACAGGCCCGGCCGGTCCGCAGGCGCGGGCGCCGGGTCCGCAGGGGCCAGCGCCGGATCCAGGGTTTCCAGCGCCGCCGCCTTCTCAAATACCGCGCCATGGCCCTCAGCCCGGTCAGCCGCGGCGGGGCCGTCAACCCCGCCCGAGGGACCGCCGGCAGACACCGCTGCCGCCGTTGCAGTGCGCTCCTGGCGGAAGGCAAAGAGGATATAGCCCGCCAGCGCCAGCACGAAGAAGATACCGGCAGTGCGGGTGACCGGCATCAGGGCGGCCATGGCTGCAAACACCACCGCTGCCGCCAGCATCACTGTCCCGTCGCGCCTGAGCGCCGCCGAATGCACCGCGATCGGCGCGATCAGCGAAGAGAGGCCCGCGATCAGCAGGATGTTGGCGATGTTGGAGCCGACGATATTGCCATAGGCGATGCCGGGCGCGCCGGAAAGCGCCGCACGGACCGAGGTTACCAGTTCCGGCGCCGAGGTGCCAAAGCCCACAAGGGTCAGGCCGATCACCAGCGGCGACACGCCAAAGCGCTCCGCCACCCGCACCGCGCCGCGCACCAGAAACTCGCCGCCAAGGATCAGCAGCCCAAGCCCGCCCAGAAGCGGAAGCCAGATATCAAACACGTGAAACCTTTCCAAGGATGGGCCGGTGCCTTTGCCCCGGGCCGCGCAATCGACGTCCGTTTCCTGCCCTTTGCCCGCTGCGGTGCCTTGCGGCGATGGGGAGGCGTCTGCGCTCAAAATGGGAGGCCCGTCCGGCGGTTTTCAAGGGGCGGGAGGCGTCATTTTGGCGGCGGCCGGCCCTGCGGAAAAACCCTGGAGCGCAAGAAACCGGACCGGTGCCCGCAGGGCCGGCTGCGCCCGGCGCGGCCGCCTCCGGCGCGTTTCCGCCTGCCGGTCAGCGGCTTTATGCCGATATCGTGCCGCGAACGGAAGCCCGCCGCTCTGCGCCCTGTTCTTCGCGGCGCATGCGCTATCTTCCTGCTCATGGCACCGGGTGCACCCGCACCGCGTGACCCCCTTTTTTCGTCTGAGAGGTATACGCCCCATGAAACGCTCTCTTTGCACCGCAGTCATCCTGTCCGCCGCCACGGCCTCCGCAAGTTTTGCAGGCGATTGGGAGGGCGGCTATGTGGGCGGCCAGCTCGGTTACGGGACCGGCGACTTTGATCTCGGCGTGCTGGACGATCTCGATACCGATGGTGTCGTCGGCGGTTTCACCGTCGGTTATCTTTGGGACCTGGGCGAATGGGTGGTCGGGCCCGAGTTGCAATATGATTTTGCGGATCTGTCGATCAACTCGCCCACCGCGACGGGCGATTTCGACGGGATTGCGCGGCTGAAGGTCCGGGCGGGCTATGATCTGGGCGAGGCGCTGATCTACGGCTCGCTCGGCGTCGCCTACACCAACTTCGACGGGCTGTCCGGCGTCACCGATATCGACTTCGACGATCCGGGCTATGTCATCGGCCTCGGCTACGATCACCGGGTGACCGAAAACTGGGTGATCGGCGGCGAGCTTCAGTATCACAAGTTCGACGACTTCGGCACCGATGGCAACGACGTCGACTTCGGCACCCTGCACGTCCGGGCGATGTTCATGTTCTGAACCGGAGCAGGGCGGCTGCGCCATGAATGGCAGAGGGGCCGCAATGTGCGGCCCCTTTTTCTTGTTGCAGAGTGCGGGCTTACTCGCCGCCGCCCAGCTGGTGCAAATAGGCGGAGACGGCGCGGATCTGCGCTTCGGTCAGGCGGGTGTTCCAGGCGGGCATCACGCCGAAACGCGAGTTGGTCACGGTCTGCATCAATGCGTCGTAGTCGCCGCCGTAGAGCCAGATCGCATCCGCCAGGTTGGGCGCGCCCTGGGCGCGGTCGCCGGTACCGTCTTCGCCGTGGCAGGAGGCGCAGTTGTCGGCAAAGAGCGTCTCTCCGGCCGCGGCTTCATCAGCGTTGCGCGGCGTGCCTGACAGCGACATCACGTAGTTTACCACCTGGCTGATCTCGGCCTTCTCCAGCAGCTCGTCGCGGCCGAAGGCGGGCATCGCGGAGTAGCGCGCATCAGCGCTGTCCTCGTTGCGGATGCCGTGGGCGATGGTGGCGTGGATCTCCTCCATCGAACCGCCCCAGAGCCAGTCGTCGTCCAGAAGGTTCGGGTAGCCCTTGGCGCCGGCCGCGCCGGAGCCGTGGCACTGGGCGCACCAGGTCTTGAACACGGCGCCACCGGCGGACACCGCGTAGCCGCCAAGCTCCGCATCATCCGCGATGGCCACCAGGTCGGCCGCCTCCAGCCGGGCATTGATTGGCGCGTTGGCGTCCTCCACCGCGGCGATCTCGGCCGCGACGTCGGCGCGGGTGGACCAGCCCAGGATCCCCGCGGTGGCCGAGTTGACCAGCGGCCAGGCCGGGTATGCGATGGTGTAGATCACCCCCCAGATGATGGTGGCGTAGAAGGTCCACAGCCACCAGCGCGGCATCGGGTTGTCGAATTCCTCGATCCCGTCCCATTCGTGGCCGGTGGTGTTCGGATCGCCTTCGAACTTCTGCGACTTCTTGCTCATTCCCTCGCCTCCTTGTCTGCGGCGGGAGCCCCGGCCAGCGGGCCGGGCGCTGGCGCGTCTTCATGCCGGAACGGGATGTTCGCGGTGTCCTTGTGGGTCTTGCTGCTGCCCGGGCGGAAGGCCCAGGCCACAATGCCGAGGAAGACCAGGAACAGCACCAGCAGCATCCAGCTGTCGGCAAATTCCCTCAGGAGCGTGTAGAGTTCCATCCTGTCTCTCCCTTACCGGCTTGCATCCGGGGTGAAGGTCGAGAAGTCGACCAGCGTGCCCAGCATCTGCAGATAGGCGATCAGCGCATCGGCCTCGGAAACCCCCGGCTGGCCGTCGAAGTTGCGCACGTTCACACTCTCGCCGTAACGTTCCAGCAGCCCGTCGAATTCGCTGTCGGGATCGGCCTGGGCGCGGAAGTCGGCCTGGGCGGCCTCCAGCATTTCGTCGCTGTAGGGGGTGCCCAGCATGGCGTTGGCGGCCATCACGTCGCCGATATATTCGCCGTCGATCCTTGTGTCCTCCAGGAAACCGTATTTCGGCATCACCGATTCCGGCACCACCGCCTGCGGGTCGCGCAGGTGGTCGGCGTGCCACTCGTCCGAGTAGCGGCCGCCGACGCGGGCCAGGTCCGGCCCGGTGCGCTTGGAGCCCCACTGGAACGGCCGGTCGTACATCGATTCCGCCGCGAGCGAGTAATGGCCGTAACGCTCCACCTCGTCGCGCATCGGGCGGATCATCTGGCTGTGGCAGACGTAGCAGCCTTCCCGGATGTAGACCTCGCGGCCCGCCAGTTCGAGCGGGGTGTAGGGACGCATGCCCTCCACCTCCTCGATGGTGTTTTCCAGGTAGAACAGCGGGGTGATCTGCACCAGGCCGCCAATGGTCACGACCAGGAAGCTGAAGATCAGCAAAAGGGTCGCGTTGGTCTCGAGGATCTTGTGCTTGTCGAGAATTGCCATCTCTCCGGCCCTCCTTATTCAGCCGGGACCGGAACCGACAGGCTGGCCTCTTTGGCCGGGGCCCGGCGGACGGTCATCCACAGGTTGCAGCACATGATGAGGGAGCCAGCGAGGAACATGACCCCGCCCAATCCGCGCACCACATACATCGGGAACTTCGCTGCCACGGTGTCGGCAAAGGAGTTCACCAGGAAGCCGTTGGCGTCCACTTCGCGCCACATCAGGCCTTCCATGATCCCGGTCACCCACATCGACGCGGCGTAGAGCACGATGCCGATGGTGGCGAGCCAGAAGTGCCAGGAGACGAGGCTGAGCGAATACAGGCGTTCCCGCTTCCACAGCACCGGCACCAGGTAGTAGAGCGCGCCAAAGGTGATCATGCCGTTCCAGCCGAGCGCGCCGGAATGCACGTGGCCGATGGTCCAGTCGGTGTAGTGGCTCAAGCTATTCACCGCGCGGATCGACATCATCGGGCCTTCGAAAGTGGACATGCCGTAGAAGCCAACGGAGATCACCATCATCCGGATCACCGGGTCGGTGCGCAGCTTGTCCCAGGCGCCCGAAAGCGTCATCAGACCGTTGATCATGCCGCCCCAGGAAGGCATCCACAGGATCACCGAGAACACCATGCCAAGGGTCGAGGCCCAGTCCGGCAGCGCGGTGTAATGCAGGTGGTGGGGGCCCGCCCAGATATACAGGAAGATCAGCGCCCAGAAGTGGATGATCGACAGTTTGTAGGAGAACACCGGGCGTTCGGCCTGCTTCGGGATGAAGTAATACATCATGCCCAGGAAACCCGCGGTCAGGAAGAAACCCACCGCATTGTGGCCGTACCACCACTGCACCATCGCGTCCTGCACCCCGGGCCAGACGATCACCGACTTGGAGCCCCAGATCGAGACCGGGATGGTCAGATTGTTGACCACATGCAGCATCGCAACAGTGATGATGAAGGACAGGTAGAACCAGTTCGCCACGTAGATGTGGGGTTCCTTGCGCTTGATGAGGGTGCCCAGGTAGATGGCCAGATAGGCGACCCAGACCACGGTCAGCCACAGGTCGACGTACCATTCGGGTTCGGCATATTCCTTGGACTGGGTGCCGCCCAGCAGGTAGCCGGTCGCTGCCAGCACGATGAACAGCTGGTAGCCCCAGAACACGAACCACGCGAGGTTCCCGCCCCAGAGCCGCGCCGCGGACGTGCGCTGCACCACGTAGAAGGAGGTCGCGATCAGCGCGTTGCCGCCAAAGGCGAAGATCACCGCCGAGGTATGCAGCGGCCGCAGGCGGCCGAAGTTCGCGAGCCCCTGAGCCCAGTCGAAGTTCAGCACCGGAAAGGCCAGCTGGAAGGCGATGAAGGTGCCCACCAGGAAACCGACGACGCCCCAGAAGGCGGTGGCGATGGCGCCGGCGCGCACCACGCTGTCGAAATATTCGTTCTGCGGGGCGGCCGCGGCCAGTGCCGGCTCATCGGTTTGCCGCAGAGTGTAAAGAAACAGCCCGCCAGCCACGATCATCACGATGACCGCATGCACCTGGTAGGCCAGATCCCGCGCGTAATTGGTCGCGATCATTGCAAACAGCGTGACCAGACCAAGCGCTATCAGCTTGATATAATTAGACATCTTGCGTCCCTTTGCCGCGTCCCGCTGAAGCCTGGCGGCGGCGGGAAGGATTTAGTCCGCGCCCTTCATGCAAAACGGCCGGGCTTGCCGCCTTGATCTGCATCAAGACTTGGCCCGGTCGGATGTGAGACAGCTTCAGCAGCGGCTGCGGGTCCACAATGCGCCTCTGACGCTGCCCGCAGCAAAACCGAACCGCCCGGGAGATGCCCATGTCCTACAAATCCTTGCTGACCGTGCTGACGGCGGTGGACACCGCCGCTGCCCCGCTGGCCCAGGCCGCCGCGCTGGCCGGGATGTCCGGCGGCCATGCCGAGGCGCTCTGCCTTGGCGTCGACCGCAGCCAGACCGGCTATTACTACGCAGGCTCCAGCGCGCTGATCCTGCAGGAGACCATGTCCCGCGCCAATGCCGAGGCCGAGGAAGTCAAGGCCTTCGCCGAGGCGCGGCTGGAGGCGGCGGGGGTGGCCTATTCCACCCAGAGCGGCATCGCGCAGATCGCCGATCTCGGCCGCCACGTGGCGCGCCATGCACGGTTTTCGGACCTCGTCGTGCTGGGCAAGCCCTACGGGCCGGGCGTGGGCGCCGAGGCCGAGCCGCTGGTCGAAGCGGCCCTGTTCGAGGGCCGTGCGCCGGTGCTGGTGGTCCCGGATGAAGCCACCGTGCTGCGCCAGCCCAAGACGGTGCTGGTGGCCTGGAACGAAAGCGTCGAGGCGATGGCGGCCGTGCGCCAGGCGCTGCCCTTGCTGACCGGCGCCGCGGTGGTTCGGATCGTGGTGATCGACCCGCCACGGCACGGGCCGGAGCGTTCGGACCCAGGCGGCCTCCTGGCGCAGATGCTGGCCCGGCACGGCGTCACCTGCGAGATCGACGTGCTGTCGAAGACGATGCCGCGGGTCTCCGACGTGCTGATCCGCCACGCCACCGACACCGATGCCGATCTGATGGTGATGGGCGCCTACGGCCACTCGCGCTTCCGCGAGGCGATCCTCGGCGGCGCCACCCGCAACATGCTCGAACAGGCCCGCATCCCGGTGCTGATGGCGCACTAAGGCTATCCGCGCGCGACTGAAGCCGGAGGGCCGGGTCCCCGGCACGCGCCTGCCCCGGAGCCACCGGAGCCCTCCCGCCCGGCACCGGGGCTCTTGGCAAAGCCCCCGGCCCGCCGCGCCGGGCGCCGCATCGCGGTGCGCGGCCCAAGGCCGCCAGCGGGTCCGGCACAGCCGGGCCTGCGCGGGCGCGGGAGGGCCTGCGGTGCGGCGGAGCGCTGCTTAGGGCGGCAAACCGGGGCACAGGACGCGCTCGCAGCGGCGGCGCACGTCTTGCGTTACGTCCTGCCCGGCACCCGGCCCACGGGTCAGATCAGGTAGCCGCCGTCGCTGTCGTCGCCCGCTTCCTCCATCAGGCGGCGCATGCCGGGGACGGTGACGTGGCGCTTGCCCTCGAGCACGATCACGCCGTCGCGCTTCAACGCCGAAATCTGGCGGCTTACGGTCTCCAGCGTCAGCCCGAGGTAGTCCGCCATCGCCTCTCGGGTCAGCGGCAGGTCGAACACGGCGCAGTCCGTGGCTCCCTGCGGCGTCAGCGAGGCGTCGCGGCGGGCGATGATCAAGAGGAGGCTTGCGATCTTCTCGCGCGCGGTCTTGCGGCCCAGCACCAGCATCCACTCACGCGCGGCGTCCAGCTCATCCAGCGTCATCTCCAGGAGCCGGTGGGCAATGTGGGGCGTGTGCGCCATCAGGTCCTCGAAAGGTTTCTTGCGGAAGCAGCACATCACCACGTCAGAGGTCGCCACGACATTGTAGGCCGCGCCGGCGCGGCCCGGGCGGCCGACGAAATCGCTTGGCAGCAGCAGGCCGACCATCTGGGTGCGGCCGTCCTCCATGGTCTGGGTCAGCGTGGCGATGCCGGAGACCACGGAGCCCACGAAGTTCATCTCGTCCCCGGCCCAGATCACCGGCTGGCCGGCCTCGAAGCTGCGGTAGTATTTGATCGCGTCGAGCGCTTCCAGCTCATCGGCGTTGCAGCGGGCGCAGACCGCCCTGTGCCGGATCGGGCAATCGCCGCAGTTGGAAGGAGTGAAAGCAGGGGCATTCATGGGCGAGGTCCGTTCGGGATAGGGGGAAAGGGTCCGCTTGATCTGGGTCAAAGCCTGCCTCGGCAAGCGCCGCCTAGGCTAAAGGAATGGATCAGAAATCACAATTGGCCCGGCTGGGACTCTTCGACGCCCGGGTGCCGCGCTATACCAGCTACCCGGCCGCCCCGCAGTTCAGTGCCGCCATTGGCCCGGCTGAGACCGGCGGCTGGCTGGAGGCGGTGCCGGAGGGGGCGCAGATCTCGCTATACGTGCATGTGCCCTTCTGCCGCAGGCTGTGCTGGTTCTGCGCCTGCCGCACACAGGGCACCCGGTCGATGGAGCCGGTGGCGGCCTACCTCCGGCTCTTGGAGGCCGAGCTGGCGATTGTCGCAGCCCGGCTGCCCGCGGGGGTGCGGCTGGCGCGGCTGCATTGGGGCGGCGGCACGCCGACGATTCTCGATGCCGCTATGATCGCGCAGCTGGCCGGGCGAATCACCGCGGTGCTGCCGCTGGCCCCGGGCGCGGAGTTCTCGGTGGAAGTCGACCCGACGGATTGCGGCCCGCGGCGGCTGGAGGCGCTGGCGGCGGCGGGGATGACCCGCGCCTCGGTCGGGGTGCAGGACTTCGACCCGCAGATCCAGCAAGCGATCGGCCGGGTGCAGAGCTTCGGGACGACCCGCGCGGTGATCGGGCAGCTGCGCGCACTTGGCGTCAAAAGCCTCAGCGCCGATATCCTCTTTGGCCTGCCGCAGCAGACCCCGGCGCGGCTCACTGCCAGCGTGCAGAAGCTGTTGTCGCTGAGCCCGGACCGGGTGGCAGTTCTCGGCTATGCGCATGTGCCCTGGATGGCGCGGCGGCAGGGGATGATCCGCACCGACCAGCTGCCCACGCCCGAGGCGCGGCTGGACTTGTTCGAGACTGCCCGGCGGCTGTTCCGCTGGGATGGCTATCGGGAGATCGGCATCGACCATTTTGCCCGCCCCGAAGACGGGCTGGCACAGGCGGAAGGCGCGGGGCGGCTCCGGCGCAGCTTCCAGGGCTATACCGACGATCCGGCGGAGGTGCTGATCGGGATCGGCGCCTCAGCGATCTCGCGTTTTCCGCAAGGCTATGCGCAGAACGCGTCCGCCACTTCGGACTATGCGCGCGCGGTCACGGCCGGGCGGCTCGCCACCGCGCAGGGCCATGCGTTCGCAGGCGAGGATGTGCTGCGCGGCACGCTGATCGAAGCCTTGATGTGCGATTTCCGGATCAGCCGGGCTGCGGTTCTGGCGCGGTTCGGCGCTGCCGCAGCGGACCGGCTCGACCAGCTGATGGACGCGGCGGAGGCGGCGTTTCCGGGCCTGCTCTCGCGCACGGCGCAAGGCCTGGCGATCCCGCCGCAGGCTCGGCCGCTTACCCGGATGATCGCGCGCAGCTTTGACGCCTACGCGGTGCATCCGGCGGGGCACAGCCCGGCAGTCTGAAGCGTTCCTAAATGGCCCTTAACGGGCTGGTGCGGCACAACTTTTACGGTACCTTATCGGTATCGATAGGTGGATGCTCAGGCCGGTGCGCGGCTAGACTGATTGGGCGTCAGGGGGGTGATTGCACGATTGGCCGACAGGATGCACGCCTGCGGCCCCGGGCAGCTTCCCGATCTTCAGCAGCAAAGGCTCCGGACATGGTCAGTCCGGGCTGCGCTGCGGGGGCGCCAGCCGGCCGCGGGGTCCTTCACCGCCCGTGCCGCAGAGGAATTTGCAAGCACCAGAACCTTTACCAAGATGCGGGCCGGAACCTGGTTCCGGCCCGTCTTTTAAGGCCGCTTCACCCGCCGGCTGCATCCAGCAGGCCGAGCTGGATCGCTTGGGCCAGCGCCTGTTCCCGGGTCTTTGCACCCAGCTTGCGGCGCGCCGACAGCAGCGTCTTGCGCACCGTGACCTCGGCGATGTCCAGCCGGTGGGCGATACCGGCGTTGAGGAAGCCGTCCGCCAGCAGGGCCAGCACCTGCCGTTCGCGCCCGGTCAGGCTGACTCCGTCGTCCGCCTGCGCCGCTGCCCCGGCAGGCCCGAGCGGCACTGCCGCGGGGTCACCGCCGCCGGGCGGGCCGACAAAGGCGGCAACCGCCATCGCCGCGGTGCGGATTCGATGCAGCTGCGCCGGTTTGAAGGTCCGCGGGTCCTCTCCCGAGCAGAAGGTGACCAGCTTGCACCGTCCCGGCGCGGCGCCGGAGAAATGCTGCACATACCCAAAGGTGAAACCTGCGTCATACAGCGTCCGGTTCAGGTCGAGGAACCTGGGGCACTCGGTATTGCTGCGCTCCGTCATGCCGGGCAGCATCGCGGGCGTGTAGTTCGCTTGCCCGGCCTGAGTGACGAAATAGTCGACCTCCTGAAACCGCTTCTCCACGTAGTGGCTCACAACCTGCTGGCTCATCGAGCTTTTCCACCAGAACAGCTCCGGACTGCCGATGCCGACCTCGGCCACGTTCACGGCCGAAGCCCCTAGCCCCGCCATCGCTGCGTTGGCAATCCGCCAGCAGTCAGCGTCGCCCTCAGCGGCGGCGAATTGGTCCAGAAGATCCATCGTGGTTGTGTTCATTTAGTGAACTTATCACAAATCCGCGACTTTCTGAACAACCGGATTATGCCCGCGGGGGCAGCGCGGCCGGCCGGAAAGACAACCACGGCCCGGCCGCCGCGCGTCAGACCGCGGCGGCCAGCAGCCTGCGGGTGTAATCGGCCCGGGGCGCGGCAAACAGCGCCTCGGCCGGGCCGGTCTCCACCACATCGCCCTGGTTCATCACCATCACATGATGCGACATCGCCCGCACCACGTTCAGATCGTGCGAGATGAACAGATAGGCCAGCCCGTAGCGCGCCTGCAGGTCGCGCAAGAGGTCGACGATCTGCACTTGCACCGTCATGTCCAGCGCTGAAGTGGGCTCGTCCAGGACCACCAGCTTGGGGCGCAGCACCATGGCGCGGGCAATCGCGATGCGCTGGCGCTGGCCGCCGGAGAATTCATGCGGGTAGCGGTCCATCGCCGCCGGGTCGAGCCCGACCTCCTGCATCACCTCGGCCACCAGTTCGCGGGGGTTGCGGTGGCGGTCGACCTTGTGAATCGCGAGCCCTTCGGAGATGATCTGCGCGCAGGTCATCCGCGGGCTGAGCGATCCGAAGGGATCCTGGAACACGATCTGCATGTCCTTGCGCAGGCGGCGCAAATTTCTGGTCGACCACTTGCGCAGGTCCTGGCCCTGGAAGGCCACAGCACCTTCGGAAGCGATGAGCCGCATGATCGCCAGCGCCAGTGTGGTCTTGCCCGAGCCGCTTTCGCCGACAATGCCCAGCGTCTCCCCCGCCCTGACCGACAGGCTGACGGGGTTCACCGCCTTCACGTGGCCGACCGTGCGTTTCAGCAGCCCCTTCTGCACCGGGAACCAGACCTTGAGATTCTCTGCCGTGACCAGCTCCTCTGCGCCTTCGGGGATTGGCGGCGGGTGGCCCGTGGGCTGGGCGGCGAGGAGTTTCCGGGTGTAGGGGTGCTGCGGGTTGGCGAAGATCCCGGCGGCCGGGCCTTCCTCGACGATCTCACCGTCCCTCATCACGCAGACCCGGTCGGCGATGCGGCGCACGATGCCGAGGTCATGGGTAATGAACAGCAGCCCCATGCCCTCGCTCTCCTTCAGCTCCGCCAGGAGGTCGAGGATCTGCGCCTGGATGGTGACGTCGAGCGCGGTGGTCGGCTCGTCGGCGATCAGGATGTCGGGCTTGTTGGCGAGCGCCATGGCGATCATCACCCGCTGGCGCTGGCCGCCCGACAGCTGGTGCGGGTAGGCGCCCAGCCGGCTTTCGGCGTCGCGGATGCCCACCTTCTCCATCAGTTCCAGAATGCGTGCCCGCGCCGCCTGCCCGGCCAGCCCCTGGTGCAGCGCGAGCGATTCCGAGAGCTGGCGCTCGATGGTGTGCAAGGGGTTCAGCGAGGTCATCGGCTCCTGGAAGATGAAGCTGATGTCATTGCCGCGCACCTTCATCAGGTGCTTCTCGCTGGCGCCGACCATCTCAACGCCCTTGTAGGTGACGGAGCCTTCGACCTGGGCGCTGTCGCCCAGCAGCGACACGGTGGAGAGCGCGGAGACGGATTTGCCCGACCCGCTCTCGCCCACCAGCGCGACAGTCTCGCCGCGCCCCACCGAGAAGGAGACGCCGCGCACGGCCTGCGTCAGCTTGCCGTCCTGGCGGAAGGAGACGCGGAGGTTTTTTACGTTCAGGAGGGGGGCGTTTGTCGTGGTCATGACGTCTTCCCGGGCAAATTTGCGTTGAGGGCAGTGCCCGGCCGCGGGCGGAAACGAAGTGCCCGCCCGTCAAACCGGAGGTTTGCCTCCGGCAAAACGGGGCGGCCGGGCACTGCCCGGCGTGCCGCCGGGCAGGACACTTTAATGGCGCCGGGTTCGCTCATGCAAACGTCTTCCGCGGGTCGAAGGCATCACGCACGCCCTCGAAGATGAACACGAGGAGCGACAGCATGATGGCAAAGGTGAAAAACGCGGTGAAGGCGAGCCAGGGCGCCTCCAGGTTCTGCTTGGCCTGAAGCGTCAGCTCGCCCAGGGAGGGCGCCGAGGACGGCAGGCCGAAGCCGAGGAAATCGAGGCCTGCGAGGGCCGAGATGGTGCCGGTCACGATGAACGGCATCATGGTCAGCGTCGCTACCATAGCGTTCGGCAGCATGTGACGGAACATGATGGTCATGTTGCCGACCCCCAGCGCCTTGGCGGCGCGCACGTATTCCAGATTGCGGGCGCGCAGGAACTCGGCCCTCACCACGCCGACCAGCGCGGTCCAGCCGAACAGCACCATCAGGAACACCAACAGCCAGAAGCTGCGCCCCAAGATCGCGAACATGATGATGATGACGTAAAGCGTCGGGGTGGAGCTCCAGATCTCGATGATGCGCTGGAACAGCAGATCCACCCAGCCGCCGAAATAGCCCTGCACCGCACCGGCGAGGATGCCGAGCACGGTGGCGGCACCCGTCACGATCAGGGTGAAGAGGATCGACAGGCGGAAGCCGTAGATCACCCGCGCCAGCACATCGCGCTTGGTATCGTCGGTGCCCAGCAGGTTGTGCCCGCTGGGCGGCAGCGGCGCGGCACCGGGCCGGTCCACGGTGGTGTTGAAGCTGTAGGGGATCGGCGGCCAGAGGGTCCAGCCCTCGGCAAAGCCCTCGGCCGCGTAAGTGCCGGCGGCGATCTCTTCGAGGATCTCATCGGGCGTGTCGAAACAATCCTCGATGCCGCCGGAGCGGATCAGGCATTCAACCTCGGGGTCGCTGTAGATCGCCTCGGTCTGGAAATCGCCGCCAAAGGTGGTCTCGGGGTAGAAGTTGAACACCGGCGCGTAGAGCTCGCCGCGGTAGCTGGCGAGGATCGGCTTGTCGTTGGCGATAAACTCGGCAAACAGCGACAGAACGAAGAGCACGGTGAAAATGATCATCGACCAGAAGGCGCGCTTGTTGCGGCGGAAGTTGTTCCAGCGGCGCTGGTTGAGGGGGGAAAGCGCCATGCCTTAGCCCTCCCGCTTCTCGAAGTCGATGCGCGGGTCGACCAGCACATACATCAGGTCCGACAGGATGCCGACCACCAGGCTCATCAGGCCGAAGATAAACAGCGTGCCGAAGATCACCGGATAATCGCGCGCCACCGCCGCCTCGAACCCCAGCCGGCCAAGCCCGTCGAGCGAGAAGATCGTCTCGATGATCAGCGAGCCGGAGAAGAAGATGCCGATGAAGACCGAAGGAAAGCCCGCAATCACGATCAGCATCGCGTTGCGGAAGACATGGCCATAGAGCACCCGGTTCTCGCTCAGCCCCTTGGCACGGGCGGTCATCACGTAGTGTTTCTTGATCTCGTCCAGGAAGGAGTTCTTGGTCAGCAGCGTCAGCGTCGCGAAGGCGCCAATGGTGGAGGCCAGCACCGGCAAGGCGATGTGCCAGAAGTAATCGCCGATCTTGCCGAGGAGGCTCAACTGCTCCCAGTTGTCGGAGGTGAGGCCCCTCAGCGGGAAGACCTGCCAGTAGGAGCCGCCGGCAAACAGCACCAGCAAAAGGATCGCGAACAGGAAGGCCGGGATCGCGTAGGCCGAGATGATCAGCCCCGAGGTCCAGGTGTCAAAGCGCGAGCCGTCTGTGAGCGCCTTGCGGATGCCCATGGGGATCGAGATCAGATAGGCAATCAGCGTCGACCACAGGCCGAGCGAGATCGACACCGGCATCTTTTCCAGCACCAGCTCGGTCACCTCGATTTTGCGGAAGTAGCTTTCTCCGAAATCGAACTGCATGTAGTTCCACAGCATGGTGACGAACCGTTCCAGCGGCGGCTTGTCGAGGCCGAACTGCTGTTCCAGCTCGGCGATCAGCTCGGGCGGCAGGCCCTGGCGGCCGGCGTAGTTCTCGTTGGCGCCGATGGTTTCGGTGCCGGCATCGCCGCCGCCGCCGGCGAAGCCTTCGAAGACGTCACCGCCGCCTTCCAGCTGCGCGATGATCTGCTCCACCGGCCCGCCGGGCACAAATTGCACCAGCACGAAATTCACCACCAGGATGCCGAACAGCGTCGGGATCACCAGCAAGAGGCGTCTCAGGATATAGGCGGCCATGAGGGGTCCTTACCGCAGCGCGCCGGCGGCTTTGAGTTCCGCCTCGCGGACGGCGTCGATCCACCAGATGTCGAGCATGCCGGTGTCGAAGGGCGGCAGGTTCTCCGGATAGCGGTACATGTCCCAGTACGCCATCCAGTTCACGTCCAGATACCAGGCGGGCAC
This sequence comes from Cribrihabitans pelagius, assembly GCF_048820915.1. Taxonomy (NCBI): domain Bacteria; kingdom Pseudomonadati; phylum Pseudomonadota; class Alphaproteobacteria; order Rhodobacterales; family Paracoccaceae; genus Cribrihabitans; species Cribrihabitans pelagius. The sequence continues at coordinate 116,940 of NZ_JBMERR010000009.1, read as the reverse complement.
CTGGAACCGCTTGGCGCGCAGCACCCGGTCGAGCGCGCGGGCATTGGCGTGCAGCTCCTCCTGGGTTTTGGCCTCGACGATATTGCCGATCAGCGTGTCCACGGCCGGATCGGCCAGGCCTGCGGGGTTGAAGACGGAAAATTTATGCGCTTCCGAGCCGAACTGCTGGTAAAGCCCGGTCGAGGGCTCCAGCGCCATCGGGTAAGCGGCGGAGATGATATCGAACTCCTTCTCGCGGCGGCGGCTGGTGTATTGGGCGTAGTCGACCCGGCTCAGCGCGGCGTCCACCCCCATGCTGCGCAGATTGGCAACATAGGGCTGCACGATGCGTTCGATGGTGGGGCTGTCGGCGAGGAATTCGACCTTCAGCGCCTTGCCTTGCGCATTGCGGCGCATGCCGTCATCGCCAACGGCCCAGCCTGCTTCGTCCAGCAGCTTCATCGCGCGGCGCAGGTTCTTGCGGTCGCCGGGGCGGGAAGCGTTGGAGGCATGCGCCATCACCGGCTCCGAGGTCAGGATCGACGGGTCGATCTGATCGCCCAGCGCCTCCAGCACTTCCAGTTCGCGGCCCTCGGGCAGGCCCTTGGCCTCCAGCGCGCTGTCCTGCCAGAAGGAATGGCGCTGCCTGAACAGCCCGTATTGCAGGCTTTCGTTGGTCCACTCGAAATTGAAAGCCAGTTGCATCGCCTCGCGCACGCGGATGTCCTGGAATTTGGGCTTCAGCAGGTTCATCACAAAGCCATTGGCGGCGGGCACGTTGCCGTCGGGGATTTCGTCCCTTACCACATGGCCCGCGGCGACGGCGTCGAAGTCATAGGCTGTGGCCCAGCTTTTGGAGTTGTTCTCGGGGCGCATGGTGTAGACGCCGGCCTTGAAGCCCTCCATCGCGGCGACGCTGTCGCCGAAATACTCGATCCGGATGCGGTCGTAGTTGTGGCGGCCCACGTTCACGTTCAGATCCGCGCCCCAGTAGTCCGGATTGCGGCGGTAGGTGATGCGCTGGTTGATGTCGAGGTCTTCCAGAACATAAGGCCCGGAACCGATGCCGGGGTCAAGCCGCGGCTCGTCCAGGCGGCGGTTTTCGGGATCGGCCTCGAACCAGGCCTTGGAGAACACCGGCGTGCCGCCGACCTGGGTGATCATCGCGCGGCGCGGGAAATCGGGCGAGAAGTGGAACTTCACCCGGTGCGGGCCCAGCGCCTCGGCCTTGGGGATGCGCTTGCGCACCGCTTCGGCGTAGGATTGCAGGCCCTGGTCCAGCAGGATGTTGTGGGAGAAGACCACGTCCTCGGCGGTCACCGGCGTGCCATCGGAGAAACGCGCCTCGGGGCGAAGGTTGAAGATCACCCAGTCCTGGCTTTCTGGGTATTCCAGGCTTTCGGCCAAGAGCCCGTAGTAGGCGCCGGGCTCGTCGTAGGATTCCACCAGCAGGCTTTCGAAATGCGCCGAGGACAGCGCCCCGGCGCGGCCCTTGCGGGTGTAGGGGTTCATGCTGTCGAAGGTGCCGACCGCGGAGATCGACAGCTCGCCGCCCTTGGGGGCCTCCGGGTTGACGTAGTCGAAATGGTCAAAGCCTTCGGGGTACTTGAGCTCCCCGAACTCGGCAAAGCCATGCGCCTTGATGATCGCCTCCTCGGCCCGGGCCAGGGTGGCCGCGGCCAGTGCGAGGATCAGGCCGAACATCAGCGCGGTGAGGCCCTTGGCCGGGGTTTGCGCCGGCACGGCGCGCGCCTGCGCCGCGGTCCGTGCGGTTCGAGCGGTGGTCATCTGCCAGCACCTCCATTGCCTGCGCCGTTGTCCGGGCGGCGTTCTGTTTCCTGCCCCAAGCTAAAGGCCGCGCGGCGTCACATTCAAGCCCGGATTGAACAAGCTTCCCGTGAAGGGTGGCGGAATGGCGCTGCCTGCCGCTGGGGCAGGCGCAAACCCCAGCGCTGGCACGAAAAAGCCGCCGCCCGGTGCGGGCAGCGGCCTTGCGATACGCAGCCAGACAGCAGCCGGGCTTAGTCGTCCAGCGTGTCCAGATAGGCGATGAGGTTCACCCGGTCCGCCTGTTTCTTCAGGCCCGAAAAGCTCATCGAGGTGCCGGAGGCGTAAGAGGAGGGCTTGGCCAGGAAGGCGTCCAGCTCTTCTGCGGTCCAGTTGCCCTCAAGCCCTTCCAGCGCGGCGGAATAGCCGAAGCCGTCCACCGAGGCGATGCCGCGGCCAACTACGCCGTAGAGGTAGGGGCCGGTGGCGTTGGCGCCATCGTCCAGCTTGTGGCAGGCCGAGCATTTTTTGAAGACCTTCGCACCCTTTGCGACGTCGGCTTCGGCCATCAGGACGGCAAAATCGACTTCGGGCTCCGCTTCCCCGGCGCCGCCGGCGTCGGCCACTTCGATCACATAGGCAGCCTCCCCGTGGCTATCCACATGATAGAGCGCTTCGGCGCCCCATTTGCCCAGAAGGAGAACCAGGAACGCGCCGCAGACGCCTGCGGTCGCTTTGGTAAGGGTCATCGTGTCAAACATGATCGCGAGTCCATTTAGCTGTCTGCCGGGCTGTCTAAGGCTTCCCCTCCCAAGTGGCAAGGTATAGACAACGCGACGAAACGCCCATTTGTTGAAGTTTTGCACGGGGAACACACCCATGACCCGCAAGATCGCCATCCAAGGGGAGCTCGGCTCCTACAGCCACGAGGCTTGCCGCAATGCCCGCCCCGGCATGGAGGTCCTGCCCTGCCGCAACTTCGAGGACGCGATCGAGGCGGTGAAAAGCGGCGCCGCGGAGCAGGCGATGCTGCCGGTGGAGAACTCCACCTATGGCCGTGTGGCCGATATCCACCGGCTCTTGCCGCACAGCGGGCTGCACATCGTGGACGAGGCCTTCGTGCGGGTGCACATCAACCTCCTCGGCGTGCCCGGCGCGCGGCTCGCGGATATCCGGGAGGCGAAGTCGCACCTGGTGCTGCTGCCGCAATGCGGCGGCTTCCTGCGCGAACATGGCATCACCGGCCGGGTGAGCCCGGACAACGCGCGCGCCGCCCGCGACGTGGCCGAGGCGGGCGACAGGCATGTGGCGGCGCTGGCAAGCGAGCTGGCAGGGGAGATCTACGGGCTCGACGTGCTGGCGCGCCATATCGAGGACAACGGCGACAACACCACCCGCTTCCTGATCATGTCGCGGGAGCCGGATTATGCCCGCCGCGGCGCCCACAACATGATCACCAGCTTCGTGTTCCAGGTGCGCAACATCCCTGCGGCCCTTTACAAGGCGATGGGCGGCTTTGCCACCAACGGCATCAACATGACCAAGCTGGAAAGCTACATGGTCGACGGCTCCTTCACCGCGACCCAGTTCTACGCAGATATCGACGGCCACCCGGACGATGCCAACGTGAAGCTGGCGATGGATGAGCTGAACTATTTCACCACCAACGTGGAAATCCTCGGCGTCTACCCGGCCGACAACGGGCGTTTTTAAAGGCGGCGCCGGAATCCGGGGCGAATTCCGGCCCGGAATACACGTGTTTTCCGGGCCGCTTCCCTCGCGGGGGAAACGGGACGGCGCACAATCGGTGGCGGGGAAAAAGGTGAGAGGCTGGACATCGACCCAAGCGGGACTCGTTGTGGCTGCTTCCTTCCGGACCTGACCAGGTTGGCGAGGCGCCTGCCCGCGCCAACCTCTCGAATCCCCATATAAGGAGGCCGCGCCTGATTGACAATAGCCGGTTCAGGCCACTTTAAGGCCGCGTCCAGGATGGCGTCAGAGGTTCAGCGCCAGTTCCAGAAACCCCCGCCCGGTATAGCCGCGCGGCACGGCGAGGCCCGGCGGCAGCTCGTCCAGGTATTTCTCCGCCCCCGGCCCAGTGAATGCCGCGGCCTCGGTTCCCGGCAGCGCCGCCAGCCGCCAGGGATAGGGCGCGCCCGCCAGCGGCCCGCCGGGCAGGCGGCCCGCAATGTAGCTCTGGATCGCGTCGCGGATGCGCAGGGGCGGCAGCGGCAGCTGGGCGGCTTCGCGCAACACCGCAAAATTGCCGCCGCCGTTCATCCGGTAGCTGTTTACTGCCACTGCAAACTGCTGCCCGGGCTGCAGCGGCGCACCGTTCCAGCGCGGCGCGCAGATGCGGCGGGCCTGCGGGTTGATGCGCAGCCCCCCCGCCGAGAAGCGCGGCGGCTGCGAGACGTCGATGCTGTAATCCACGCCGAAAATGACGTCGAAGTTGTGCCCGGCCCGCTCCGGATCCACCAGCGGGGCGCCGCGGCTGCCGGGTGTGAGTGTGTTGAACAGGCCCGCGGACATCTCCAGCCAGTCAAGCAGCTGCGCGCCGCTCACCAGCACCACCCGCAGCTCGTTCGGGAAGACCTGGAGATCGGCGATGTTGCGCATCGACAGCCCGCCCGCGGCGATGTCGGTATAGGATTGCGGGCCGGAGCGGCCGCCGAACTTGCCGGGCGCGGCGGCTGACAGCAGCGGCAGCCCGGCCGCCGCCGTACCCCGCAGGAGGGGGCGCAGCGCCGCGGCCTGGGCACTGGCGGCAAGCTGCAGGCTGCGGTCGGGGGCGAAGAAGGTGAAATAGGAATGGATTGCCACCGGGCTGGCTCCGGCCGGCTGCGCCATCTGCGCCCGGGTGCGGGCATGATCCTCGGAGAGGGCGGCCACCAGTTCCGGCGACTCGGGGGCCAGCGGCTCGGCCTGCCCGCCCGCGCCGTGGCGGGCAACGGGACGCAGCGCCGCCTCCGCCCCGGTGAGCTGCCAGCGGCCGTCTGCGTGGCGCAGCTGCAGATCGATCAGCCCCAGGTGCGAGCCATGCGCGCCCGGCATTACCACCGGCTTGTTATAAGGCTTATCGTGGGGCCGGGCCGGGTCCGGCAGGGTCAGGTGGGTGTGGCCTGCGACAATGGCGTCGATCGCGGCGATCTGCGTCAGCGGGCCCAGTGCGTTTTCCGCCGCATCCTCGCCGCCGGGGCTGCCTGCGCCGGTATGGGCCAGCGCCAGCACCAGATCGCAGCCGTCGCGCCTCAGCCGCGCCGCCGCGGCCTGCGCGGCTGCCAGGATGCCCTCCGCCGCAAGCCGGCCCTGCAGCACTTCGGCAGCCCAGGCCAGCGTCTGCGGCGGCAGCACCGACAGCACACCGATCCGTACCGGCGGCAGGCCGGGATGGCCGGGCAGCGTCTTTTCCAGCACCGTGGCCGGCACGAAGGGCAGCCGTTCGGCCGGGTCGGCGGCGGTGAGGTTGGAGCAGACGGCAGGGCAGCGCATCGCGCCGAGCGCGGCAGCCAGCGGTTCCAGCCCGGCGTCGAAATCGTGGTTGCCGAGGCCGATCACGTCATAGCCCATGACATCAAAGGCACGTGCGAGCGGATGCGGGCGGCCGCGCACCGGCGCGGTATCGCCGAGGGGTGCCCCGTGCAGCGCGTCGCCATTGTCGGCAAGCAGGCAAGCGCCGCCGCGCGCCTGCGCTTCGGCCCGTGCCTCTGCCACCAGGCTCGCCACCCGCGACAGGCCGGTGACGGGATCGGGCCGTTCGGCGTAATAGTCCCAGCTCAGCAGGTGGCAATGCAGATCCGTTGTCGCAAGCACCCGCAGCAAGCCGGGCTGCGCGGCCCCGGTCTTTCCCGCCTGTGTCACCATCTTTCGATTGCAGTCAGCACGGCCCGCCCTGTTCATCTTTTGCCGGCGCTTTGCGCGCCCTGTTTCTTGCCGGCGCTGCTCCACGCCCTGTTATTCCGCTCCCATTTGGATCAGCGTTTGCAGGAATTGCAAACCCGCCGTCGCGGCCGCGTTAACTTTTTTCAGCAAGCCAAACCGGCAACTGAGGCGCGGCGGCTTCAAATCAACGAAAATCAGCGCAAAAACGCCTGGCGGCCTGTGGCCCTGCGGCGACAGGCCGCGGCGCGTCGGCCGGGGCTTCTGGCCTTTGCCGCGGGCGGCAGGCAGGGTGGCGATCTTGGACCAAAGGCAGCGCCCCGTGCGGACCGGAGCAACAGGCAGGAGCAGCGATGAAACGCGCGGAACTGGTGACATTCGGCGGCGGCGGCTTGCAGCGCAGCGCGCATCTGCGCGGCGACGCGGCGGCACTGGACGCGGCCTGGCGGCACCCGGAGGCGGCAGTGCTGCTGGTGTGGCGCGGCCAGCCGCTGATCTGTCCGCCCGCCCCCGGCGGCGGCAGTGCCGTGCTGGCCTGGACCGCCCCCGGCCACCCGCTGGCAGAGGCCGCCCGCGCCGAGGCGCTGTTCCTTGGCCACACGCCCGAAGGTGCGCCGCGCTTTGCCTGCATGCTCAGCGGCTGGCAGCCGGAGGCGGCCGCGGAGGACACACCCGGCAGCTTCGGCCCGCAGCACCCGGATCTGCCGCAGGGCCAGGTCTTTGCCGATCTGCGCCAAGTGATGGCGCTGCTGCCTGCCCTGGACGCCGAGATCGCGGCCACCGCCAAGGCGCTCCTGTCCTGGCACCGCAGCCACCGCTTCTGCGCCGCTTGCGGCGCGCCCAGCCGGGTGGTTCAGGCGGGCTGGCAGCGGCTTTGCCCGGTCTGCGGGACACCGCATTTTCCGCGCACCGATCCGGTGGTGATCATGCTCATCACCCATGGCGATGACGTGCTGGTGGGGCGCTCGCCCGGCTGGCCCGAGGGCGTCTATTCGCTGCTGGCGGGCTTTGTCGAGCCAGGCGAGACGCTGGAGGCGGCGGTGCGACGGGAAACCTTCGAGGAATGCGGCGTCGAAGTCGGCGCGGTCAGCTACTTGTCGAGCCAGCCGTGGCCCTTCCCGATGTCGCTGATGTTCGGCTGCGCCGGGGAGGCGCTTGGTCAGGCGCTCACCATCGACCGCACCGAAATCGAGGATGCGCGCTGGGTTCCGCGGCAGGAGATGATGGATGTATTTGCGGGCTCGCACCAGGAGATGAAGCCCGCGCGTGAGGGCGCCATTGCGCATTTCCTTATCAAGAACTGGCTTGCGGATACGCTGGACTAGCGCGCATATTCGGTCCAGGCAGCAGAACACAGGCAGATTTCAGGCGGGCATTCATGAAGTTTCTCAGCAAGGAAGATATCGAAGCACCGATTTCCAGGGTCTTCGAGGCGATTGCCGATTTTGAACACCTGGAGCGGGCCGCGGTCCGGCGCGGGCTTGAGGTGGAGCGCACCGGCGACATCGCTGCCCCGGATGCGGGGCTGGCCTGGGATCTGCGCTTCCAGCTCCGCGGCAAGCCGCGCGATATCCGCTTGGTGCTTAAGGAGTATGAACCGGTGACCGGACTGGCGCTGACTGGCAGCGGCAGCGGCGTCGAGGGCACCATGCAGGTTGCGCTGACCGCCCTGTCGCCGCGCAGCACCCGGATGGCGGTGGAGCTGAAACTGTCCGCCAGCACCCTGCCCGGCCGGCTGATGCTGCAATCGCTGAAACTGGCGCGCGGCAAGCTGGAAAGCCGATTCAAGCAGCGCCTGTCCGACTATGCCAAGCTGACCGAAGAGCGGCTGAACCGCACAGTCTGAACCGCACCGCCTGAAACGCGGTTGCGGCAGGAAAACGGGGGCCTGGTCTGAAATCCCGCCGCCGGGCGGTCAGAGCGGCGCAACCAGCTCCGGCCAGAGCGCCGCGTTGCGGCGGGCAAAGGCACCGAGGTGGCCCGCCGCCTTCAGCCCGTAATCGGACGGCCTCAGCACCCTTCGTCGCTGCGGCACCGCGCCGAAGACCTCGGCCAGGCGCCAGGCGCTCACCGGCGGGATCACGTCATCGTCGCTCAGCGCGATCACGTCCACCGGCACGCCCGAGCGCGCCCAGGCCGGGCGCGGCAGGCTGTTTCCGGTTTCCGGCAGGTAGCTTCCCGGCGTGGTGCACCAGCGCCGCCACTGCCAGTAGACCCCGGCCGGCAGGTCGGCCCCGAACCCCACCGCGCGCCCGGGGAGGAACCCGGCCAGCCGCACCGCCACGGGCACATGCCCGAACCAGAAGGCCAGCGCCAGCGCGCGGTAGGGCCAGGGATGATCGTGGTGATGCACCAAGCCGCCCGCAACCACGATCATGCGGGCGACGTCTTCGAGGCCATCCTGCAGGGGCATCAGCATCGCCCCCAAAGAATGGCCAATCACCCACAGCGGCACGCCCGCATAGTGCCGCCGCATCTCGGCCCGGGCGGCCGGCTGATCCGCCAGCGCCCAATCGGCCATTGTTGCATTCGAGCGGCGCGGGTGGCCCTGCGCCGACTCGGCAAAGTCCCGGTAGTCATAGGTGAGGCACGCCAGCTGCTGCTCAGCGGCCAGCCAGCGCGCGAAATGCCGGTAGAAGCTCTGCGGCACACCGGTCGCGCCATTGAGCACCACCGCCGCCCGCGCAGGCCCCTCGGGACGGAACAGCCTTCCGGCCAGCCTCGCATTGCCCGACGCGAACCGCACGGGCTCTTCCCGGACCGCGGCGGATTTGGCTGATGTGTCGTCCAGCATGGCAAGACCTCTCCTAGACCAACTGGTCTAATTCCACCACTGGACCATCCGGTCTAGACCTGTCAAGCTTGCGCCATGCGTGACGCGACGACACCTTCCCCCGCAGTTTCTTCCGCCACCCCCGCTCAGGCCGCCAGCGATCCGGCCGGCGGTGCTCCGCCGCGGCCCACGCGGGAGCGCCTGATCCTGGCCGCTGCGGTGCTGTTCCGCGACAAAGGCTACAGCGGCGTCGGCCTCTCCGAGGTGCTGGCCGCGGCGGAGGCGCCCAAGGGCTCGCTCTACCACCACTTCCCGAACGGCAAATCCGACCTCGCGATGGCGGCGGCAACTTGGGCCTCGGACCAGATCCTGCGGCTGATCGCGGTCTCCTTCGAGCCTGCCGCCAGCTTCCGTGAGGGCGCGGTGACGGTCTGCCACAAGCTTGCGAAGCTTTTCGATACCTCCGGCAAATGGGCGGGCTGCCCGGTCTCGGCCACGCTGTTCGAGGGGCCGGACAACGCGCAGCTGCACCAGCACGCGGCGGAGCTGTTCGAGGGCTGGATCGGCGAGACCGCCGCCCACGCCCGCCGTCTGGGAATGAGTGAGTCTGAGGCGCGCGCGGCGGCGGAGAACTTCTATATCCTGCTGCAGGGCGGCTGGCAGCTGGCACGGGTGCGCCGCTCGTCGGACGTGATCCGCGCCCTGCCCGCGCAGCTGGCGCTGCCGCAAACGGCGCCGCAGGCCCCGCAGCCGCAGAAAACCGATTGACGCGGCGGCGGGAGAGCCGCTACCGCTTGGGGTGACGGTTTCCCGCGGCACGCGTTCTGCTGCCCGGGGTGAAAAGGGAACACGGTGCGGCCCGGCTTTGCAGCCTGGCCAATGCCGCGACTGCCCCCGCAACTGTGAGCGGCGAGCAACCCCGAAGATCACCACTGGCCCGCGGCCCTGCCGCGCCGGGAAGGATCGGGGACGCTTTGACCCGCGAGTCAGGAGACCTGCCGTCACACGTGAAACTCGAAACCGGCGGGGTGTCCGGGCGGGTCCGGATGGCCGCGGTGCTCACGGGCGCAGATCATTTGGAACCGGTCCCGGCAGCTGCCCCGCCAAGCGCGGAGGGCGCTGATGATCTGGACGGACAAGACACATTTCTACGCCGCAACAACCTGCCTGCACCTGGGCAGGCCCTGCCCGGCGGCGGAGCAGATGGTGGCCAAGCTGGCCGAGGCGATGACAAGGGCCAAGCCGCTGACACAGGCGGATTTTTCGATTTCCGGCAGCACCGCGCTGGAAGGCTGCGCCAAGGGTTGCCCGGCGCGCTTTGCGGCCAGCCACGAAGGCATTAGGGTGTTCTGCGGCGCCGATGAGGACGCCGATCCCGCAGAGCTCGACCGCTATGCCGATGCGATGTTCCGGCGCGGCGGCAGCGCCTTCACCGCGGCACAGGGCGGCAGCTGCCGTCCTTGCGCGCTGGTCGAGGCGCTGCCCAAGCCCGCAGAGGCGCGGGACGCCGAGCGGATGATGGCGCTCTGAGCGGCACGGCCGCGTTTTGCAGCCCCGGCCCGGCTCAGCCCTGGCCGGGCGCCTGCTCTCCTGCCCAATAGGGCGCGCAGGCCCAGTCCATCTGCGCCTGGGTTTCCACCGCGCAGGGGCGCACCGCGCGCAGGCGGGCCAGCGCCTTGGCCGGGGGCTCGCCGCATTCCACCAGCAGCCGCAGCACCGCCATGCCCGAGCGGCCGCAGCCGCCGCGGCAATGCACCAGCACCCGGCCGCCGCCCCTGAGCGCATGGCGCGCGGCGGCGCTGGCGGCGGGCCATTTCGCCGCCACCGCGGGCGGCGGAGCCTGGAAATCCGGCACCGGCAGATGCACCCAGCGGCAAGCGAGGCTCTGGATGTCGGCGCCCAGCAGCTGGCCGCCGACGCTTGCATTTTCTGCGTCAGTGGTGAGCGAAATCACCAATCCCGGCTGCCACCCGCCGATATCGGCCAGGTCGCCGCGGTAATCGCCGCCTGCCCCGGGCAGCGGGCACAGCGCCAGGATGCCGCGCGCGACTGGCAGCGCGTGAATCGCCAGCCCCTCCGCACCGGCCTCCTTCATTGGCTCCCGCTGTACTGGCTCCTGCTGGCCCGGCCCTGCCGCGCCGGGATTATCCCTGGACATGATGGCACTCTCCCGCTGCCGCCGCCCCTTCGCACCGTCCGCCCCGTGACCGGGACCCGACTTTGGCAGCCTAGCCGCGAAAGCGCCGCCCTCCCAAGCCTTTTGGCACAACTGGTTGGCACGGCGCGCCCCGCGGCTCCCTGCGGCCCCGGCCCCGCGCCCCTTCTGCGGTGGACGAAGCCGCCCCGCTTCCTTACCTTGCCCGCAACGCGGCGCTGCCGCCTCCCCGAATCCGGCACGAGAGACCATGAGCGACACACCCAGCGCCGCCCCCGGCGGCACCGGCGGCGAAACCGGCCAATCCCCCTATCAGGTTCTGGCCCGCAAATACCGCCCCGAGACCTTTGCCGACCTGGTCGGCCAGGACGCGATGGTGCGCACGCTGAAGAACGCCTTTGCCGCCGACCGCATCGCCCAGGCCTTCATCATGACCGGCATCCGCGGCACCGGGAAAACCACCACCGCGCGGATCATCGCCAAGGGCATGAACTGCATTGGCGAGGATGGCACCGGCGGCCCCACCACCGAGCCCTGCGGCAAATGCGAGCATTGCGTGGCGATCATGGAAGGCCGCCACGTCGATGTGATGGAGATGGACGCGGCCTCGCGCACCGGCGTGAACGACATCCGCGAGATCATCGATTCGGTGCAGTACCGGGCGGCCTCGGCGCGATACAAGATCTACATCATTGACGAGGTCCACATGCTGTCGACCTCCGCCTTCAACGCGCTGTTGAAGACGCTGGAAGAACCGCCGGCGCATGTGAAGTTCATCTTCGCCACCACCGAGATCCGCAAGGTGCCGGTCACCGTGCTGTCGCGCTGCCAGCGCTTCGATCTGCGCCGGATCGAGCCGGAGGTGATGATTGCCCTCCTGCGCCGGATTGCCGCTGCCGAGCGCGCTGAGATCGCCGATGACGCGCTGGCGCTGATCACCCGCGCCGCCGAAGGTTCGGCCCGCGATGCGACCTCGCTCTTGGATCAGGCGATCTCCCACGGTGCCGGGGAAACCACGGCCGAGCAGGTCCGCGCCATGCTCGGCCTTGCCGACCGCGGCCGGGTGCTGGACCTGATGGACATGATCCTGAAGGGCGACGCGGCGGGGGCGCTGACCGAGCTTTCCGGCCAATATGCCGAGGGCGCCGATCCGCTGGCGGTGCTGCGCGACCTCGCCGAGATCACCCATTGGGTCTCGGTCGTGAAAATCACCCCCGAAGCCGCAGAGGACCCCACCGTCAGCCCCGACGAGCGCGCCCGCGGCCAGACAATGGCCCAGAACCTGCCGATGCGGGTGCTCACCCGCATGTGGCAGATGCTCCTGAAGGCGCTGGAGGAAGTGGCCGCCGCGCCGAATTCCATTATGGCCGCGGAGATGGCAGTGATCCGGCTCACCCATGTCGCCGACCTGCCCTCCCCCGAGGAGCTGATCCGCAAGCTGCAGGACACGACCCCGCCGCCTCCGAATGGCGGTCCGGGCGGAAATGGCGGGATGCCCGTGCAGAGCATGGGCGCGCCTGCGGCGGGCGGGGGCGGCGGAGCCTCGGCCCCGCCGCAGGGCGCGCCCATGGGGGCCGCACCGGGCCAGACCAGAGCATCCGCAGGCGGCGCGGGCCAGGCGGCGGCGCTGGCGCCCCGCGCGAGTTCGGCCCTCGCGCGATACCCGTCATTTGAGCATGTGGTCGAGCTGATCCGCAGCAACCGCGACGTGAAGCTGCTGGTGGAGGTGGAAACCGGTGTGCGGCTGGTCTCCTACCAGCCGGGCCGGATCGAGTTCACCCCCGCCCTGCAGGCACCGCGCGACCTCGCGGCGCGTCTGGGCACCGCCCTGCAGAACTGGACCGGCAGCCGCTGGGTAGTGACCATCGCGCCCGACGGCGACGCGCCGACAATTGCCGAGGTGCGCGACGCGGAGGAAAACGCCCTGCGGCAGAAGGCCAGCGCGCACCCGCTGGTGCAGGCGGTGCTGGAAACCTTCCCGAAAGCGAAGATCAAGCAAATACGCACCGCCGAGGAGCTCGCGGCCGGCGCCGCGGCCGAAGCGCTGCCCGAGGTTGAAGACGAGTGGGACCCGTTCGAGGACGGCTGACCGCCCCGCCGCCGCCCCGCTCCGGCCCGGTAAATGTCCCGGCCCGCGCTCCAGGGGCGGTGGAAAACCCGCCCTGCCCCGGCCTCGCCCCTTGTCTGAGGCCGGTGGCGCCCGTATCTACGCTGCAAACCGGAATCCTAGGAGAAGACAGATGTTCAAAGGCCTCGGCGGTCTTGGCGACATGGCCAAGATGATGAAATCGGCGCAGGAGCTGCAGTCCAAGATGGCGGAAATGCAGGAAGAGCTGCACAACGTGATGGTCACCGGCGAAGCGGGCACCGGGCTGGTGAAGGCCACCGCCTCGGCCAAGGGCGACCTGAAGGCGCTGGACATCGACCCGTCGATCTTCAACGGCGACGACAAGGAAGTGGTCGAGGACCTGATCCTCGCCGCGATCAAGGACGCCCAGGCCAAGGCAGCCGAAAAAGCGCAGGAAGAGATGACCAAGCTGACCGAAAGCATGGGCCTGCCCAAGGACATCAAGCTGCCGTTCTGAGCCCTCCTTGCTTCACACGCGACGGATGAGGCGGCCGCGGGCCGCCTTTTCTCTGTCCGGCCCCGGCCGCAGCCCTGCGCACGGCTGCCGTGCCGCCGCGCATTGCCCGCCCGCAAGCCGCAAACAAACCCCGCACATTTTATTGCCGCGGCCTTGCGCTCCCCTGCACGGGCCCGCCTATATGAGACGGCAAGGAAAGGTCCCGAGCGATGAACGACAATCCCACCGGCGAGATCGAGACCCTGATTGCCCTGATGGCCAAACTGCCGGGGCTGGGGCCGCGCTCGGCACGCCGGGCGGTGCTGCATCTGATCCGCAAGCGCGCGCTTCTGCTGACGCCGCTGGCCGACGTGATGGGAGAGGTTGCCGCCAGCGCCCGCGAGTGCCTCAACTGCGGCAACGTGGGTACCGATGACATCTGCCCGATCTGCCAGGACGAAGCGCGCGCCAATGGCGAATTATGCGTGGTGGAGGATGTCGCCGACCTCTGGGCGATGGAGCGCGCGGGCGTGTTCAAGGGCCGCTACCATGTGCTTGGCGGCACTTTGTCCGCACTGGATGCCGTCGGCCCGGAGGAGCTGCGCATCCCCCGGCTGGTGGACCGGGTTGGTGCTGAGGCGGTGCGCGAAGTGATCCTGGCGCTCAATGCCACGATCGAGGGCCAGACCACGGCGCATTACATCGCCGACCAGCTGCAGGGCCAGGTCCGGCTCACCTCGCTGGCGCAGGGAGTGCCGATCGGCGGCGAGCTGGATTATCTCGACGACGGCACTATCTCGGCCGCGCTGAGGGCGCGCAAGGAAATCTAGCGGCGCGGCAGGCGGCGCAAAATTCCGGCACGGAATTTTGGCCGGAAAACGCGCGTTTTCCGGCGCCCTCGGGCTGCAGCGGCGCGCGCGCCCGGTCAGCGCAGCACTGCACGGTAGAGCTGTTCCTTGCAGAAAGGCTTGTCCAGCACCTCGACGCCGGAAAGTTCGGGATAGCCCGCCGCGGCGGCGCTGACCGCAAAGCCGCTCATCATCACGCAAGCCAGGCCCGGCTGCAACGCCCGCAAGGACGCAAGCGTGGCCCAGCCGCAGTGGCCCGCCAAGTTCATGCCGATCACCGCGCCGCTGAGCGGCGCGCCGCGGCGCAACACCTCAAGCGCCGCTTCCCGGCTGTCCGCCAGCTCCACCGTGCAGCCCTTGAGGCGCAATAGCCCGGCCACGGCGCGGCAGACGGTGTCCTCGTCATCCACCACCAGAATGCGCCGCGGCGCCGCGGCGGCCGGATTGCGCGCTGAGGCAGCCACAGCGCCGCGGGCAGCGTTTTCAGCCAGCGGGAAGTAGAGCCGGAAGCAGCTGCCCTGCCCCAAGGCGCTCTCCACCGCCACCGCGCCGCCGTGGCGACGCAGGATGCCCATCGCGGCGGCCAGCCCCAGACCGCGGCGGCCAGGGCGGGTGGAAAAGAAGGGGTCGAATATCCGCCCCAGGGTCTCGCTGGCCATGCCAGTGCCGCTGTCCCGCAGCTCGAGCGCGGTGCAGGGGCCGGAAGGCAAAAGATTGCCGTTCAGCATGGCGGCCCGTTCGGATGCGCAGGGGCTGGCGCGGGCGGTGGCCAGCTGGATGCCGCGGGCCGCGGGTCCGTTCGGGTCCGGCAGCCGCGCCTCGGCGGCGTTTTGCAAGAGGTTCAGCACCAGCTGGCGCAGCTGCGCCGCATCGCCCCGCAGCGGCAGCGGCGCTGCGCTCAAGTCCAGCTGCAGCGGCACCGGCGCGGCACAGCCAGCATCCAGCATCCCGGCGGCGGCCTGCACCTCGGTGTTCAGGTCGCAGAGCGCCTGCCCGTGCGCCGGGGGCCGGGGGCCGCCGGCATAGTCCAGGAGGGGGCGCAGCAGTGCGGCCGAGGCGCGCACCCCCTGCTCCAGCAGCAGCACCTGCGCCGCGGCCGGATGGCGGCTGCCATCCAGGCCGAAATGCGCCAGCGCCAATTCGGCCTGGCCCTGCATGGCGGCGAGCGCATAGTTGAAATCATGGGCAATGCCGCCCGCCAGCCGGGCGAGACTTGCGCTCTTCTCTGCCTGCTGGCGCGCCTGCCGCCGCAGACGCCGCAGCGCCCGGGCGCGCAGGCGGCGCAGCTCGCGCTGAATCTGGCTGGTAAAGGCCTCGCCCAGCGCGGCGCCCAGAGGCGGGAGCGGCGTCCCATCCAAAAGCACGAAGCATCCCATCAGAGTGCCGCGCCGGTTGCGCAGCGCCTGGCATCGGGAATACGCAATGGGAGCTGAGCCGCCGCCCTCCAGGCCGCCGGCGGCCGGGGGCAGCAGGCCGCGCAGAGGCGCGGCTGGCGGCCCTGGCGGGCCATCGGCCAGTTCCCGGGGCACCACGGCGCCTTCCGCGGCCGGTTGCCGGGCACCATCGAGGCAGAAGGCGAGAACCTGCAGCTCGCCGGGCTCTTCCGGCGCTTCAGCCGCGATCACCGCGGCGCGGGCGCCGGAGGCGGCCTGCAGCTGCGCCGCCAGCCAGCGCAACGCCGCCTGCGGCCCGGCTCCGCTGGGGCCGCGGGCCAGATCCGCCAGCACGCATCCGCGCCGCCGCTCCGCAAGCCCCGCGGCCAGCCGCACCGCATATGGCCCCATGGCTGCAAGTGCGCGCGCAGCGAGCGCCGCTCCCGTGTCGCGGCGCCAGGCGGCGTGCAACACCCCGGCAACGCCGCCCTCCGGCAAAAGAAGCGGCAGGCCCGCGTAGCTCTGGATGTCTTCGGCCAGCAGCATCCTGTCCTGCGGAAAGCGTTGCTGCACCTCGCCGGGCAGCACCAGCGGCCGGGCGAGGTGCATCACTTCGCGGCAAGGGGTGAAGCGGTTCTCGTAGTCGAAGTCCTGCAGCGGCAGCCCGTCGAAGCAGCCTGCAACCACCCGCATCCAGCCCGGGCGGCTGCATTCCGCCACCGCCACCAGATCGGCGCGCAGCAGCCGGGCCAGCCGCGCCACCAGTACTTGGGAAAACTGCGGATCCGGCATCCCTGCAAGGCTGCCGCGATCCGTTCCGCAGCGGGAATCCGCTGCAGGCGCCAAAACGCATACCATGGTGACACTCCTGCCATACCCCCCGCTGGCCTTGCCCCCGCCGCCAGCTGGCCACTCACAAACACAGATGCGCCACCGCCGCGCGGCCCGCCGCCTCCGGACAGGCTGCTGCCGGAGGACGCCGCCGGTTGCAGCCGCCCGGAACACGGCAGCCAAAACCGGAGCACAGCGCCCAAGGCGCAGGCGGAGGCCGTGGAAACTGGCTCCGCCCCGGCAGGCTAACATAAAAAGCCGCAGGCCCTGAGCTCAGGATCTGCGGCTTTTTAAGTGACTTTAAAGCGTGTGATGCCGTCCCGCGCCCGCGCCGGACCCGTCAGTCAGAGGCCTGGGAGCAAGGGAGGCCTGAGGGGTCAGCGCTGGCTGCTGTCCTCGTCCTCTTCCTCGTCGTCCTCGTCGCTGCCGCCGGAGGGCAGGTTGAAGAAGCTGTCCGCATCGAGCGGCGTCTCTTCCTTCTTTTCCTCGCTGCGCCCGCCGCCCAGGGTGAAGCTTTCCAGACCCTCGATGGCGGAGGGGATCTTGGGCTCGGCTTCCATCTCCAGCGACTGCTCGGTGGAAACCAGCTTGCGGCGCTCGTCGTCGCTCATCACGCCGCCTTCGGCTGCTTTCTTGGCGGCCGCCTTCTGCACCGCGGCGTCAAGCTCGGTCTGCTTGCACAGACCCAGCGCCACCGGGTCGATCGGCTGCATATTGGCGATATTCCAATGGGTGCGCTCGCGGATCGACTGAATCGTCGGCTTGGTGGTGCCGACCAGCTTGGCGATCTGGCCGTCGCTGAGTTCGGGGTGGAACTTGACCAGCCAAAGGATCGAGTTCGGCCGGTCCTGGCGCTTGCTGAGCGGGGTGTACCGCGGGCCGCGGCGCTTTTCCTCGCCGGCGGCTGCCGGGTTGAACTTCAGCTTCAGCCGGTGCACCGGGCTGGCCTCGGCCTTGTTGATCTCGTCCTGGGTCAGCTGGTTGTTGGCAACCGGGTCGAAGCCTTTCACACCCACGGCCACCTCGCCGTCGGCGATGCCCTGGATCTCCAGCTCGTGCATGCCCACGAAATCGGCGATCTGCTTGAAGCTGATCGTGGTATTGTCCACCAGCCACACGGCGGTCGCCTTGGCCATCAACGGTTTTGCCATGCGCTCATCTCCTTAAAACACATCTTCCCCGCCGCCTGGATTAGGCTGCCCCGGCTTTCGGGGTCTGGTTTCCGTTGTCGGGGAACTTCCCGCCTATATAGTCAGCTTGGACGCATAAGGAAAGAGGCCAATGCGCAAGTTGTTTCTGGCGCTCGCGGCGGCGCTGGCGGGATATGCCGCGACGGCAAGCGGACCGGCGGCCGAGGGGGAGCGGGCCGGAGCGTTCGCCTATTACGTGCTGGCGCTGAGCTGGTCGCCGAACTGGTGCGCGCGCGAGGGCGATGCGCGCGGGGCAGAGCAATGCGAGGCGCGCCGCGATTTCGGCTGGACCCTGCACGGGCTCTGGCCGCAGCACGCCCGCGGCTGGCCCAGCTACTGCGCCAGCAACGCCCGGCCGCCCAGCCGGCCGATGACGGCGGCGATGGCGGACATCATGGGCAGCGGCGGGCTGGCCTGGCACCAATGGAAGAAGCACGGCACCTGCTCGGGGCTGGAAGCAGCGCAGTATTTTGCCCTTGCCCGCACGGCATACGAAAAGATCCGCCGCCCGGAGGTGTTCCGCCGCCTAGAGCAGCCGGTAACCCTGCCCGCCGCGGTGGTGGAGGAGGCCTTTCTGGAAGCTAACCCGGCACTCAGGGCCGACGGCCTCACCATCACCTGCCGCGGCGGCGCCATCCAGGAGGCGCGGGTCTGCCTGTCGAAGACGCTTGAGCCGGTGACCTGCGGAGTGGATGTGAGCCGGGATTGCAGGCTGAGAGATGCCCGGATGGAGCCGCTGCGCTGAGCCTTCCCTTGGCGCCCCGGCCCAAGTCACTTTCCCGAAGGGCTCCCGCCGGAGGCCTGCGCCGAAAGGCGCTTTGCCGCCGCGCGCGGCTTTAAATGGTCCGTGAAGCACACATTGCCCGGTTTTGTGCTATTATAACGCCATGTGCCGCACCCGGCCTCGCCAGAACGGCACTTCGGTGATGTTAGTGAGGAGGATGTTGAGCATGGCAAAGACAATCGGTAACCCGCTCAGCTGGCTGCTGCAGAGCGCGGGGATCACCCGGGAGCATCTGGGGCAGACGGTCGACCAGATGGGCAGCAGCAAGGTCAGCGAGATGCCAGTGGCGCGCAAGCTGGATATGGAAGATATCCTGCATGCGCTGGCCGCCGGGCTGGAGGATTTCGCCGCCTGCCGCAGCGATGCAATCTTCCTGGTGCTGTTCTATCCGCTCATTGGCATTGCGCTGGTGGTGATGAGCCTGTCGATGAACCTCTTGCCGCTGATCGTGCCCATGATCATGGGCTTCGCCATCCTGGGGCCGGTGGCGGCGGTCGGGCTTTACGAGATGTCGTCGCGCCGCGAGGCCGGTTTCGAGCCGCGCTGGCTGGATGCGCTGGCGGTGCTGCGCTCGCCCGCCTTCGGCGCCATCCTGGTGCTGGGGTTCTACTTGGCCGGGCTGTTCATTGCCTGGCTGGTGGCGGCGGACATGATCTACAGCCGCACCCTGGGGCCGGAACCGCCGGCCTCTATCATGGGCTTCGTAAGCGACGTGGTGACCACCCGCGAGGGCTGGATCATGGCGATCACCGGCGGGGCGGTGGGGGCGGTTTTTGCCTTTGCCGCGCTGGCGATGAGCCTGGTCTCCTTCCCGCTGCTGCTGGACCGCCATGTCGGCCTGCCGGTGGCGGTGGCGACCTCGCTGAAGGTGATCCGCAAGAGCCCGCTGGTCTGCCTGACCTGGGGCGTGCTAGTGGGCACGG
The DNA here is from genome assembly GCF_048820915.1 of Cribrihabitans pelagius. Lineage (NCBI taxonomy): Bacteria > Pseudomonadati > Pseudomonadota > Alphaproteobacteria > Rhodobacterales > Paracoccaceae > Cribrihabitans > Cribrihabitans pelagius. The sequence goes on along the minus strand of NZ_JBMERR010000009.1, from coordinate 97,874 downwards.
CGCTGGTGGTGGGGGCGATCCCCTTCCTGGCCGGGCTGATCATCGTGGTGCCGGTGCTGGGGCATGCGACCTGGCATCTGTACCGGCGCGCGGTGCAGTAGCCGCCCTGGCTGCGGACCCAACGCACATCGGGCCGGCATTTCTGCCGGCCCTTTTCTGTATCTGCCGCATCGGGGGCGTCTTACGGCAGGGTCAAACGCCCGCTGCGCCGTGCGCCTCGCCACCCACCTCGAGAACGATCTTGCCGATATGGCCGGAGCTCTCCATCCGAGCGTGGGCCGCCGCGGCCTCCTCCAGCGGGAAGCTGCTGTCCATCACCGGCGCCACCTTGCCCGCCTCGAGCAGCGGCCAGACCTTCTCGCGCAGGTCCTCGGCGATGCGCGCCTTGGCGAGATCGCTTTGCGGGCGCAGGGTGGAACCGGTCACCGTCAGGCGGCGGGCCATGATCTGGGCGAAGTTCAGCTCGGCCTTGGGGCCGGAGAGGAAGGCGATATGCACCATCCGCCCGTCATCGGCCAGCGCCCGGATGTTGCGCGGGATGTAGCCGCCGCCCACCATGTCGAGAATCAGGTCGGCGCCGCCCTCGGCCTTCAGAACCTCGACGAAATCCTCCTCGCGGTAGTTGATCGCGCGCTCGGCGCCCAGTTTCAGGCAGGCGGCGCATTTCTCCGCCGAACCGGCGGTGGTGAAGACCCGCGCGCCAAAGGCGCTGGCCAGCTGGATTGCGGTGGTGCCAATACCCGACGAGCCGCCATGCACCAGAAAGCGCTCCCCCGCCCTAAGACCGCCGCGGGTGAAAACGTTGGACCAGACGGTGAAGAAGGTCTCCGGCAGGCAGGCGGCCTGTTTCAGGCTGAGGCCCTCGGGCACCGGCAGGCAATGCGCCGCCGGGGTCACTGCGTAGCCGGCATAGCCCCCGCCCGGCAAGAGCGCGCAGACGCGGTCGCCCGCGGCAAGCCCGGCAACGCCCGCACCCACCGCCGCGATCTCGCCCGCGGCCTCCAGCCCCGGCAGGTCGCTCGCGCCCTTGGGCGGGTCATAGGCGCCCGCGCGCTGCAGCGCGTCGGGGCGGTTGACGCCGGCATAGGCGATCTTGATCAGCACCTCTCCGTGGCCGGGCTCCGGCCGCGGGCGGCTGGTCATCTGCAGCACCTCGGGCCCGCCGGCCCGGGTGATTTCAACGGCGCGCATCGTCTCGGTCATGGGGTGCTCCTCCTGCTTCTAGATCTGCCTAGCATCCGGCCCGGCGCCCGCAAACAGAAAAGGCGCCGCAGCCTGGCGCCTTTGCGGAGCATCCCCGCCGTGAGTGAAACCGCAGGCAGCCGCCGGGTGCCGGCGCCGCTATTGCCGCGGCCGCATCGAGCCGGGGAGATCGTCGCGGTCCTTGGGCGGTCTGACCTGGCCCGCGAGCCAGTTCGGCCCGGCCAAGAGCGGCTTCAACAGCGGGTTGTTCTGCAAGCCCGCCTTGAGCTTTTCGAACTCCATCACGTTTGCGATCCGCCGGTCGAGGAAATCCCAGGTCGCCTGGTGCTCCAGGCTGTCGTCGCCCAGCCAATAGAGCACGGTGGCCGTATAGACTCCGGCGAGCGAGGCGCGCTTGGTGTACCAGTTGAGATCGTCGGAATTGTCGCCCAGCGCGTCCCAGATGGCATCGCAGGTGCCCCAGATGGCGCGCACCCCGTCGCCTGCATATTGCGGCAGCGAGAACAGCGTGCTGCCGCGGCGCACCGCCTCCTTGTCGTCCACCGCCTCGATCCGGAAGCGCACTGCGGCGGCCACCTTGTCGCGGAAGCGCATGCCGGTCAGGTCGGCTGCCGCCAGCCGCTCCAGCATCCGGGCATCGCCGCGGGCGTGATAAGCCAGCGCCAGGTCCACGGCGCCGCGCGGGCAGACCGCGCGGGCCAGCGCCTCGGGCACGCCGGCATCCTGCTCGGCGGCGCGGAAGGTGGTCTCGGTCCAGCCATCGAAGGGCACATGCATCAGCGCCGCGTCCAGCAGCCGGTCCTTCACGTGTTCCTGCTCGACCTCGTGTTCCAGGCTCATGGATACCTCCTGCGGTTGCGGTTCATCCCCTACTAGACAAAATAGAGGCGCTTTGCTATACGGCCACTTCCTGCAATTTCCTTGCAACTCAAAACTTAGAAAGGTGGTGACAACCACATGCAGGTTAGTGTTCGCGACAACAATGTCGATCAGGCGCTCCGTGCCCTGAAGAAGAAGCTGCAGCGCGAAGGCGTGTTCCGTGAAATGAAGCTCAAGCAACATTTCGAGAAACCGTCCGAGAAAAAAGCGCGCGAGAAAGCTGAAGCGATTCGCCGTGCCCGTAAACTGGCACGCAAGAAAGCCCAGCGCGAAGGTCTGCTCTAAGCAGGCAGAACGCCCGGTGCCCCGGCGGGGCGCCATGGCGGTATGCCCGCGGACCCGGCTCTCCAGCTTTGGACAGCACTAGGCCGGCGCTTGCGCCAGCCGCTATAAGTTCAGACAACCCCCGCGGCCCTGCCCGGGGGTTCGTCGTTTTCCGGGCCTTGCGCCTGTCTCTGGCGGGTGCGGCAGAGGCAGGAGGGAAAATCGCAAAAACTTTATCCACACACCTATAAGATGTATTCACAGACAGAATTCTGGTGTAACGTGAATTCAGCGGGGCGAGTTTGATGCGTTTCCCTAACCACTGCCCCGCCCGCCGGACGTGGAACACCCGGCACAATAAAACCCGGAGCTGGCAGCGTCCCCCCCACTGACACAGGCGCCTGTCTTGATCCCTGCAAGCAAGACTTTCCCGGCTCCGGGTTCTTCCCTTGCCGAAGCGGGGCCGCAGCCTCCGCCCCCCGGAGCTGCGGCGCCACCCCCTTCCGCGGCCGAATCTCAAGCCGCTGGAGTTTCCAGCCATTATCCCGCTCAGCAAATATCCGCGCGGAGGCCGCGCCCCGGTGCAGTCCGCCATGCCGCATGGGTATCTGCCGCCGCCCTCTTCTTGAGATGGCGGCGCGCGCAGGGCGCAGCTGTTCCAGCGGGCGGGCCGCGGCCACGCCGTCCCGTCCCGCCGGCCCGGCTGCGCGCGGGATTCCGCGTACCTGCGCGGGGCATTCGGGCAGAGCCTTGCCGCAAACCGCCGCCTCTGCTGCTGCGGCCTGTCCCGGCCGCCGGATTGCGGTAGCCCCTGCCCTGCCGCCGCATTGACGGCATCTTCACGGAGCAGACCCCCCTATGTCTCAGGCAGACGCACTCGAGCGCCAGATGCTCGACCTCATCAACAACGAGCGGACCTCGCGCGGGCTGGACCCGCTGCAGCTGGAGCTGCGGCTCAACGATTCGGCCGAAAATCACAGCGAATGGATGCTGCAGCAGGACGTTTTCTCCCATACCGGCATCGGCGGTTCCAGCGCGGGCGATCGGATGGCCGATGCGGACTTCCAGTTTTCCGGCAGCTACAGCTGGGCGGAAAACATCGCGTGGCAGAGCGAGCGCGGCACCAGCGGGCTGGCCGATGATGTCGCCAACCTGCACGATTCGCTGATGAACAGCCCGGGCCACCGCGCCAATATCCTCAGCCCCGCCGTCGAGGTGATCGGCATTGGCGTCGAACGCGGCAGCTTCAACGGCTGGGACGCGGTAATGGTCACCCAGAACTTCGCCCGCACCGGCGCCCCGGTGCAGCTGGACACCGGCACCCCCGCGGGCGGCGGCACCGCCGCGGGCCATCCGACCGCCGGCGATGACGTGCTGGAGCTCGACACCGCGGGCACCCTGCGCGGCTTCGCCGGCGACGACCGGCTGACCGGCAGCAGCGGCGCGGACGGCCTCAGCGGCAACCGCGGCCGTGACGTGCTGCTCGGACGCGGCGGGGATGATGACCTGCAGGGCGGCGGCCACCGGGACACCCTGCGCGGCGGCCGCGGCAACGATACGCTGGACGGCGGCAACGGCAACGACATGCTGACCGGCGGCAGCGGCGCCGACCACTTTGTGTTCAGTGGCGGCAACGACACGGTAACCGATTTCGACCCCGGCAAGACTGGCGAGCAGATCGACCTCGGTGCCGCGGACGGTATCGGCGGCTTTGCCGACCTGATGGCCAACCACAGCCGCCAGACCAGCGCCGGGCTGGAGATCTCGGACGCGGACGGCGACAGCCTGCTGCTCACGGGCGTCACCGGAGCGGACCTGCAGGCAAACGACTTCCTGTTCTGAAGCAGTCTGCACTGGACCGGCAAAACCGAAAGGGCGCGCCCGCTGCGGCGCGCCTTTCACACCTCAAACCAGGCCCGGGCTTCAGTAGATCTTGGGCACGTAGAGCTCATCCGGCAGCACCTGGCGCTCGTAGTCGGGATTGTACTCCCGGTCGGGCAGCGAGACCTTCTCGCCCGGCACCTCCTCATAGGGGATCTTGGTCAGCAGGTGCTCGATGCAGTTTAGCCGCTCGCGCTTCTTGTCGTTGCCCTCGACGATGTACCAGGGCGCCTCGGGGATGTTGGTGCGGCGGAACATGGCCTCCTTGGCCTTGGTGTACTGCTCCCAGCGGATCCGGCTTTCCAGGTCCATCGCGCTCAGCTTCCACTGTTTCATCGGATCGTGGATGCGCATCATGAACCGCAGCTGCTGCTCCTCGTCGGAGATTGAAAACCAGTACTTCAGCAGGATTATCCCTGAGCGCACCAGCATCCGCTCGAATTCGGGAACGTCCTGGAAAAACTGTTCGACCTGATCCTCGCTGGCAAAGCCCATCACCCGCTCGACACCGGCACGGTTGTACCAGGAGCGGTCGAAGAGCACGATCTCGCCGCCTGCGGGCAGGTGCGGCACGTAGCGCTGGAAGTACCATTGGCTCTGCTCGCGGCGGTTGGGCGCGGGCAGCGCCACCACGCGGGCCACCCGCGGGTCGAGCCGCTGGGTAATGCGCTTGATCACCCCGCCCTTACCCGCGGCATCGCGGCCTTCAAACAGGATGCAGACCTTGGCGCCGGTGTGCTGCACCCAGTCCTGCACCTTGATCAGTTCGGCCTGCAGCCGCAGGAGATTGCGGAAATAGACCTCGCGGTCGAGCATTTCCGGGTGCTGGGCGCGGTAGATCTTGCGGATCTCCTGACTCAGCATCGGCTCGGCGAACTCGATCTCGATGTCCTCGTCCAGCGTGTCCTGCAGCTCCGCTTCCAGCCAGTCCAAGGATGCGGTTTCGGTTTCGCGGGTCACGGGGGAGGCTCCTTGTTGTAAGTCGTTTTGCGGGCGTGAGGCGTTTCCGCGGCGGCGGTGTTTCCAAATCACGCGAAACCGCCTTGTGACCGCGGCTTGTAAAAATCTTGTGCCAGCCTGTGCCGCGTTGACGCAGAACCCAGCTGCGCCCGCGCGGCGCAGTTCCGCTTCCCGCGACTGCCCTGAAGCGGCGGGCTGACCCTAGGCAAGCGGAAATCCGGGCCAGGTTCAAGCGCAAAAGGCCGCTGCGGGGGGAAACCGCCGCCGCTGGGTCCGGGCGCCCGAGGCGGGGCCGGGTTCAAGCGCAACAGCCGAAGCGGCGCCAGAATGGGCCGCAGCTCAGACCGGCAGCGCGGTGGTCTTGAACACGGTGCGCAAGGCAAAGCTCGACTGCATCTGCGCCACGCCGGGCAGCCGGGCCAGATGCTGGCGGTGGATGCGGGCGAAATCCTCGGTGTTCTCGGCCACTACCTTCAGGATGTAATCCGCGGTTCCGGCCATCAGGTGGCACTCCAGCACATCCGGGATCAGCGCCACCGCGCGCTCGAAGGCGTCGAGCAGCTCGTCCGCCTGGCCTTGCAGCGTGATTTCGACAAAAATGGTCGCGGGCACGTTCATCTTGCGCGCATCCAGAAGGGCGACGTAGTTGCGGATATAGCCCTCCGCCTCCAGCCGCTGCACCCGCCGGTGGCAGGCCGAGGCCGACAGGTTCACCCGTTCCGACAGCTCGGCGTTGGAAATGCGGCCCTGCTTTTGCAATACCGAGAGTATGCGACGATCCGTTTCATCCAGGGCCATTGTGCGAAGATCCTTGCTGCCTTCCAGCGTTATAGTCGAAGATCCTTCGAAGGACAGGTTTATATTCTGCACAATAAAGCAGCACATTTTGCCGCGCCTGGGGCATCATGGGCGCAAAGTATATGGAGGAGAGACCCCATGAAGATCGGATGCCCCACCGAGATCAAGCCGCAGGAATTCCGCGTCGGCATGACCCCCGATGCCGCCCGCGAGGCGGTGGCCCACGGCCACGACGTCGTGATCCAGAAAGGCGCCGGGGCCGGCGCCGGCTTCACCGACGAGGATTACGCCGCCGCCGGCGCAGTGATCCTCGACACCGCGGAGGAAATCTTTGCCAGCGCCGACATGATCGTGAAGGTGAAGGAGCCGCAGGCGGGGGAGCGCAAGATGCTGCGCGAAGGCCAGCTGCTGTTTACCTACCTGCACCTGGCGCCGGACCCGGAGCAGACCCGTGACCTGCTGGAGTCGGGCTGCACCGCGATTGCTTATGAAACCGTGACCGACGACCGCGGCGGCCTGCCGCTGCTGGCGCCGATGTCGGAGGTGGCCGGGCGCTTGGCGCCGCAAGTCGGCGCCTGGACGCTGCAGAAGGCCAATGGCGGCCGCGGCGTGCTGATGGGCGGCGTGCCGGGCGTGGCGCCTGCCAAAGTTGTTGTGATCGGCGGCGGCGTTGTCGGCACCCATGCCGCCAAGATCGCCGCGGGCATGGGCGCGGATGTGACCGTGCTGGACCGCTCGCTGAACCGGCTGAAGTATCTGGACGATGTCTTCGGCGGCACCTTCAAGAACCAGTATTCCACCGCGGGCGCCACTGCCGAGTTGGTGCGCGAGGCCGACATGGTGATCGGCGCGGTGCTGATCCCCGGCGCCGCCGCCCCCAAGCTGATCACCCGCGGGCAGCTGTCGGAGATGAAGCCGGGCGCGGTGCTGGTGGACGTGGCGATCGACCAGGGCGGCTGCTTCGAGACCTCCAAGGCGACCACCCATGCCGACCCGATCTACGAGGTCGACGGCATCATGCATTACTGCGTTGCCAACATGCCGGGCGCGGTGGCGCGCACCTCGACCCAGGCGCTTGGCAATGCCACCCTGCCATTCCTGCTGAACCTGGCCGACAAGGGCTGGCGCAAGGCCTGCGAGGACGACCCTCACCTGCTGAACGGGCTCAACGTGCATGCCGGTCAGCTGACCTATTACGCGGTCGGCAAGGCGCTGGGGATCGACGTGATCTCGCCCAGCCTGGCGCTGAAACAGTAACGGCCCCCATCTCCGGCAGCAGCAAGCCTGACCGCAGCCAAACCAAGGCCCCGCCTAATTGGCGGGGCTTTTCCGTTTAAATGCCTGCCGGCTGCCGTGCCCCGGCCGCTGCGGATTACGACGCCGTTCACCGCGCAGAGACAATTGGCAACGATTGTTTTCGCACAACCCTCTTCCCGTTGAAGAAAATTTTGTCAAAAATGCAGGCGCTGCCGCGATCTCGTGCGTGACGTCCGGTACGCTGCTGATCTGTGGCTTGTCTGGAACACTTCGGCCGGCATGGCAAAGCTGCATCTCCTGCGCCGGTCAAGAGTGGAAGCATAGCCTATGCCTGTAAGTTCGAAAGTCTTTACCTACGAAGCGGAAGGGCTGTCCTACACAGTTACCCTATACGAAGAAGCCGGCCAATTTTTTGCCGATATAGCTGTCACTGAAGGCGCCATGGATGTGAACGCCATTTATTTCGGTGACGACGACTTTTCGGGTCCCAGTGAAGCCCTCCGCGGGCCGCTCAATATGAACGGCGCCGGGCTTGATGGCGAAGATGTGCAGTGGGATGCGGCGGTCGAGCTCAGCCGGCCCGGACTCGGCCGGGAAGGCGCTGATAAGGAGACCTATGTGGAAACCGGCGATACGCTGACGGTTTCGCTGGATATCGGCAGCCTCGATGAAGTCGATGTCTTTGGCATCCGCGCCACTTCGACGACCACCGATGCAGGGTCGATCAAGGCGGTCAGCAGCAATCCAGAGGAGCCCGAAGACCCGGAAGAGCCGGAAGATCCGGAAGACCCCACCTACGACAAGGTCTTCTTCGGAGAGGTGTTCTCCGAGACCGGCGATCCCCTGGGCGGGGCCTTCATCCTCGATGAGGAGCCCGATCCCAACCCCTACAGCATTCCTGCGCTGCCGGAAGGCACCGAACCGACCTTCGAGAATTTCCTGTCGTACTATCTGTCGGACGAAGTCGGCGGCGATGTGGAAACGCTGGAAGGCATCGTCTTTTATGGCTCCGCGGCTGACGGCAATCTGGAGGAGCTATTCCGCCTTGAAGCACCGGACGGCGGCTTCCAGGATGCCGAACAGGTTCTGGCTGCATATGACGATGCCATTTCAGATGGTGGTGATGAGGCCACCTATTCCGGTGAGGAGCTGATGGCCGCCATCAGCCTGGGCGAAGAAGCGCTGGAAACCCGCGAAGACGACGCGCCGCTGGACGCGGAAGAGTTCGAACTGGGCTGACTACCGGCAGGGTGCCCGGACTTTTTCCGGTTCGCCGGCGGGCCAGCCGCTGCGGGCCGGAAGTCCGCACGCAGGACGCATCCCGCCGCTTTGCATCCGGGCGGCCCCGCCCTAGGCTGCGGAACAGAGAGCGGCGAGTGGTGCCGCCAAGCGAGGGATCCGCAGAATGCTGAAAGAGTTCAAAGCCTTCATCGCCAAAGGCAACGTGATCGACATGGCGGTCGGCATCATCATCGGCGCCGCCTTCACCGCCATTGTGCAATCGCTGGTGCATGACGTGATGAACCCGGTGATCGGCCTGTTCACCGGCGGCGTCGATTTCACCGATCATTTTCTGGTGCTCGGCCGCAGCGAAGGCAGCTTCGATACACTGGAGGCCGCGCGCGAGGCGGGCGTCCCGGTCTTCGCCTACGGTGCCTTCCTGATGGCGGTGATCAATTTCCTTATCATCGCCTGGGTCGTGTTCCTGCTTGTGCGCACGGTTAACAAAATCCGCGAGTCGGTGGTGCGCAAGGAAGAGCACGCCCCGGCCGAGAAGGCCCCGGCGGGGCCAACCGAGCTGGACGTGCTGCTGGAAATCCGTGATTCTCTGAAGAAATGAGCCGGGCCGCGCCGGGAACCTGCCGCCGCAGCCCGCCCGGAATTGGATAGTGGGAAGGACCGCCCCTGCGCGGCCCCCTCCCCGCCCGCCCGCAGGCAGCGTGGCCGGGAGTCAGCCGGGCAGCTTGCCGGTCAGCACGTAGGAGAGGATCTCCACCACCTGGCGCGGCTCTTCGGCCACCGCCAGCGCCGCGGCATGCACTTCCTTCAGCGCGTGGTGGTGCTCGGGCGGGTTCAGCACGATGATCGACTTGCCAAGCGCCGCTGCATAGCCCGCATCGAATGCCGCGTTCCACTGCTTGTATTTCTCGCCGAAGCGCACCACCACCACGTCGGCCTCCTCGATCCCCTTGCGCGTGCGGATCGCGTTCACCATCGCGCCCTTGTGGTCGTGCCAGTACTTGTTGTCCTCGGCACCCAGAATGGCAACGCCGCAATCATCGCTGGCGCCGTGGTCGGTGACGGGCGCGTTGAAATGCACCTCCAGCCCCTTTGCGCCCTCGATGATCTGCTTGCGCCAATCGGTGTGAATTTCCCCCGAGAGGTAAACGTTCAATGCCACGGTCTGTCCTTTCCTGAGCCAGCCCCGGGAGCGGCGGCCAATGCGGCCGCGACCTCCGCGTCGCTGGTTTGTTCGAAATCCCTGTAATGCGCACCCACCGCCCAGAACTCGGCCGGGCAGTGCAGGCAGACCACAGTATCCACCAGCGGGCGCAATTCGTCCACCGCCTCGGGCGGGGCAACCGGGACCGCCAGGATCACCTTCGCCGGGCGGCGCGACTTCAACCAGTGCAGCGCTGCGAAAACGGTGGCGCCGGTAGCAATGCCGTCGTCCACCACCACCACGGTCCGCCCCTGCAACAGCTGGCGCGGGTGGCCTGAGAGGTAGCGGCGGCGGCGGGCCGCGTTCTCCTGCCGGGCCTGGGCCACCTGGGGCGCGAAATCGGCTGGCGTCAGCCCCGCGGCCTTCAGCAGCGCGCCATTGAACAGCGCATCGCCCCCTTCGGCCAGCGCGCCAGCCGCCAGCTCCGGGTTCGAGGGCATGCCGATCTTGCGCACCAGGATCAGGTCCAGCGGCGCCCCGAGCTGTTCGGCGATGGGGAGCGCTACCGGCACACCGCCGCGCGGCAGCGCCAGCACCACCGGCTTGTCCATCGGCAGGGACGCGAGCCGGTCCGCCAGCAGGCGGCCTGCGGTGCTGCGGTCGTCGAACATGAGAGCCTCCGCCCCACGACCTAGCGCGCCGCGGCCGGAGGCAAAGGGCGCCCGCGCATGCATTGGAGCAGGAACGCGGGCACCGGAGTGTCAACCCAACCGCGCCACCAGGTAGCGGCCGGGGGTATCGGCGGGGTAGTTGCCTGTCTCGATGATGCGGAAGCCCGCGCGCTGTACCGCGGCCTCCAGCGCGCTGACACTCAGGAAGCCTACATGGGCGGGCGCCTGTCCGGCCAGCCGCATCAGCGGGATAGCCACTTGGAACAGGCGGTACTTGAGGGTCCCCCTGGCCTCGCCCAGGCAGGGCGTCTTGGAGATAAACAGCCCGCCCGGCTTCAGCCGCGCCGCGATGCCTGCCAGCGCTGCCTTCAGATCCGGCAGCAGGTGCAACAAGTTGAAGGCCATCACCGTATCGAACGGACCTGTCGGCGCCGTCTCCACCGGGCAACAGTGAAGGCGGATGTTCTGCACCGCCGCCGCTGCCGCACGCTCGCGGGCGACCTTGAGCATCCCCTCCGACAGATCCGTCGCGGTGATCCGCGCCACCCCCGGCGCAAGCGCGATCGCGGTGGAGCCTGTGCCGCAGCCGAGCTCCAGCACCTCTGCACCCTCATCCAGGTAAGAGCGCGTCCGCTCGAGCGCGTATTCGTAGGCTCCCCGATCCCGGATCGGGTGTTTGGCGTATTTCGGGGCAATCCGGTTCCAGAAGCGGGCGTCGGCGGTCATGGCAAATCTCCTTGCGTACAGACAGGGTAGCCATGCAGGAACCACGGGAGAATTGCCGAAATTCGGAAGGGTGATATACATTTTTGCATGGATAACCCGGACTGGAACCACATACGCGCCTTTCTGGCGACCGCTGAGACCGGCTCCTTTTCGGCAGCGGCGCGGCAATTGCGGCTGAGCCAGCCGACGCTGTCCCGGCAGGTGGCGGCGCTGGAGGCGGAGCTGGGCCTCTTGCTGTTCGAGCGCCTCGGCCGCAGCCTGGCGCTGACCGAGGCCGGGCGCGGCCTGCTCGCGCATTCCCGCCGCATGGGCGACGCGGCCAGCGAGCTGGCCCTCACCGCCACCGGCCAGTCCCGCGCCATCGAGGGCACGGTGCGGATCACCGCGAGCGACGTAATGTCGGCCTATGTGCTGCCGCCGGTCCTGCAGGAGCTGCGCGCCCGGGCACCGCGGCTCACAATCGACGTGGTGGCGGCCAATGACATCCGCGATCTGATGCGGCGCGAGGCGGATATCGCCATCCGGCACGTGCGCCCTGAGCAGCCCGGCCTGATCGCCCGGCTCGTGCAGGAAGCAAGCGCGCATTTCTACGCTGCCAGCAGCTATCTGGACCGGCGCGGCAGACCGGCCTCCCCGGCGGAGCTCTCCAGCCATGACTTTGTGAGCTTCGGCGATGCCGCCCGCTCGATCAGCTTCTTCACGCCGCTGGGCATCCATGTGACCGAGGCGAATTTTCCCATTGGCTCGCAAAGCGGGCTGGTCGCCTGGGAACTGGTCAAGCGGGGCTTCGGCATCTCGCCGATGGCGGACAGCGTTGCCGGCCTCACTCCGGGGATCGAGCGCGTGCTGCCACAGATGGAACCGGTGCTTTTCCCGGTCTGGCTCACCACCCACCGCGAGCTGCACACAAGCCGCCGCATCCGGCTTGTGTTCGACCTCTTAGCGGAGTTCTTCGCCGGGCAGCGGTAACGGAAAAGCGCGGCTCCCCGGTCACGGGGGCCGCGCAAAAGTTTTTGCAAAAACTTTCTGCCAAGACTTTTGCAAAAGTCTTGGGCCCGGCGGAAGCGGCGGCGGGTCAGCCGCGCAGGGTGCCGCCGGTTGCCTTGACCACCTTGGCGATGATCTTCTCGCTCACCGCCTCGATGTCCTTTTCCTTCAGCGTCTTGTCCGCGGGTTGCAGGCGCACGGTGATCGCCAGGGACTTCTTGCCGTCGCCCAGCGAGCCGCCGATGAATTCGTCAAAGACGCGCACCTCCTCGATCAGTGCCTTGTCGGCACCGGCGGCGGCATTGACCAGGGTCAGCGCCTCGACGTCCGCATCCACTACGAAGGCAAAATCGCGCTCCACCGCCTGCAGGTCGCTCTGCGTCAGCGCAGCGCGGGTAGCGGAAGACCTGCGCGGCAGCGGGATTTCCTCCGGCCAGATGGTGAAGGCCACGGCCGCGCCCTTGATGCCCATTTCGCGCAGCACCTTGGGGTGCAGCTCGCCGAAGACGCCAAGCACCTTCTTGGGACCGAGGCAGATGCGCCCGTGCCGGCCCGGATGCCACCAGGAAGCGCCGCCGCGCAGAATTTGTACCTTGGTGGGGGCGCCGATGGCGGAGAGCACCGCATCGATATCGGCCTTGGCATCATAAAGATCGGCGGCGCGGGAGGCGCCGTGCACGTCCTTGGGCCCGTTGCGGCCCACCAGGAGGCCTGCGATCTGCCCCGCCTGCTCACCCGGCTCGCCGCCGTGGAAGACGGGGCCCGCCTCGAACAGCGCCAGGTCCATGAAGCCGCGCGCCTGGTTGCGGGCCGCCGCCTGCAACAGACCCGGCAGCAGGTCCGGGCGCATGTGCGACATTTCCGAGGAGATCGGGTTGGCCAGCATCGTCGCATCCTCACCGCCGCCGAACAGCGCGGCCGAGGGTTTGTCGATGAAAGTGTAGCTGACGATCTCGTTGTAGCCGAGGCTGGCGCAAGTGCGCCGCGCCATCTGCTGGCGGCGCTGCTGCGGGGTCATCACCGGCTTGGGGATGCCCGGCGTCAGCCGCGGCAGCGGCTTTCCCTGCAGCTTGGTAAGCGAGGCGATGCGGGCCACTTCCTCGACCAGATCGGCCTCGCCCTGCACGTCGGGGCGCCAGCTCGGCACATGCGCGAGGTTGCCTTCCAGCTGGAAGCCCAGCCGGGTCAGGGTTTGGCGCTGGTCGCTCTCCGGGATCTCCATTCCGACGAGCGACTGCACCCGCTGCGGGTCGAGCTTGTAGGCGCGGGAATGATCCGGCACGTCGCCCGCAATGACCACTTCCGACACCTCGCCGCCGCAGAGGTCGAGGATCATTCGGGTAGCGCGGTGCAGCCCTTCGATGGTGAACTCCGGATCTACCCCGCGCTCGAAGCGGTAGCGCGCGTCGGAGTTGATCTTCAGCGCGCGGCCGGTGGTCGCGATCTGCACGTGGTCCCAGAAGGCGCTTTCCAGGAACACATCCACGGTCTCCTCGGTGCAGCCGGTGGCTTCGCCGCCCATGATGCCCGCGATGCTCTCCGGGCCGTTTTCGTCGGAGATCACCATCTGGCCCGCCCCGAGAGTGTATTCCTTTTCGTCCAGCGCCTTCAGCACCTCGCCGCCGGCCGCGCGGTGGACGCGCAGGTTGCCTTCCACCTTGGCGGCGTCAAAGACGTGCAGCGGACGGTTCTGGTCGAAGGTGAAGTAATTGGTGATATCGACCAGCGCCGAAATCGGGCGCAGGCCGATGGCGGTGAGCCGGTCCTGCAGCCACTGCGGCGAAGGGCCGTTCTTCACGCCGCGGATCAGCCGGCCCGAGAACAGCGGGCAGCCGTCCAGGGTGTCGCCGTCGATGCTGACTTTGATGGGGCTGTCGTATTCGCCCGGCACCACTTCATGCGGCTGCGATTTCAGCGTGCCGAGACCGCGCGCTGCCAGGTCGCGGGCGATGCCATGCACACCCAGCGCATCGGGCCGGTTCGGGGTGATGGCGATCTCGATCACCGGGTCGACCTTGGCCGGGTCATTCTCCGCCAGCCAATCGATGAACTTGCCGCCGACCGCACCCGAGGGCAGCTCGATGATGCCGTCGTGCTCCTCGCTCAGCTCCAGCTCGCGCTCGGAGGCCATCATGCCGTAGCTTTCGACGCCGCGGATCTTGCCGACGCCGATGGTGATGTCGAGGCCGGGGATATACATGCCCGGCTTGCAGACCACCACGGTGATGCCCTCACGCGCGTTGGGGGCGCCGCAGATGATCTGCATCTCGCCCTCGTCGGTGTCGACCTTGCAGACGCGCAGCTTGTCGGCATCGGGGTGCTTTTCGGCGTGTTTCACGTAGCCGAGGGTGAAATCCTTCAGCCGCTCGGCCGGATCATAGACGCTTTCCACCTCCAGCCCGAGGTCGGTGAGCGTTTCGGTAATCTCGGCGACGGAGGCGTCGGTTTCGAGGTGGTCTTTCAGCCAGGACAGCGTGAATTTCATCGGTCGGGGGCCCCTTGGCAGATGTGCGTGATTGCCAGAGGCAATGGCAAAGAATGCGGCAGGGTGCAAGGGTGCGGGCGTGATGGGGACGAGGATGGCGGGGAGTGAGGTGGAAATGCCCGGGATGGGCAGCGGACGAGCCGCGCGTTCGCCTGACCGCGGGGAGGCGATCCGACGATCATGTTTGGCAGTTTATGCCGGCCAAATCCGTAGAAGGCCGATGTCTGCGCTAACGGCACCAAATCGCCTGCCCGTGCGGGCGGTCAGGCGATCGCGCGGCGGCCTCTCGGCCTTGATTCCGCGCTGAGGGCAACACGGGCAGCAGCAATCTATTGGAGAAAACCGTTGCTATCTATCTCGGAGCATCGCGCCGGACCCGAGGGTGGGCGCAATCGCGCCCGCGTCGTGCTGAAAGCAGGCCTGAGGCGTGACGGGGCAGGTCGGGCGCGATGCGGGCTGCGCTCTGCGAAAGCCCGACTAGCGTTTGAAGCTCTTGAGCTTTGCTTTGGTATCCCAAAGAAGATTGCTTTTCTGCCGTTCCGACGTCCTGCGTTTGGCCCATCCCCGCATTGCAAAGAGGAGAAAGATCTGCAGCGGCACCATGATCGCGTAGCCGTAGAGTTGCGCGGCCCAGTCGGGAGCGTTTTCTGCGACCACGACCCAACAGACGAAACCCGCGATGAACAGGCCAAAAATCTGCCAGAGTTTCAGCCTGCTTGAACGGCCCTGAAACCACTCAAAGCAGGCAGACACATATAGGCCGAAGACCTGCATTTACCGGCTCAAACCGCCATGCAGCGCCGGCACGTCGAGGCTCTGGAAGCCGTAGTGGCGCAGCCAGCGCAGGTCGCTGTCGAAGAAGGCGCGCAGGTCCGGGATGCCGTATTTCAGCATCGCCAGACGGTCGATGCCGATGCCGAAGGCAAAGCCCTGGTAGACCTCGGGGTCGATGCCGCCTGCGGCGATGACCTTGGGGTGCACCATGCCGGAGCCGAGGATCTCCATCCAGTCGTCGCCCTCGCCGATCTTCAGGGTGCCGTCCTTCCAGGAGCAGCGGATGTCGACCTCGGCCGAGGGTTCGGTGAAGGGGAAATGCGACGCACGGAAGCGCAGCTCCACGTTGTCCACCTCGAAGAAGGATTTCACGAACTCCTCCAGCACCCACTTGAGGTTCGCCATCGAGATGTCCTTGTCGAGCGCCAGACCCTCGACCTGGTGGAACATCGGCGTGTGGGTCTGGTCATAGTCGGCGCGGTAGACGCCGCCGGGGCAGATAATGCGCAGGGGCGCGCCCATCTTCTCCATCGAGCGGATCTGCACGGGGCTGGTATGGGTGCGCAGCACATGCGGCGGGCGGTTGTCGCCTTCCGCGCGGTGCATGTAGAACGTGTCCATCTCGGCCCGTGCGGGGTGATGGCCCGGGATGTTCAGCGCGTCGAAATTGTACCAGTCGGTGTCGATACGGGGGCCTTCGGCAACGGAAAAGCCCAGCTCGGCGAAGATCGCGGTGATCTCCTCCTGCACTTGGCTGATCGGGTGCAGGCTGCCCTGCCGCTGGGGCCGCGCGGGCAGGGTCACATCCAGCCATTCCGTGCGCAGCCGCTCGTCCAGCGCGGCATCGGCCAGCGCCATCTTCTTGGCGGCGAGGGCCGAGTTGATCTCGTCCTTCAGGGCGTTCAGCGCGGGGCCCGCGGTCTGGCGCTCTTCGGGAGTCATCTTGCCGAGCTCGCGCATCTTAAGCGCCACTTCGCCCTTCTTGCCAACGGCGGCGACGCGGATCGACTCCAGCGCGTTTTCATCGCCGGCTTCCGCAATCTGACTCAGATATTTTGCCTTAAGATCGTCCATCACGGCCCCTCGAAATTTGCTGGTGCCCTGCTACCACAGAGAGGGCTGAAAGCAAGGCCCGCAGCGCCCCAAGCTCCCGGGCTGTGGCATTGCGGACCAGCGCGGCGGGCGGCAGCGGCGCTGAAACCGGGGCCCGATTGTGCTATACTTCCGGCCACCCCGCACAGCAGCAGAACCGGAGGACCGCCATGGCACATGTGGATTGGTATATCGAGGGCCGCAGCTTCGGCAATTGCAACTGCAACTACGGCTGCCCCTGCCAGTTCGAGGACCTGCCCACCCACGGGCACTGCACCGGCTTCGAGGTTATCCATGTCGACAAGGGGCACTTCGGAGAGACCGATCTGACCGGCACCCGGGCCGGCCTGCTCTATGCCTGGCCGGGGCCGATATTCGAGGGCGGGGGCGCCTTGCAGGCGATCATTGACGACCGCGCCTCCGACGCGCAGCGCGATGCCCTTGCCTCCGTGCTGATGGGCGGGGAGACCGACGAGGAAGCCACCCATTGGTGGGTGTTCCGTGCCATGTGCGACACCGTGCATGAGACTTTGTTCAAACGGATCGACTACGATGTGGATATCGAGGGGCGCAGCGCGAAGGTTGACATCGAAGGTCTGCTGACCGCCTCGGGCCGGCCGATCCAGGCGCCGCACGGCGGCGGCGAGCACCGGGTGCGGATCGACATCCCCGGCGGCATCGAATTCACCCTGGCCGAAATCGGCAGCGGCTCCAGCAAGTCCTCCGCAGCCATCAAGCTCGACCTCGAGGACACCTACGGCCAGTGGGCGGTGATCCGGCACGGCCCGCACGGGGTTGCCGCCTGAGCCGGGTCAGCTCAGCAGCATCCACGCGCCCATGCCCGCCATCATCAGGTTCTCGGTCAGGGACACAAAGCCCAGCGGCACCTGGCTGCTGCCGCCCATGCAGGCGCATTTCAGCTCGCGCTTGTCGATATAGACCGCCTTGAACACCGAAACCGCGCCCACCGTACCGATGATCAGCGCCATCGGCGCTGCAAGCCAGATCAGCACGCCGGCCAGCATCAGGAGGCCCGCCAGCCCCTCCGCAAAGGGGTAGACATAGGCGTAGGGCACGTAACGGCGCGCCAGCAGGTCGTAGTTGAGGAACATGCTGGAGAAGCTTTCCACGTCGCGCAGCTTCTGCAGTGCCAGCAGGCACATGGAAATGGCGACGAACCAGAACAGCGTCCGCCCGGCACCGATCGCGCCGAAGGCGGCCCACTGGCCGGCCAAGGCGATGCCCAGCGCCATTGCAAACAGAGCAATCACCGGAACGTAGGTGGTTTCCCCTTCCTGACGCAGCGGGATTCCGAAATGGGCGCGCAGATCGTCGTAGCCGCCAATCCGCTCGCCGCCGATATAAGTCTGCGGCGTGGTGCTGACCCCGGCTTCCTCTTGAAAACGGTCGACCTCCTCCCGGGTGGTGAGGCGGTGATCCTCGACCTTGTGGCCCTTCCAGCGCAACAGCGCCTTGGACTTGAGCCCGTAGGGGCAGAGATGGCCCGGCATCTCCATCCGGTACAGTTTGGCGGTGCCGGCTGCCTCTGCAGCCTGCCCTTCGGCCCGAGTGGCGGTGGTGTCATCTGGCATCGCGCCCTCCCCTTGTCGATCTGCGGATACTGGACAAACGCAGTTACCGCGCAGGAAGGTTCCCATGCTGCGGCGGGAAGGCGGCCACAAAAAAGCCGCCCCGGCGGGGGGCGGCTTCGAAAGCTAGAGGACCGGGCGCCTTAGGCGGCCAGCGCGTCCTGGGCCTGGCGCACGATGGCACCAAAGGCTTCGGGCTCGTGCACGGCCAGATCGGCCAGAACCTTGCGGTCCACTTCGATGCCGGCCAGGGTCAGGCCGTTGATGAAGCGGGAGTAGGTCAGCGCTTCGTCATGCGAACGGACAGCAGCGTTGATCCGCTGAATCCACAGCGCGCGGAAGTTGCGCTTGCGGTTCTTGCGGTCGCGGGTTGCGTACTGGTTCGCCTTGTCGACGGCCTGACGGGCAACCTTGAAGGTATTCTTGCGGCGGCCGTAGTAACCTTTGGCTGCCTTGATGACCTTCTTGTGACGGGCGTGAGTCGTGGTACCACCTTTAACGCGGGACATATCTCAGATCTCCTCTTAGCGGTCGTAGGGCATGAAGCCCTTGACGATCTTTGCGTCGGGGGCCGACAGGACCGTGGTGCCGCGGGCGTCACGGATGAATTTTTTGGTGCGCTTGATCATGCCGTGGCGCTTGCCGGCCTGACCGCCGATGACCTTGCCGGTCGCGGTGACCTTGAAGCGCTTCTTGGCGCTCGACTTCGTCTTCATTTTGGGCATTTCCGTCTCCTTTTCAGGTCGGGTTGCACGCGACTCGGCATGCCACTGGAGCCGGACGCGCAAAGGAAGCCGCTCTATAGGAGTGGGCGGGGCGGATGGCAAGCCCTTTTGCGGCTGCTTTTCCGCCCCCTCCCCGCCCCCCGTATCAGGCGGCCGGGATCACTCGGGATCGGTGCTGTAGATCAGCCGCTCGTCGCAAGGCGCCACGCGCAGGATGTTGGTCGATCCCGGCACGTTGAAGGGCACGCCCGCGGTGACCACGATCTGGTCGGTCTCGGCCGCGAAGCCGCCTGCCCGCGCCGCCCGCGCGGCCGCAACCACGGCGCCCTTGAAGCGGCTCAGCTCCGGCGTCATCACGCAGTGGCAGCCCCAGCTCAGGCACAGCCGCCGCGCGGTGGCCTGCAGCGCGGTCATCGCGATGATCGGCACGCCGGGACGCTCGCGCGCGGTCAAGAGCGCGGTGGTGCCGGACTGGGTGAAGCAGCAGATCGCCTTGATCTCGGTCTTCTCGGCGATCTCGCGGGCGGCGGCAACGATGGCGTCGGCCACCGTGGTGCCCTTGGCCGAACGCGAGGAATTGATGATCTGGGTATAAGTCGGGTCCGCCTCCACCTCGGCGGCGACCTTGTCCATGGTCTGCACCGCCTGCACCGGGTACTGGCCGGCCGCCGATTCGGCGCTCAGCATGATGGCGTCGGACCCTTCGTAGATCGCGGTGGCCACGTCCGAGACCTCGGCCCGGGTCGGCATCGGGCTTTCGATCATGCTCTCCAGCATCTGGGTGGCGACGATCACCGGCTTGGCCGCGGCGCGGCACTTGCGCACCAGGCGCTTCTGGATCGGCGGCACTGCCGAGACCGGCAACTCCACACCAAGATCGCCGCGCGCCACCATGATGCCATCGGAGGCATCCAGGATGGCCTCGAAATCCTCCACCGCCTGCGGCTTCTCGATCTTCGACAGCACCGCGGCGCGGCCATCGGCCAGCGTCCGCGCCTCGTAGACATCCTTGGCGCGCTGCACGAAGGACAGCGCCAGCCAGTCCACCCCGAGGTCGCAGACAAACTCAAGATCCGCCCGGTCCTTTTCCGAAAGCGCCGCCAGAGGCAGCACCACGTCGGGCACGTTCACCCCCTTGCGGTTGGAGATGGTGCCGCCGGTTTCCACCGTGCAATCGGCAAAATCGGGGCCGCAGTCATCCACGACCAGGCGGATCTTGCCATCGTTGACCAGCAAGTGCGCGCCAGGCTCCAGCGCTTGAAAGATCTCCGGATGCGGCAGGCAGACGCGGTTTGCGCCGCCCTCGGCCGTGTCGAGGTCGAGCCGGAACTTCGCGCCCTCGGCCAGCTCCTCGGCGCCATTGGCAAAGACCCCGACCCTCAGCTTCGGGCCCTGGAGGTCGGCCAGAATGGCGATCGGGTTGCCCAGATCTGCCTCCACCTGGCGGATGATCTTGTGCTTTTCGGCGATCTCCGGGTGGCTGCCGTGCGACATGTTGAGACGGAACACATCGGCGCCCGCCTCATGCAGGGCGCGGATGGTTTCATAGGTCTCCGAGGCTGGCCCCAAAGTGGCGACGATTTTCACATTCCGCGAACGTTTCATGGCTTTCCTAACCTCCGGACCGTATCTTGTTACCGCAAACGGCGTTGTGCCGCTTATCCCCCAATTCCCGTTTTGCCGCAACTCCCCCAAAGTGCCGCAGGGGCAGAATAGCACCGGAAGTCCAAATATCCGCCTGCGGCCGGACCCGGCCAAGCCGGCGCGGCGGCGCGGCGGGGCGGACGGGCGCCAGCAGCACTGGCGTTGCAGGCAGGACAGACCGCCCCCATATCTGATACTGACTAAATTTGGAAAGGAGTGCCCATGACTGAGGACATGCTCTCCGCCTTCTTTGGCTGGCTGACCCTGCTGCATCTCGGCCTGTTCACGCTTTCCGCCCTTGTGCTGATGGCGCAGCGCGATTGGATTGCCGGGCTGCACGCCCGCCTGTTCGGCCTTGCCCCGGCTGACGTCAGCCTGACGGCCTACCGCTGGCTGGGCAACTACAAGATTTTGATCCTCGTCACCGCGCTTGGCCCCTGGCTGGCGCTGCAGCTGATCTGATCCCATTGCCCGCGGAGGGCGCCGCTGCTAGGCCTGAGCGCAGCCGCCAAACAAAAGGAGCCCTGCCATGGATCCGAAAACCGACATCGAGCTTCAGGCCGCCGCCTTCCGCCGCCTGCAAAAGCACCTGATGGAAGACCGCACCGACGTGCAGAACATCGATTTGATGAATCTGGCCGGTTTCTGCCGCAACTGCCTGAGCCGCTGGTACCAGGAGGCTGCCAATGAGAAGGGCATCGAAATGGGCAAGGAGCAGGCCCGGGAGATCTTCTATGGAATGACCATGGAGGAGTGGAAGGCCAACTACCAGACCGACGCGGGTGCGGAGAAACAGGCGGCCTTCGAGACCGCGTTCAAGGAAAACGTGACGGACAAGCAGTAGGCCCGCGCCGCTTCCAGGGAGGGGCGCTGCCCCTCTTGGCCTGATGGCCAATTCACCCCGGGGGTATTTCGGGCCAGAAAGTGAGTAAACCTGTCCCGGCGAGCGGCGCCCGGTTGATCTGGCTCATGCCCGTGGCCGCGGGGCTTTGCTAGGCTTTCCTCCGGAAGGAGGCGGCCGATGCGCGCGATGCTGCTGGAAGAGCCGGGCAAGCCGCTGGTCCTGCGGGATATCCCGGTGCCGGCGCCCGGTCCGGGCCAGGTCCTGCTCCGGGTCGAGGCCTGCGGGGTGTGCCGTACCGATCTGCATGTTGCCGATGGAGAGTTGCCCGGACCCAAGCTGCCGCTGGTGCCGGGGCATGAGATCATCGGGCGGGTGGCCGCGCTGGGGCCTCGCATGCGGGAGTTCGCGATCGGCCAGCGGCTGGGAGTGCCCTGGCTGAGCCATGCCTGCGGCGGCTGCCTCTATTGCCGGATGCAGCGCGAGAATCTCTGCGATGCGCCGCTGTTCACCGGCTATACCTTTGACGGAGGTTATGCCGAGTACTGCCTAGCGCATGGCGCGTTTGCGGTTCCGCTGTCCGAGACCGCAGACGCTGTGGCGATGGCACCGCTGCTGTGTGCCGGGCTGATCGGTTACCGCTGTCTTGCCCGCGCGGGCCCGGCCGCGGCGCTTGGCCTCTATGGCTTTGGCGCGGCGGCGCATATCCTGTGCCAGATTGCCAAGTGGCAGGGCCGCCGGGTCTTTGCCTTCACCCGCGAGGGCGACGCCGAAGCGCAGGCCTTTGCCCGCCGCCTCGGCGCGGTTTGGGCCGGCAGTTCGGCCGAGCCTGCGCCGGAGCCGCTTGACGCCGCGATCCTCTTTGCCCCGGCAGGCGCGCTGGTGCCCAAGGCGCTGAAGGATCTGCGCAAGGGCGGCCGGGTGGTCTGCGGCGGCATCCACATGAGCGACATTCCTGCCTTCCCCTATGCCGATTTGTGGCAGGAGCGCGAGATCGTCTCGGTCGCCAATCTGACCCGCGCCGACGGCGCGGCCTTCTTTCCGCTGGCCCAGGCCGCAGGGGTCAGGACCGAGACCGTGCCCTACCCGCTGGAGCAGGCCAACCAAGCGCTGGCGGACCTGCGCGCAGGCCGCCTGCAGGGGGCGGCGGTGCTGCTGCCATGACCGCGGACCCCGCGCAAACGCCCTGAGCGAAGAGCACGAAAAAGGGGCCCGGGGGCCCCTTCCCCCTTCGTATCCACGCGGGCGTCAGACGGCCTTCTTGCGGCTTTCTTCCAGATAGATCTCGCGCAGACGCTTGGCGATGGGGCCGGGGGTGCCGTCGCCCAATGCGACTCCGTCGATCTCCACAACTGGCATCACGAAGGCCGAGGCGGAGGTGGTGAAGGCTTCGTCCGCGCCCTGGGCTTCCTCGATGGTGAACAGGCGCTCCTCGATCTGCATCTGCGCTTCTTCGGCCAGGCGCAGCACCGCGGCACGGGTGATGCCGTGCAGGATGTCGGTGCTCAGCGGCCGGGTCACGATGGTGCCGTTCTTCACGAAATAGGCGTTGTTCGAGGTGCCTTCGGTGACATAGCCATCCTCGACCATCCAGGCATCGTCGGCCCCCGCCTTCTTGGCCATCATCTTGCCCATCGAGGGGTACAAGAGCTGCACCGTCTTGATGTCGCGGCGGCCCCAGCGCATGTCCTCGACCGAGATCACCTTGGCGCCCTTCTTCGCCGCCGCACTGTCGGCCAGGCCCGGCTTGTCCTGGGTGAACAGCACCAGCGAGGGCGGCGTGTCCTCGGCCGGGAACACGAAATCGCGGTCGCCGTCGGAGCCGCGGGTCACTTGCAGGTAGACGAGCCCCTCCTCGATACCGTTCATCTCCACCAGCTGGCGGTGGATCTCGAGGAGCTCCTCCTTGGAGCAGGGGGAAGCCATGTCCAGCTCCTTCAGCGACCGCTCCAGGCGCACCGCGTGGCCCTCGAAATCGATCAGCTTGCCATCCAGCACCGAGGTCACCTCATAAACCGCGTCGGCAAACAGGAAGCCGCGGTCAAAGATCGAGATTTTCGCCTCGGTTTCCGGCAGGTATTCGCCATTCACATATACGGTTCGGGTCATCTTGGTCTCCTCAACCCCAAAGTGCCGGTTTCGGCGGGTGCACGCCCTCGGCATCAAACAACAACGGTTCGCCGCGGTCTTCGGCCAGCAGGAGCGGGCCGTCAAGATCCGTTACCGCCGCACCCTGCGCCACCAGCACCGCGGGCGCCATCGCCAGCGAAGAGCCCACCATGCAGCCGACCATCACCTTGAAGCCCCGCGCCAGCGCCTCTTCGCGCAGCTTCAGCGCCTCGGTAAGGCCGCCGGTCTTGTCCAGCTTGATGTTGATGACGTCGTATTTGCCCTCCAGCGCGGCCAGGCTGGTGCGGTCGTGGCAGCTTTCATCGGCACAGACCGGCACCGGGCGGTCCATGCCAATAAGCGCGTCGTCCTCGCCCGCGGGCAGGGGCTGCTCCACCAGCTCGACGCCGAGCCGCACCAGATGCGGAGCAAGTTCGGCGTAGACTTCCGCGCTCCAGCCCTCGTTGGCGTCAATGATGATCTTCGCCTCCGGCGCGCCTGCACGCACCGCCTCCAGCCGCGGCATGTCGTCAGCGGTGCCGAGCTTGATCTTCAAGAGCGGACGGTGCGCGTTGGCGGCGGCCTGTTCGCGCATCTTTTCGGCCGTGTCGAGCGACAGCGTGTAGGCGGTGATCTCCGGCCCGGGCGCGGGCAGGCCAGCCAGCTCCCAGACGCGTTTACCTGCCTGTTTTGCCTCCAGGTCCCACAGCGCGCAGTCGACCGCGTTGCGGGCAGCGCCCGCGGGCAGCAGCGCCTGCAGCTCTTGCCGGGTGAATTCGGCGGGCAGCCCCTCAATCTCGGCAGTCACGCTCTCCAGCGTTTCACCATAGCGTGCGTAAGGCACGCATTCGCCCCAGCCGGTGACGCCATCCTTCTCGGCCTTGACGGTCAGCACCTTGGCCTCCGTGCGCGAGCCGCGCGAGATGGTGAAGACCTGCGCCAGCTTGAATGTATCCGGGGTGACGGTGACTTTCATGACGCTGCCCTTTGCTCTTGCGTTCCGTTGCGGCCGGGATGCCGCGCAGGCGCCGGCCGCGACCGGCGCCTGCTCTTTCATCTTGCCAGAAATACTCCCGCCGGAGGCTCCCCAGGCCGCGCCTGAAGACCCCCGGCGGAAGCGGTTAAATCAGACCGCGGCGAGCGCGTCCACCAGGCGGCCGGCGCCATGGCGGTAGGGATCAACGGCGGGCAGCCCCATGCGTTTTTCCACGCGCGCGAGGTAGGTCACCGCCTCATCCTCGCCCAGATGCTGGGTGTTGACCGAGATGCCCACCACCTTGCAGTCCGGGTTGGCCCGCAGCGCGAGCGGCAGCGCCACGTCGCGCAGCTCCTCCAGCGAGGGCACGGCATAGTCCGGCAGGCCGCGCATGTGCTCGCGGGTCGGCTCGTGGCACAGGATCAGCGCATCCGGCTGGCCGCCATGCACCAGCGCCAGGGTCACCCCCGAGTAGGAGACATGGAACAGCGAGCCCTGGCCCTCGATCAGGTCCCAGTGGTCGTCGTCGTTATCCGGGGTCAGATATTCGATGGACCCCGCCATGAAGTCGGCAATCACCGCGTCCAGCGGCACGCCTTCGCCGGTGATCAGGATGCCGGTCTGGCCGGTGGCGCGGAAGCTGGACTTCATGCCGCGCTTTTTCATTTCGGCGTCCATGGCCAGCGCCGTGTACATCTTGCCGACCGAGCAGTCCGTGCCCACCGCCAGGCAGCGCTTGCCGCGGCGCTTCACACCGTTGGCGATCGGATACTGCACCGAGGGCACCCGCACATCGTGCAGGGTGCGGCCGTGCGCCTTGGCTGCAGCCACCAGATCGGCCTCGTCGCGCAACAGGTTGTGCAGGCCGGAGGCGAGGTCATAGCCCAGCGCCAGGGCCTCGAGCAGGACTTCCTTCCAGGCGGGCGAGATCACGCCGCCGCGGTTGGCCACGCCGATCACCAGCGTCTTGGCGCCCGCTTCCCGTGCCTCGGCCAGGCTCATGCCGGTCAGCCCCAGGTCGGCGCCGCAGCCCGGCAGGCGGAACTGGCCGACCGCGTGATCGGGGCGCCAGTCGCGGATGCCGATGGCCACTTTGGCAGCCAGCATGTCGGGCGCATCGCCCAGAAACAGCAGATATGGGGTCTCGATCATGTGGGGCCCTCCTTCGAATTCAGATTTCCGGCCAACTTTAGAGAAGCCCGCCCGGGAGCGTGTCCCTATTCCGGCCTTCGGCGCGCACCGTGTCGCAAGATTCTCTCACCTAACGGGCAATCCGGGGGAGAAGCTTCGGCGAGCAGCGCCCCTGCGGCCGATCCTTGCGCCAATCAAGCATCGCGCGCTGCATTCTGCACGCGCAATGCTGCGGCTGCACAATTTCGCTTGCGTGCCGCCCGGCAATTTCCTACCACAAACGAGAGACATTCCGCAATTTCATTACCCGGAGACCCGACATGAGCTTCCGCCTCCAGCCCGCCGCCCCGGCCCGCCCCAACCGCTGCCAGCTGTTCGGACCGGGCTCAAAGGTCAAATTGCTCGAGAAGATGGCGGCCTCGGCGGCCGATGTCATCAACCTCGACCTAGAGGACTCGGTGGCGCCCGGCGACAAGGACCAGGCCCGCGCCAACGTG
The DNA here is from genome assembly GCF_048820915.1 of Cribrihabitans pelagius. Classification (NCBI taxonomy): domain Bacteria; kingdom Pseudomonadati; phylum Pseudomonadota; class Alphaproteobacteria; order Rhodobacterales; family Paracoccaceae; genus Cribrihabitans; species Cribrihabitans pelagius. Next base: position 72,002 of record NZ_JBMERR010000009.1, on the reverse strand, counting down.
ATTGAGGCCATCGGCAACGTCGACTGGGGTGGCAAGTACCTGTCGGTGCGCATCAACGGGCTCGACACGCCCTATTGGTACCGCGACGTTGTCGACCTGATGGAGCAGGCGGGCGAGCGGCTCGACCAGATCATGATCCCCAAGGTGGGCTGCGCCGAGGACGTCTACGCGGTGGACGCGCTGGTCACCGCGATCGAGCGCGCCAAGGGCCGCACCAAACCGGTCTCCTTCGAGGTGATCATCGAATCCGCGGCGGGCATCGCGCATGTGGAGGAGATTGCCAAATCCTCCCCCCGCCTGCAGGCGATGAGCCTGGGGGCTGCGGATTTTGCCGCCTCGATGGGGATGCAGACCACCGGCATCGGCGGCACGCAGGAGAACTACTACATGCTGCGCGGGGGCGAGAAGCACTGGTCCGACCCCTGGCACTGGGCCCAAGCCGCAATTGTTGCCGCCTGCCGCACCCATGGCATCCTGCCGGTGGACGGGCCGTTTGGCGATTTCTCCGACAAGGAAGGCTACATCGCACAGGCGAAACGCTCCGCGACGCTGGGCATGGTCGGCAAATGGGCAATCCACCCGAGCCAGATCGAACTGGCCAACCAGGTCTTCACCCCGTCGCAAGAGGCGGTGCAGGAAGCCCGCGAGATCCTCGCCGCGATGGAAGACGCCAAGGCCAGCGGCGCCGGTGCCACGGTCTACAAGGGCCGGCTGGTCGACATCGCCTCGATCAAGCAGGCCGAGGTGGTCGTCGCCCAGGCCGAGCTGATCGCGCAGAACGGCTGAGCCGCGGGACAAGCGATGGCAGGGCGCCAGGCGGCGCGCCCTGCCCCTGAACCCTGCGCGGCGCCGACACCGCGCAGCTGCCAAGTACCGCCCGCGGCAGCCGCGGCGCAGTGAGTATTTTCGGCAAGATGAAAGAGCTGCTCCCTGTCATCTTGCCGAAATACTCAAAATCCAACGCCTGCCCGGATCAGGCCCGCAGATCCTTAGGCGAGCCCATCACAACGTAGGTCGTAATCCCGGTCACGTATGGCGAAGTGCCGAGGATATCGGTGTGGAAGCGCTTGTAGCTAGGCAGGTCGGCGCATTCGACGCGCAGGAGGTACTCGATTGTGCCGGTGATGTTGTGGCACTCCACCACCTCCGGCGCCGCCTGCATGGCGCGTTCGAAGGCTTCCTGCGCCTCCTTGGTGTGCTCGCCCAGCCCGACACCAATATAGGTGGCAAAGCCCGCGCCCATTTTCTGCCGGTCGAGCACCGCGCGGTAGCCGGTGATGACGCCGCTGCGCTCCAGCTCCTGCACCCGGCGCAGGCAGGCCGAAGGCGACAGGCCGGCGCGTTCGGCCAGTTCCAGGTTGCTGATCCGGCCGTCGCGGCTGAGTTCCTGCAATATTTGCTGGTTTATGCGGTCACTTTTCACCATTGATTGCAAAAATACGCCGCGCGCGCCGCAGAACGCAATTTCATTTGCCGAATATTACGCAATTAATCTGCGCATGACCCACGAACTCCTCGCAGCCCTTGCGCTTTTCGCCTTCGTCTCCTCGATTACGCCGGGGCCGAACAACCTGATGCTGATGGCCTCCGGCGCCAACTTCGGCTTCCGCCGCTCGATCCCGCATATGCTGGGGGTGGCGCTGGGGTTTGTCTTCATGGTGCTGCTGGTGGGCGCCGGGCTGGTGCAGGTGTTTGATGCCTTCCCGGTGAGCTACACGGTGCTGAAGGCGGTCTCGGTCGCCTACCTATTGTGGCTGGCCTGGAAGATCGCCCATGCCGCCCCGGCCGAGGCCAGGCGCGAGGCGGGCCGGCCGATGACCTTCCTGCAGGCGGCCGCCTTCCAGTGGGTGAACCCGAAGGCCTGGGCGATGGCGCTGACCGCGATCAGCGCCTATACGCCGGATCAGACCCTGACGGCGATCCTGTTCGTCGGCGTGGTCTTTGGCGCGATCAATCTGCCCTCGGTCGGCTCCTGGACGGTGCTCGGCCAGCAGATGGCGCGTTTCCTGACCAGCCGGCGGCGGCTCACGCTGTTCAACTGGTCGATGGCGCTGTTGCTGGTGGCCTCGCTCTACCCGGTAATCTGGCCGCAGTGACGGCAAACGCCCGCCCCGGCCAGGGACGGGCGCGGGGCGCGGGTCACCTCAGCGGCAGGCAGATCTCGGTCACAAGCTCGCCCGGCGCGGTATTGCGGGGGTCGTTCAGGTAGATCTCGTAACAGGGTTCATCGGCCGGCTCTTCGCCCGACTGCGGCAGCTAATTGCCGAACAGGCTGTGATAGGCGGCGGCCAGGCCCGGATAGGGCCCCTTGAAGGTCAGCACGGCAGTTTTGCCGCCAGCTAGCTGCATCTCCTCCAGCCCCTCCGGCAGATCGCCACGGAATTCCGCCCCGGCAAAGCTGCGCAGATCACCCGCGGGGACGTTATCGGGGCTGTCGAAATAGACGCCGAGCGCGGCCCCGGCCTGGGGCCAGAGACCGCGGGAATCGCAAATGGCGCCGAGAGCCTCGAAACTCCTGCCAATTTCCTCATAAGCCCCCCCGGTGGGGGAGGCCCGCCAGGCGGCGCGAGGGTTCGTTTCGCAAAGTCACGTCATGCATGGTATAGCTTCCTGTTTTGAAGGCGGGGCCGGGCAGCGCCAGGCGCTCCGCGCGACGGTAGGCAGCGGGACTGCTGCCATAGGCTTCGCAGAAAGCGCGCGAGAAGCTGCCGGGGTTGGGATAACCCGCCTGCGCCGCGACTTCGGCCAGCGGCTGACCGCCCTGCACCAGCCAGGTGGCCGCCCGATGCAGCCGGATGCGGCGCACCGCCTGGGCGCAGGTCTCGCCGGTCAGGGCGCGGAACACCCGGTGCCAGTGGAAGCGCGGCATCGCCGCCACATCCGCCAGCGCATTCAGCGACAGGTTCCCGTCCGGGTGGTCGTGGATATGGGTCAGAACCCGCAGGATCCGGTCTTCGTATGTGGCTGCCATGCCCGGCCTCTCCGCTTTGCTCTCTGCCCCATCGTGATGCCACGGCAGGAGATCACAAATCTTGCTGAGTTGCATCTGTCGGCGCGTAAGGCCATATAACGGCAAACCTGCAGAGCAGAGGCGACATGACCCAGTATCTGGAATTCGAAAAACCGCTGGCCGAGATCGAAGGCAAGGCGGAAGAGCTGCGGGCGCTGGCGCGCGCGAACGAGGAAATGGACGTGGCCGACGAGGCCAAGGCGCTGGACGCCAAGGCGGCACAGCTGCTCAAGGACCTCTACAAGGAGCTCACCCCCTGGCGCAAATGCCAGGTCGCGCGCCACCCCGAGCGGCCGCATTGCAAGGATTACGTCGAGGCGCTGTTCACCGAGTTCACACCGCTCGCGGGCGACCGCAATTTTGCCGATGATCTGGCGGTGATGGGGGGCCTCGCGCGCCTCAACGATCAGCCGGTGATGGTGATCGGCCACGAGAAGGGCTCCGACACCAAGTCCCGGATCGAGCGCAACTTCGGCATGGCCCGCCCCGAAGGCTACCGCAAGGCGGTGCGGCTGATGGAGATGGCGGGCCGGTTCAAGCTGCCGGTGATCACCCTGGTCGACACGGCCGGCGCCTACCCCGGCAAGGGCGCCGAGGAGCGCGGCCAGTCCGAGGCGATCGCGCGCTCGACCGAGATGTGCCTGAAGATCGGCGTGCCGCTGATCTCGGTCATCATCGGCGAAGGCGGCTCCGGCGGGGCGGTGGCCTTTGCGACCGCCAACCGCGTGGCAATGCTGGAGCATTCGATCTACTCGGTGATCAGCCCAGAGGGCTGCGCCTCGATCCTGTGGAAGGACGCCGAGAAGATGCGCGAAGCGGCCGAGGCGCTGCGGCTGACCGCGCAGGACCTCAAGAAGCTGGGCGTGGCCGACCGCATTATCCCGGAACCGCTGGGCGGCGCCCACCGCGCCCCGAAAGCGGCGATGGCCTCGGTCCAGGCAGCGTTGCAGGAGATGCTGGAGGAACTCTCCGGCAAGGACGCGGCGGCGCTAATCAAGGACCGGCGCCAGAAGTTCCTCGACATCGGCTCCAAGGGGCTGGCGGCCTAAGCCACCCATTATGATCTGGTGACTGCAAATGCCCGGCCCCGTGCCGGGCTTTTTCCGTGTGAGGACCGGTCGCGCGTGCTGCCCCCATCGCCCTGCGCACCGGCTGCACAGGGACGTTTGACGCATCACGTCAACGGGCGCACTATGGAAGCTGCCTTGAAGCCCCATTTCAGGGGCAGAGGGCGAGGGAAAGGAGGGCACCATGAGTGTCGCACGCGTTACCGAGATTTCCGCAACTTCGACCGAGAGCTTTGACGATGCCGTCAAGCAAGGGATCGAACGCGCCTCCAAGACTCTGCGCGATATCAAGAGCGCTTGGGTCAAGGACCAAAACGTCGATGTCCAAAACGGCAAGGTCACCCACTTCCGGGTGAACCTTGCCGTGACCTTTGTTCTGGACGATTAAGCGGCGAGGCTCCCTGCCCCGCTTCAAAAGCTGCCCGGCTGGCGCCCCACCCCTGAGGCGGGACCGGCGCCTTAAGTCTGGCTGAGGCGGCCGAAGCCGCCTCAGCAGCCGTGATTTCTTCGGCCCTCCGCGCTGCTGGTGACCGTGGACACGCTGGAAGCAGAGGACGCGAAAAGGCGGAGCGAGTTTCGGCGCCGGTCGTTTCTGGCGGCCGGCCCCACTGAGTTGTGCCTTCACCATCAATCCGCCGAAATACCAGCCCAGGCCCCGACTTCTCTGCATGCGCGCGGAGATACAGTTGCGGCCGCTCTCCGGATGCCTGCTTTTGCTCAGGGGGCCGGTGGCCTTCCACTGCCCGGACGCGCGGCCGGGACGTTGGCCGAGGTCCTCTCCCGGCCGTTCAGCGGCGCTTCACAGGTGCATGCGTCCTGAACGGCACGCCGCGGATGCCAGCCGGCGCCAGCGCCGGGGTACAGGATGTGCACGGAACCTCCGCCTTGGCGCCGGGCTTTGCAGGCTTGGGCCAAGCCATCCGGCGGGAACATTTCTGCCGTTCGCGCATTGTCCTTATGAGCAATACACCTGACTTTTCCGGAGAATTCCGCCATGCCAGCCGACAGCCTGTCGTCAGACGCCCGCCGCAAGCGCCTTGAGGGCGTGAACCCTGACGACTTCGCCTGGGCGGTGCCGATGATGCGCCTTGGCTACGCCGGACGGGCGCTGGTCTACCTGGCGGTGGCGGGTGTGTCGCTCTACTCGATCTGGCGAGGCGGCGAGGCCAAGGGCACCGCGGCGGCGCTGGAGTGGCTGCAGGGCGGCTGGGGCACCGCGGTGATCGTGCTGATCGCCATCGGCCTCTTTGCCTATGCGGTCTGGCGCTTGATCGACAGCTTCTGGGATCTGGAGGCCTACGGCAGCGGTGCCAAGGGGCTTGTAGCCCGGGCGGGCATGATCGCGACCGGGATCGTGCATCTGGCGCTTGGCGGGCTGGCCCTCACCGTCATCATGGGCTCCGGCAATGCTTCTGGTGGCAATAGCAGCTACCTGGGCACCGTCCTCGGCACGCCTGGCGGGCAGACTGCCCTCGCGGTGGCCGGGGTGCTGACGATCGGGACCGGCGGCTACTATGTCTACAAGGCCTGGACCGAAAGCTATCGCAATCACCTGCAGGCCAATCCGGCGACGATGCACATGAACGCCGCGCTTAAGGCAGGGCTTGCGGCGCATGGTGTGGTGGTCGCCATTATTGGCGTGCTGATCCTGCAGGCGGCGCTGTCAGCCTCCAGCGCTTCTGCGGGCGGCATGGGCAGTGCCTTCGAATGGCTCTACACCAAGGCCTACGGCCGCGTGCTGGTGACCGCCTTGTGCCTGGGACTCCTGGGCTTTGCGCTGTTCTGCTTCGTCAATGCGCTCTACCGCATCGTGCCCAAGGCCACGGACCGCACCACCGAAACCCTGCGGGACGCGCTGGAGAAGGCAAGCTGAGGCGCCCCCGCTACCCCGCCAGCATCCGCAAGCCCTGCGTCACGTCCGAGCGCACCGCCAGCCGCAGTCCTGGCTCGTCGCCCGCCTTCAGCGCCGCGATGATCAGTTTGTGGTTCTGCGGCGGCTCGGTGCGGCGCAGGCGGCCGTAGAGCGCGCGCATGGTGGGGCCAAGCTGCAGCCAGACCGTCTCTGCCATCGCCAGCATCGCCGGCGCCTGCGCCCGCAGGTAAAGCGCGCGGTGGAACTCCAGGTTGGTGCGGATATAGCCCACCGCATCGCGTTTGGAGACCATCTCGGCCACAGTGGCATTGATCGCGGTCAGCCGGTCGATCAGCGCCATATGGGCGCGCGGCAGGGCGCGGCTGGCCAGCTCCACCTCCAGCAGAGCGCGCAGCGCCGCCAGCTCCTCGATCCGCTCGTTGGTGAGTTCGGGGGTGGAGACCCGGCCCGAAGAGGACAGGAACAGCGCGCCTTCCGCCGCCAGCCGCCGCACTGCCTCCCGTGCCGGGGTCATCGAGACGCCGAACTCGCGGCCGATGCCGCGCAGCGTGAGCGCCTCGCCGGGGGCGATGTCGCCATGCATGATGCGGGTGCGCAGGGTTCTGTAGACCCGGTCATGCGCCGAGGGCGCGGCGTCGGAAGAGGAGCGTGCAGACATGTTCATCCCTTGAAGTGATCACAAATCGCGCCGCGGTCAACTGCGCAGGGAGGCGCAGGCATGCCCGGAAGCGGCATCGGCGGGCGGGCGCCAGTCGCGGCCGCCTCAGCCGCCGCTCTCGCCCGCCTCAGGCCCGAAGCGGTAGCGGTGCAGGCTGGCGCCGTTTTCCCGCAGCCAGCCGCGCGGCGCCTGATAGGACCCGTGGATACGCTCCACCGTGGCCCAGAAGGCGGCGGAATGGTTCATCTCGGCCAGATGCGCGACCTCATGCGCGGCGACGTAGCGCAGCACCGCAGGCGGCGCCAGCACCAGCCGCCAGGAATACATCAGCGCACCCTCCGCGGTGCAGGAGCCCCAGCGCGAGCGGGTATCGCGCAGCGTCAGACGGCTGTAGCGGCGGCCCAGCCGCGCCGCGTAAGTGTCCGAAGCTTCGGCGAGCCGCGCGCGGGCCAGTTCGCGCAAGTAACGCTGCAGCACCCGCCCCGCCAGCGCCCCGTCCGCCCCGGGCGGCACCGCCAGCCGCCCCGGCTCCAGGAGCACCCGTTTGCCGGGCGCCCGCTCCAGCCGCCGCTCTTCCCCGCCGACCGGCAGCGTGGCGCCGAAGGCCGCCTCGGCCGGCGCCGGGTGGCGGGCCAGATGGGTGCGGATCCAGTCTTCTTTCTCTGCGGCAAAAGCCAGCGCCGCCTCCGTCGGCAGCGACTGCGGCAGGGTAAGGGTCACACGCCCGTCGAGCGAGGAGATCCGCAGGCTGATGCGGCGCGCGCGGGGCGAGCGGCGCAGGGTCAGCGGCACCGGCGGATCACCGGGCAGATGGTGTCGGCTCACGCGGGGCTCCCTCCGGGCAAAGGCTTTGACAGTGCCACCCTCATATGGCAAGGCACCGGAATCGTCGATACGACTCACCAGTAAATCAAGGGGACCCACATGCCCAAGGAAGAATGGGGTGTAAAGCGCGTTTGCCCCACAACTGGCAAGCGCTTTTATGACCTGAACAAAAACCCGATCGTCAGCCCCTACACGGGCGAGGTCGTGGAGCTGGAAACCGGCAAGAGCCGGATGATCGCGGCCGACCGCGAAGACGCCGCGAGCGCAAAGTCCAAGGAGACCATCCCGGGCGACGACGCGGTGCTGGAGGATGATGACGCGGTCGACATGGACCTGGGCGATGACGTCCTGGACGATGACGACGACGAGGACAACGTCTCCCTCGACGAAATCGCCGATATGTCCTCCGACGAGGACGAAACCTGAGGCACAGCCTCGGGCGGAGAGGCCGCGCGCCTCTCCCGCGCCGCCGCTTCGGGCGGTCTGAAAAAAATCGGACGATGGCGCATTTTCCGCTTGCAGCCCGCGCCGCCGTCCCTTAAACGACGCTCACACCGCAAGACGGGCCGCACCGGAAACGGAACAGGCACAGAAAAGCGGACAGGTTTGGGGCCTTAGCTCAGCTGGGAGAGCGCTTGCATGGCATGCAAGAGGTCAGGAGTTCGATCCTCCTAGGCTCCACCAAACTTCTTTTAAAAGCACTCGATAGTTCTGCCTTTTTCGTCAGAGGATTTGCCTCTGCCGCGCAGACGGATGCTCTTCCCTTTCGGAAAATCCATCCCGCTGTGATCCCAGCCTCTGGCGCGCTGATCGCCTTTCAGCCCTCTCCCCTGTCAGACCCTAGGATGGCCCATGTACCCTCAACCTGATGGCGCGGAATAGAAACGGGGTCTTCGGAGAGGATTTCAGGGTCCCAGCCAGCGTCGTCATCTGTTGGCCTCCTGAAGGAAAGGCGGGTGGCGGCACCGGCCAGGCAATTCGGCTGGCGAATTCCGCCGGTATTCCGGTGATCGATCTGGGCAAGCCCGAGCTTGCGGGAAATTCGGCCGCGGAGGTGCGTGACTGGGCGAGGGAGCTGATCGCATCTTTCCGGGCCAGCCGCGGTCTGCCTGAGGTGGCCCGCTGCAGCGAGCTGGCGCTTTCCTGAACTGATCAGCAGCGCCTCACGCCGCGCTCCTATATGATCGAGCCACTTCTCTGAGCCCGGATATGCACTTGGCGCTGACAATTCTTGTGAGCGAACAATACTTTGGCGGCAAGGAGGCCAGGATGGCGCATTTAGCGGCACTTCAGGAGCAGCGCAGACAGTTGCATCTGGGGGCGGCGAGAGCCGCCTGGCGGATCATTCATGCCCAACTGGCCGCCGAGGGCATTCGGCACAAGCTGTTCGGATCCCTTTCAACAGGAGATTTCCGTGAGCACTTGGACATCGACCTGATGATCCTGTGAAAGCTTGGACCTGTCGCGGTTTGATGCCGCTCCTTTGATAGCATTTATTGCGCCGAGGGAGACGAATTATGGGCACGAAACGGACGGACGAATTTCGACGGGATGCGGTGCGGATCGCGTTGACCAGCGGACTGACACGCAAACAGGTTGCTGATGATCTTGGTGTTGGTCTGTTAACGCTGAACAAATGGATCACGGCACACCGAGACACTGACGTAGTGTCGAACGAGGATTTGAGCCTCGCCCAAGAGAATGAACGGCTTCGACGTGAGAACCGCATTCTCAAGGAGGAGAGGGAGATCCTAAAAAAGGCAACGCAGTTCTTCGCGGGCCAAAAGCCATGAGGTTCAGGTTCATCGAGGAACACCGCGACAACTTTCCGACCCGCCGCCTGTGTGATGTCATGGATGTCAGTCCGCGCGGTTTGCGGGCCTTCCGCAGCCGTCCGGTCAGTCGCAGACAGCGGTCCGATCTGGTCACGCCGCCGCCCCATCAACCTTGGCGCAGCGTCAGTGCCAGCTCTGCGCTTTCCAGGACATACTGCCCGATGCCGGGCCGCCACACCAAACCCTTGTCCCGGAGCGTCTCAAGCGCCTTCTGGATTGCGCCCTTGCTGGCAGGCTGACCGTCGGAGCCAAGGGCCATTCTGGTTGCTTCCGCGAACGGCGCAAAGTCGATTCCGGTCTCCGCCATGGTCCGCAGGATGTCCTGCTGGAGCGGGGTTAGGACAGCAATCTCGGACAGGAGCTGCTGCCGGGAGGCCTCCATTCGGGTTTTAACGAGGCGCCGCAACGCGTCCTCCCCGAATTCGGTGCCCAGAATGAGGTCGCGCAGGCAGTCATTCAGACGTTCCGGCCGCCTGCCCAGCTGGTCGAAAGCCTCTTCGATCACCGAAGGATCGAGGCGGGCATTCTGCGACAACCTGGCATTCAGGTGTTCGGCGACCGCCGTGGTGTAGTCGGCGCCGAGCGGCGGGAAATCCCGGATCGCAGCACCGAAGAACGGAGCCTGGTGGTCGTGAACCAGGGCAGAGAGCTTGTCGCGATGGGAGCCAGTCATGACCAGGTAGAGACGGCCAGGCAGCTCCACCTGGTTGATCGCGTCACGCGCGGCCTTCAGGGCAAACATCGCATTGCGCCCCTCCTCCGACACCAGGCTGTGCTGAGCCTCATCGATGATGAACACGACGTCCTTGCCGGTTGCCTCGACCAGCAGCGAGAGCGCATCCGGAATGGTGCCCTCCCATGTCCCGGAAGACTTCAGATCCACCCGAAACCCAAGCGCGCCAATGGCACTGAAGGGTGCCTTGCGCCGGATCTTTGCGATCAGCCCGTCGCATTCCTCGAGCGCGCGGGCGATGCTGCCGGTGATCAGGGTGCCTGGGTTTGCGTTTTTGTCCGCCCAGAGGTCCACGTAGAGTGCAAGCTTTCCCTGCTCTTCCAGCAGCGGCAGAAGATCACGGCGCAGGAAAGTGCTCTTCCCCGTCCGCCGCGGTGCCGCGAGAAAGAGGCCCGAGATCTCGCCAAAGAGCGGGTCGGGGTTCAGCAGGCTGGCGATGCGTTCGGCCTCATTGCGCCTGGGCACGAAGAGTGTTTCTGCCATGAGTGCTCCACAGTATCCAAATCGGGAGTACGGTACTCCATTGGGGAATACCTGGGAATACCCTCGTCGCCGGGATGGATTTCTGCGGGAAGAAAGAAGGCCCGGCATCACGTGCCGGGACCTTAGGAATCCCATGGCATCAAACTCAGCATGGCCGGGAAAGCGGCCTGGCGCGACAATGTCTTTGCTGATCGCTCTGGAGAGCCAAAAAACACGAGGAGGTCCACCTTCGCACCGATGCCGGCGTTCTCCAGGGCCCGCGCAGGGACCGGCCGCTGTCCGCCCTTCTGCAACAGCCGAAGGCCTCATTCATCCCGGAACGGAAAGACGCCCGGAACCTGTTCAGGCAAACCGAACCAGCTCTCATCGCTGAAGCCGCCAGCCTGCTGCATTCAATTTCCGAGCCTGTATCAAGCACCCCGTCTTAGCAGGCCAACAGGCCCGAGGCGATGGTCGGCACGAGTTCAGCCTGCAGGCCGCATTCGCGAACCAACTCCCTTCACCCTGCGGCCAACAGGTCCGGCACCGAAACCTCTTCCTGACGATGCCGCCCGGCCTGGGCCGCCAGGCACCTTTTCAGAGGCACTCTCGCGGACCGGCGAAGGGCGCTTCAGGAGGCGCCGACCGCCTTCAGGAAATCACCGCGGCCGCGGATGTAGTCGCTTTCCTTGTAGACGTCGGACGCCAGCACCATGCAGACCGACCCGGACGAGAAATTATCCAGGTAGCGCCAGATCATCGGGCAGATATAGACGCCGTAGTAGGAGCGGTTGAGCTGGAAGCGCTTCACGCCAAAACCGTCGTCCAGCACCAAGTCGAAACTGCCCGACATGCAGATGACAAACTGATGCAGGTCCTTGTGCGCGTGCTCGCCGCGATCGGCTCCGCCAGGCACGTCATAAAGATAGTAGACCCGGCGGATGTCGAAGGGGATGTGATTTTGCCCTTCGACGAACGTCAGGTTTCCCCGGACATCGGTAATTTTCGGCAGATCGACGACGCGGCAGTCTTGCAGTGGCACTGGGATTATCACTCGCTTTTTTCTCACGAAGTACCTATATGACCTTCCGACAATCAACAACATACACGTGCATCGCCTGAGTGCATTGCCAAGGATCAGCGAGCCACAGTCATGCCGAACAATCTTCTTATCGTCGGAGACGGCGAATTCGCCGATATCGCCTATGAGTACTTCACGGTCGACAGCCCCTACACGGTCGTGGGCTTTGCGGTGGAGCGGGACTATCTGAACGCCACTGAAAAATTCGGCCTCCCCGTGGTTGCCCTGGAAGAGGCGGAAGAGCATTTCGGGCCAGCTGCGGCGGAAGCGCATGTGGCAGTCACCTCCACGCAGCTGAACCGCGTGCGGGAGCGCCTGATCGGGCTGACCAAGGAAAAGGGCTATACGCTGGCAAGCTTCGTCAGCCCGCGCGCAATGGTCTGGCGGACCGCGGAGCTGGGCGAAAATGCCTTCATCTTCGAAAACAACGTGGTGCAGCACGGCGTGCGCATCGGGAACGGCTGCGTTTTGTGGTCGGGCAACCACATTGGCCATCAGACGGAGATTGGCGATTACTGCTTCGTGTCCTCGCATGTGGTGGTGTCAGGCTACTGCAAGATCGGCGCCCGCAGCTTCATCGGCGTGAACGCCAGCTTTGCCGATGGGGTGACCGTGGGGGCGGACAGCTTTGTCGGCATGGCCGCGGTGGTCAACAAGTCCTTCGAGGATCCCGGCCGGATCCTCAACGGCCACCCTGCCGAAGCCTCGCGGGTCAGCGCCTACCGCTATTTCAAGATTAAGCCCGCAGCATGAGCTGGCGCAAGGAAGGCCTGGTCTACTGCCCCGGCGGCGCATCGGACTGGGCGCAGCATTCCTTCATGACGCCCTGCCCCTGGCTGCGGGATCCGGACACCATCCGCCTGTTCGGCGGCATCCGCGATTCGGCCGGTATCAGCCGGATCGGCTGGGTGGATGTCGATGCCAAGGATCCGCGGCGGGTGAAAGCAGTCTCGCCGGATCCGGTGCTGGATCTTGGCGCACCCGGCATGTTCGACGACAACGGCGTGATCCTGGGCGATGTGCTGGAAGTCTCGGACGATGAGCTGCGGCTCTACTATGTCGGGTTCCAGCTGGTGGAAAAGGCAAAATTCCTGGCCTTCACCGGGGTGGCGATCAGCCGCGACCGCGGCGATAGCTTTGAACGCTGGCAGCCGACTCCCGTCATCGACCGCTGCCCGGACGGCACTTTCATCGGGGCACTGCATTCGATCGCCGCGCTTCCCGATGGCACGTACCGGGCCTGGATCTCGCGCGGCCGCGGCTGGCAGCCGCTGGATGGGCGCGCGTATCCGCAGTACGATTGCTGGACGCTGACCAGCCCGGACGGGCTGAGGTTCGACAATGCAGAAGCGGTGCCGATCATTGCGCCCGGTCCAAACGAATACCGGATTGGCCGGCCGCGGGCCAGCCTGCTGCCGGACGGCACCTGGGAGCTGCGCGCGACCTCGGATACCTTGTCCAAGCAATACGAGAGCTTCCGCTTCACCTCGCCGGATGGGGTGGCCTTCACCCGCACCGCGGACCGTGAGCTGCCGCGCGGCGCGCCCGGCGCCTGGGACAGCGAAATGACTTGCTATCCGGCGCATTGCGAGACTGCGGACGGCACCCGCTATCTGTTCTACAATGGCAACGACATGGGCCGTACCGGCGTCGGGGTCGCCCGGTGGCAGCCGGCATGAGCTGCGCCGTTACGATCCGGCGCTATGAAGCCGGGGATGCCGCGGGCTGGAACGCTTTCGTTGCGGCCGCCAAGAACGGCACTTTCCTGCACGACCGCGGCTTCATGGAGTATCACGCGGACCGGTTCACGGATCACTCCCTTATTGCGGAGATGGATGGCAAGACCGTTGCCCTCCTGCCTGCCAGCCGCCACGGAGATGAGCTGCAGTCTCACGGCGGTCTGACCTATGGCGGGCTGGTGACCGGCCCGGCGATGTCCGCTGCTCTGATGCTGGATGTCATAAAAGCGCTTGGCGGCGCCCTGCGCAGCGCGGGCATCTCATGCTTGCGCTATAAGGCGATACCGCACATCTTCCACCGCTGCCCGGCAGAAGAGGACCTTTATGCGCTGATGCGGGCGGGAGCCCGGCCGGTGCGCAGCGATCTTGCTTCGGTGATCGCGGCAAGCCGCAGCCCGGGGTTTTCGAAATCCAAACGCCAGGGCGCGCGGCGTGCCGGAAAGGCTGGGCTGCGGGTCGTGGAGATGGAAGATTTCACGCCCTTCTGGGAAATTCTCACTGCCCGCCTCGGCGAAGCCCACCAGGCCGCTCCGACCCACAGCCTGGAAGAGATCCGCCTGCTGCAAAGCCGGTTCCCGGACCGTATCCGGCTGCTGGCGGCAGTTGATGACAGGGGCGTGCAGGGCGGTATCGTGACCTTCGACTGCGACCCGGCGCTGCACGCGCAGTACATGGCGACCACCGAGGACGGGCGCCGCAACGGCGCGCTGGACCTGATCGTTTCGGATCTAGCGGACCGCGGATTCGGCGGCCGCGACTGGTTCAGCTTCGGCATTTCGACCACAGATGGCGGGCGCGAACTCAACACCGGCCTGGCCCGGCAGAAAGAGATGTTCGGCGCCCGCAGCATTGTGTTTACCCACTATGAGTGGCATCTGGGCTGAAGATTTACCCATGCAGAAAGAGGGTGGCGGATGAAGGTTCCATTTCTCGATGTCGGCGCGGCCTACCGTGCATTGAAGGACGAGATTGACGCCGCGGTGATCCGGGTGATGGACAGCGGCTGGTATATCCAGGGTCCCGAAGTCCAGGCCTTCGAAGCGGAATTCGCCGCCTATTGCGGCGTGGATCACGCTGTTGGGGTCGGCAACGGGCTGGACGCCCTGGTGCTGTCGCTGCGCGCCCTTGGCATCGGTCCTGGCGACGAAGTCATCGTGCCCAGCAACACCTACATTGCCACTTGGCTGGCCGTCTCCCAGGTTGGCGCGCGGATCGTGCCGGTGGAGCCGGACCAGGCCCTGCACAGCATCACGGCCGAAGCCTGCGCCCCGGCACTGAGTGACCGCACCCGCGCCATCATCCCGGTGCATCTCTACGGGCAGCCCGCGGACATGGATCCGATCCTGTCTCTGGCGAAGGCGCATCGTATTTTCGTGATCGAGGACGCGGCACAGGCGCATGGCGCCCTCTACCGGGGACAGCGGATCGGCGGTTTAGGAGATCTGACCTGCTGGAGCTTCTACCCCGGCAAGAATCTGGGTGCTCTGGGCGACGGCGGCGCAGTGACCACCCGGGACGCCGCGCTGGCAGAACGTCTGCGCATGCTGGCCAACTACGGCTCCTCCAGGAAGTACATGCATGAGATTGCCGGCACAAACAGCCGTCTCGACCCGGTGCAGGCAGCGGTGCTGCGGGTCAAGCTGAGACATCTGGAGGACTGGAACAACCGCCGCCGCGCGATTGCCCGGTTCTATTCGGAACAGCTGGCGGATCTGGACCTCATGACGCCCGCCGCTCCGGATTGGGCCGATCCGGTCTGGCATCTGTACGTGATCCGCAGCCGCCGCCGCGACGCGCTGGCCGCACATCTTGAGACGCAGGGCATTCAGACACTGGTGCATTACCCCACCCCGCCGCACCTTCAGGGCGCCTATGCGGGGCTCGGATATGCCACAGGCGATTTTCCGGTTGCCGAACAATTGTCGGAAGAGCTGCTCAGCCTGCCGATCGGACCCCATCTCGGCGACGAGGCCCCGGGCCGCGTCATCGCTGCGCTGCGCACCGCGCCATGACACGGCGCCTGCCAGCCCAGGCTGGCGGTTGCCCAGTCGACAGAAGGAATGCTTGAATGAGTGAAGCCGGTTCCGAACCTCTGGTCTGCTCGATCATCTGTACCACCTATAACCACAGCCGGTTCTGCCGGGTGGCGCTGGAGTCTGTCTATGCGCAGGATTACCCGCATATCGAAATTGTGGTGATCGACGACGGCTCCACCGATGGCAACATCGGGGAGCTGGAAAAGGTCCTGGCGCGCTCGCCCTATCCTCACAAGCTGATTGCCCAGGAGAACACCGGCAATGTCCCGCTGAACGTCAACCGGGCCATCGCGGCAGCCACCGGAGACTACATCTCCCTGTTCTCCCTGGATGACCTGCTGCTGCCCGGCGCAATCTCCTCGAAGATGGAGATCGTCCGGCAAGACCCCAGCATGGTCCTGGTTGCCAATACCTGCAACAAAGAGATCGACGACGACGGCGAGACGGTCACCGAGCATTTCGAATCGCCGCTCTACAGGAAATCCGTGGAATCGGCGCGGGAGCTGCTAGAGATCGAATACGAACAGCTCGGCACCTTCTACAATCAGGCCGCCGTGCTGCAGACGGCGATGGTGCGCGCGGTGGGTGGCATGGACCCGGACATCTCCGGCGACGACATCATCCTGCGGACAAAGATGTTCAAATACATGGTTGCGCGTCCGGAGCTCAAATTCACGCTGCTGCATGAACCGGGAATGGCCTATCGCAAGCATGGCACGAACATCCATCTGAACACCTGGAACCAGATAAAGACAGTGATCGACTGGCACGGCCGCTATTTTCCGGACAGCCCTCTGCCGGACCTTGCGCACCGCTGGATCAGCCACTTTGTCTATCAGGCCCTGAAATCCGGTGACAAACAGGCGCTGGCAAAAGCAGAGCGTTACAGCCCGGTACTGGAAGCCGCGTTGCAAGACCACCGCAAGAGCTGGAAGTTCCGCCGCCGCAGGGCCAAGGCGGCAGTCAGGCGGATGCTCGGCATCCGCGCCTGATAGCAAGCACCTGGCGCCTGCCGGGAACGGTCAACGGCCGCGCCCGAGCCCGGCGCGGCCTTGGCTCCCGCCGCAGGGCCAAGGCGGCAGTCAGGCGGATGCTCGGCATCCGCGCCTGATAGCAAGCACCTGGCGCCTGCCGGGAACGGTCAACGGCCGCGCCCGAGCCCGGCGCGGCCTTGGCTCCCGGCGCCGGCCGCCAAGGCCGCGCCGGTCAAGCGCTTGACTAGAAAAGGAACCAGTCCTCGGTCAGGATTTCGGTCGCCTTGACCTTGCCCAGCTCCGCAATCAGAAGGGCATCTGCCCCGCCCGGGCCATCGGCGTCGAACTCGAGCACCGCGGACTTGCCGTCCGCGCGCAAAGCCAGCTGACCCGCGCCCAGAGCCGTGGCCAGATCCGTGCCCTGCTCGTCCAGAAGGCCTGAGATGTCGAACAGGTCGCCGTCCCGGCGGGAGAAGTCGGCGAGCAAGTCGCCTGTCTCCTCCGCGGTGTCGAAAACGAAGACATCCGCCCCCTTGCCGCCCTTCAGGACGTCGTACCCGGTACCGCCCCAGATCACATCGATGCCCCTGCCGCCATCAATGATGTCATCGCCAGCGCCGCCGTCGATGCCGTCATTGCCGTTGTCACCCTTGATGCTGTCGTTGCCGTCACCGCCCAGGATGACATCGTCACCACTGCCCGCCTTGATCTGATCATCGCCGGTGCCGCCGCTGATTGTGTCGTCGCCTTTACCGCCGCCGAGCTTGTCGTCATGCTCGCCGCCGTCGATCACATCGTTGCCGTCGCCCGCCTTGATCTTGTCGGCTCCGGCCCCGCCAATCAGGCTGTCGTTGCCATCGCCGCCGTCCAGATGGTCATCGCCGCCGCCGGCCGAAACCGTATCGTCCCCGTCGCCGGCCTTGTGCTTGTCCTTGCCGCTGCCGCTGGTCATGACGTCATTGCCGGCGCCGCCGTCCAGCTTGCTGCCGCCTTCGCCGCCGTTCAGCGTATCGTGACCCTCGCCGCCCTTCAGCTGGCTCTTGGCTCCGTTGCTGATGAGAACGTCATTGCCCTCGCCGCCATCCAGGCGGTTGCGTCCCGCACCCGCATCGAGAACATCATCGCCCGCGCCGCCGTCGATCTTGTCGTCCCCGCCGCCGGCGGTGACGGTGTCGTTGCCATTGCCGGCTTTGATCTGGTTCTTGCCTTCACCGGCAGAGAGGGAGTCATTCCCCTCGTCCCCGTAAAGCTTGTCGTCGCCATCGCCGCCGCGCAAATCGTCATCGCCATCGCCGCCGTGGAGCTGATCCTTGCCCTCGCCGCCATCCAGCGTATCTGCACCGCCAAAACCGTACAGCTTGTCATTGCCGCCACCGCCGTCGAGGAAGTTGGCAAGCAGATTGCCGTAGCCGGCATCCCGGCCGTTGCCGAAGATCACGTTCTCGATCTCGGTACCGTCGGCAATGGTCAGGGTCTTGGAACCGATCTTGCCGGAGGCGCCGCTGTCGAGCAGCACTTTGGCGTTCAGCGTCACCGCGCTCAGATCCAGCGTATCGGTGCCGCCGTCGGTGTCGGTGACGGTGCCCAGCAGGTTCGTCCAGTTCCGCACGAAGTCATTGCTGAAAGTGTAGGTGGTGTCGGGCGACAGCGGCGGCGGGGGCGGCGGCGGCGGCGGGGTGTCGCCGCTGTCGATGATCTCGGCCACATCGGCGGTTGCCGCCACTCCGGTGAGGAACACCAGCCTGGTATCGGTGCCGCCAAGCGAAATGACCAGCCAGCTGCCGCCGGAGCCTTCCTCCAGCGACACGGTGCCGTCGCCGGCAGGTGCCTGTCCGGTATAGCCCGCCGCTTCCAGCAGGGCTGTGATGTCGACCCGGTCGCCTGCGGCAAGGTCGAAGTCGGTGACGGTATCGCCCGCCTCGTCCAGCGCGGTGTAGACGAAACGGTCCGCCCCGGTGCCGCCGGTCAGCTGATCCGCGCCGGCGCCGCCGATGAGGATATCGTTGCCGCCGCCCGCGAGGATATGGTCGTTGCCGCCGCCGCTCTCCAGCCGGTTGTTCGCATCATTGCCGATGATATAGTCTGCGCCCGCGCCGGTGACGGCGTTCTCGATCACCGTGCCGCGGCCGATGGCGAAATTGCCGGTCTTGCCGTTCAGGTCGGAGAAGGTTTCCGCAACCAAGCTCAGACGCTGGTTCTGGTGGTGCGAAGCCAGATTGATGAGATCGGTGCCGCCGCTGTCGACGATCGTCACCGCATAGCGGCCGCTCAGGTCCATGCCGAACCGGCCCGTGGTTTCGCCGTCGCCATAGGTGGTGTCGCCGGTTTCCACATTCGTGGGCGTGCCGTAGAGCTGCTGCACCGCCGCGATATCAGCCAGCTGCGCGGTAGCCAGATAGACGAAAGTGGCGTCCGTCGCCGGGTTCTCGTGCTGGCTGAAATAGGACATCACCGAGACCTGCCAGCTGTCATTGGCAAAATGCGCGTCGCGGGCATAGTCGGCGCTGCCATTGTAGTCGCCGGTATGGCCGAGACCGAGCGCATGGCCGATCTCGTGAATGTAGGTCTGCAAGTAGTAGTCGCCGTAGTTGGACCAGCTGCTCGCGACATTGATGTGCGAGCTGAGGATGGTGCCATTGCTGACGCTGGAGGAGGCATAGGCGCCGGACTGGTTGTCATCGAAGGTGATCTGAGCGTTGTTGCTCTCGACAAAGTTGATACCGCTCAGCGCGGTCCAGCTTTCCAGCGCCTTGCGCGCGGTGGCCTGGCCGCTGGCGTTCAGTCCGCTGAGGCTGACAGTGATCTGACCGCCCGGCTGCACGTCGAATGAACGCTGGGTGCGGCCGGTATCTTCCCAGAAACCCTGGGTCAGATAGGTGGCGATCTGGTCGATCGTGTAGGTCGGCTTCCCGGCCGCGTCCCAGGCGGAGGCGCTGCCGGTGCCGCTGCTGGTGACTTCGGGAATACGGTGCTGGGGGCTTCCGCAATATTCACACATCTGGGTAATCCATCCTCGTTAAAGCGTTTTCAGGGGAATTCCGGAATGCCGGACCAGGGCCCGGGCAAAGCCGGCGAGGCTTTCTGCCGTCAGGATGCCGTCGAGAACCGAATGCTCGATCACCGGGCCGCGGCCGCTGCCGTCCGCGCTGCTCTGCCAGGACAGAACACCGGCCAGCCAGTCGGCGGCGCAGTGCTGCGGGTGGTAGCGCAGGGTCAGCGCTGCAGGCGCGGCAGAGGCCGCGTCTTCCGGTGCGCAGAGGGTCACTGCCGCGTCCGGCCGGGCTTCGGCCAGCGCGTCGGCGAGCACCTGGCAGAGCTGGTCCTGCTCCTCTCCGCCGCAGATCAACAGGATGCCATTGGCCGCATCCGCCTGCGGCGCAAGGCCGCCGGACGGGCCGTCTGATGGGGGGTCGGTACGTGTCATCCGGAGGATCGCCTTGCCAGAGGGGTCGAGAATTCGGGTTCACTCTCGCGCCGTTCTGGCCGCCCTTAAGGAACTAGAAAGGGAATCGGGCGCGAACGGGGGCGCAATTCGGGCACCAATGTGGCCGCGTTAACTTTTCACGCTGCCCTGCGCCTTCCGCGCGCATCCCGGCACTCCGGCGCGCCGGGGCTGTTGCCCCGCCCGCCGCCGGGTACCTTCAGGGGCAGCGGTTCTTTGCAAATCATTCTCAAGATCATTGACAGTTGAGAATGACTTGCAATAACACTTCCGCCAGAACACCTGCACCTGACGGAGAATCCAATGGTTCCGACCCTGCTTAAGACCCTTTCTGCCGCCGCCATCGCCGCGGGCCTGGCCAGCGCTGCTGCCGCCGCCGAAGATAAGATGAAGGTGGTCACCACCTTCACCGTGATTGCCGACATGGCGCAAAACGTGGCTGGCGACGCCGCCGAGGTGGTCTCTGTCACCAAGCCGGGCGCCGAGATCCACGGCTACGAGCCGACCCCGCGCGACATCGTGCGCGCCTCGGACGCGGACCTGATCCTGTGGAACGGCATGAACCTGGAGCTGTGGTTCGAACAGTTCCTGTCGAACCTGAAGGACGTGCCCTCCGCCACCCTGACCGACGGCATCAACCCGATCTCGATCACGGCCGGCTCCTACGAAGGCAAGCCCAACCCGCACGCCTGGATGGGTCTCGACAACGCGCTGATCTACATCGACAACATCGTCGAGGCCTTTGCCGAGCATGACCCGGAGAACGCCGCCGTTTACGTGAAGAACGCCGCGGCCTACAAGGACAAGCTGCGCGCCACCATCGAACCGCTGCGCGAAGCGGTGGCCGCGATCCCCGAAGACCGCCGCTGGCTGGTCACCTGCGAAGGCGCCTTTAGCTACCTGGCCCGCGATTTCGGCATGAAGGAGCTGTACCTCTGGCCGATGAACGCCGATCAGGTCGGCACCCCGCAGCAGGTGCGCGCGGTGATCGACGGGGTGCGCACGCATGATATCCCGGTGGTGTTCTGCGAAAGCACCGTGAACACCGCCCCGGCCGAGCAGGTGGCGCGGGAAACCGGCGTGCAATACGGCGGCGAGCTGTATGTCGACTCGCTGAGCGAAGCGGGCGGCCCGGTGCCGACCTATATCGACCTGCTGAAGGTCACCTCCTCGACCATCGCCCGCGGGCTGACCGCCGCCACCAACTGAGCCTTCGCGCCAAACGATCCGTCTTCCCCGCGGCCGCAACGCCGCGGGGGGATGCATTTTCGATCCCAGAATTCATAAGTGCATGTAAGACTACGGAGCACCAAAATGCTTGACGCCAGCGAGGTCCAGACCATGAAGACGAATGCCAGCCCCCCCGGCGGCGGCATCGCTGCGAAAGACGTCACCGTCACCTACCGCAACGGTCATACCGCGCTGTGGAACGCCAGTTTCGAAATTCCCCGCGGCACCGTTTCTGCGCTGGTCGGCGTCAATGGCGCGGGCAAATCCACCCTGTTCAAGGCCATCATGGGATTCGTGCCGGCCGCCAGCGGCGAGATCCGCATTCTCGGCCTGCCGGTGCGCGAGGCGCTGCGCAAGAACCTGGTGGCCTATGTGCCCCAGGCCGAGGAGGTCGACTGGGCCTTCCCGGTGCTGGTGGAAGACGTGGTGATGATGGGCCGCTACGGCCACATGGGCTTTCTGCGCCGCCCCAAACCGGCCGATCACGAAGCCGTCGATGAGGCGCTGCGCCGGGTCAACATGCAGGACTTCCGCCACCGCCAGATCGGCGAATTGTCCGGCGGCCAGCGCAAGCGGGTGTTCCTGGCCCGCGCCTTGGCGCAGGACGGTCAGGTGATCCTGCTGGACGAGCCCTTTACCGGCGTGGACGTCAAAACCGAGGAGCAGATCATCGCGCTCCTGCGCGAGCTGCGCGCCGAGGGCCGGGTGATGCTGGTTTCCACCCACAACCTCGGCTCTGTCCCTGAGTTCTGCGACCGCACAGTGCTGGTCAAGGGCACGGTGCTGGGCTTTGGCCCGACCGAGACCACTTTCACCCGTGAGAACCTGGAACACGCCTTTGGCGGTGTGCTGCGTCATTTCACCCTCGGCGGCACCGCCCTGCACGAGGACGGCGACCCCCGTCAGGTCACCATCCTGACCGACGACGAACGCCCCTTCGTGCAATATGGCGAAAAGACCCAGCTCAGCAAGCGCCGCGCCAAAAAGGCAGGCGGCGAGGAGAGCCGCGCCAAGCCGGAGCCCGCGGTGGGCGGCACCGGGAGCACCGGCGGGAGCAGCTCATGACCGAGTACCTGCTGGAACCGTTTTCCTACGGCTACATGACCAACGCCATGTGGGTGTCGGCGCTGGTCGGCGCGGTCTGCGCCTTCCTGTCGGCCTATCTGATGCTGAAGGGCTGGTCGCTGATTGGCGATGCGCTTTCGCATTCGGTGGTGCCCGGGGTTGCGGGTGCCTACATCCTTGGCCTGCCCTTCGCGCTTGGCGCCTTCGTCGCAGGCGGACTTGCCTCCGGTGCGATGCTGTTCCTGTCGGAGCGGTCAGGCCTCAAGGTGGATGTGATCATCGGGCTGATCTTCACGTCGTTCTTTGGCCTGGGGCTGTTCATCGTCTCGGTGAACCCGATGTCGGTCTCGGTGCAGACCATCACCATGGGCAACATCCTCGCGATCACGCCGGAGGACACGCTGCAACTGGCGATCATCGGCTTTGTCTCGCTGGCGGTGCTGCTGGCGAAATGGAAGGACCTGATGGTCACTTTCTTCGACGAAAACCACGCCCGCACCATCGGGTTGCGGCCGGGACGCCTGAAGGCGATGTTCTTCGTGCTGCTGTCGGCCTCGGTGGTGGCGGCGATGCAGACCGTGGGGGCCTTCCTGGTGATCGCCATGGTCGTCACCCCCGGCGCCACCGCCTATCTGCTGTGTGACCGTTTCCCCCGGCTGATCGCGCTGTCGGTGCTGATCGGCGCCACCACCAGCTTTACCGGCGCTTATGCGAGCTATTTCCTGGACGGCGCCACCGGCGGCATCATCGTGACACTGCAAACGCTGATCTTCCTTTCCGCCTTTGTTCTTGCCCCGAAACACGGGTTGCTGGCGGCCCGGAAGAAAGCGCGCGACGCGCTGCGACGCGGCCCGCAGATGACCGTTCCCGTGCCCGCCACCGCCGCAACCGAGGAGAGCCGGTAATGGACATGGACACGCTTCTTCAGCCGTTCCAATTTGCCTTCATGCAGAACGCCTTCCTGATCTCGGCCATCGTGTCGGTGCCGGCGGCGCTATTGTCCTGTTTCCTAGTGATGAAAGGCTGGGCCTTGATGGGGGATGCGGTCAGCCACGCGGTGCTGCCGGGGATCGTGCTGGCCTATATCGCCGGGCTGCCGCTGATCTTGGGCGCCTTTGGCGCGGGCATGCTCTGCGCGGTGGCGACCGGCTACCTGTCGGGCAACAGCCGGGTCAAGCAGGACACGGTGATGGGGGTAGTCTTCTCCGGCATGTTCGGGGTCGGCATCGTGCTCTATGTCTCGGTGGAGACCAACGCGCACCTTGACCATATCCTGTTCGGCAACATGCTGGGGGTGGAGCCGGACGAGCTGTGGACCGCCGCCCTCATCTCGCTGGCCGTCGGCACCGGGCTGGTGCTGAAATGGAAGGATCTTCTGCTGCACAGTTTCGACCCGGCCCAGGCGCAAGCCTCGGGGCTGCGGGTGAACTGGCTGCATTACGGGCTGCTGGCGGCGCTGTCGCTGACCATCGTTGCCACGCTCTCGGCAGCCGGGCTGATTCTGGCGATTGGCCTGCTGATTGCACCCGGGGCGATCGCTTTCCTGCTGGTGCGCCGGTTCAGCGCCATGCTCTGGGTGGCGGTGGTGGTGTGCATGACCTCGATGCTGGCGGGCACCTATGCAAGCTTCTACCTCGACAGCGCGCCTGCACCGACCATCGTGCTGATCCTGACCGCGATCTTCGTGCTGGCCTTCGCCCGGCGCCTGATCCTCACGCGCCGGGCCTCGATGCAGCGCACCGGGGCGTCTGCCGGCTGGTAGCGCGGAACAGACCAATGCCCGCCCCCTTGCCGCCAGCGGCGGGGCCGGGCGTTGCGAAGGGATCAACTGACTGCAACCTTAACGATACTTTCATGCATTCGTGCATCTTATTGGTGTATCGTCATTACAACTGCCTGCCGCCCTAGCCGCAGGGCGGCTCCCTGGCTGCACACTAGAAGGAACATCCCGGACAGCCGTCCAAAAGGAGCACATATGAGCCCCCCTCAGACGCATTCCCCCCAGTCCGCATTCGGCACCGAAAACAAGGTGACATTCTTCTCGACCGCGGTGATCCTCGCCGCCGGCATAATCTTCGATCTGATGACCCCGCTGGGCGTGGCTGGCGGCATCATTCACGTGTTCTTCGTCCTCTGCGCCATGTGGTGGCGGCCCGCTTACGTCACCTTCGTGCTCGCGGGCATAGCCTCCGCGCTGACGGTCATTGCCTATCTGGTGATCACAGAAACCACTACCAGCCTGTCGGCGGTGCTGGTGAACCGGGCGCTGTCGCTGGCGGCGATCTGGGTTGTGGCCTTCATGGTCTACTTCAACCTCAAAAAGACAGAGCTTGCCCTGCAGAGCAACGAAGCGCGGCTGAGCGCGGTGGTGACGGGCTCGGTGGACGGGATCATCACTATCGACGAGGACGGCCTCATCGACAGCTTCAACCCGGCCTGCGAAAAACTGTACGGCTACAACGCCGAAGAGGTAGTGGGCAAGCCGGCCGGCATATTGGTCCCGGATTGCTACCGCACGGAAAGCGATGAATCCTTCCAGCGTTACCAGGAGACACATGACAGAAGCGCGATCGACATCAACCGGGAGATGGTCGGCCTGCGCAAGGACGGCAGCACCTTCCCCATCGAGCGCTCGACGGGCGCGACCGAGGTGGGCGGGAAGGTGCTGTTCACCCTCATCATCCGCGACATCACCGAGCGCAAGGAGGCCGAGGAGGATCGCGAGGACTATATCGAGCGGCTGGCGCGCTCCAACCAGGAGCTCGATCAGTTCGCCTATGTCGCCTCGCATGACCTGAAAGCGCCGCTGCGGGTAATCGACAACACCTCCCGCTGGCTGGAGGAGGACTTGGAGGGCAAGCTGGATGAGGAGAGCCTGGAGAACATGTCGCTCCTGCGCAACCGGGTGGAGCGGATGGAGCGGCTGCTCGACGATCTTCTGGAGTATTCCCGCATCGGCCGTCAGACCGATAACCGCTACACCACCCGCACCAGCGGCGACGACCTGATGAAGGACGTGATGCTGCTGGTCGAAAAGCCCGAGCGCTTCGAAATCGCGGTCAGCCCGGAGTTCTCCGGCATCGCGCTCAACACGATGCCGGTACAGCAGATCTTCGTCAATCTGATCAACAACTCGATCAAGCATCACGACAGGGACGCCGGCCGGATCGAGATCGGGGTCGAGGACCGGGGCGAGAAATACCTGTTTTCTGTCCGCGACGACGGGCCCGGCATCGACCCCAAGTTTCACGACCAGATCTTCAAGATGTTCCAGACCCTGAAGCCGCGCGACCGCGTTGAGGGCAGCGGCATGGGATTGGCGATGATTTACAAGCACGTGCAGCATTTCGGAGAGACGATCACCGTCGACTCCGCCGAAGGCCAGGGCGCCGACTTCCGTTTCACTTGGCCGAAACACCAACGGTTGAACTGATTGCAACGAAGGAGGGACGCTATGCTGACCCTGGCAACCAACGACAGGCAAACCGCTCCGCTGAACATCCTCCTGGTGGAGGACGACGATGGCGACGCCAAGGCAGTGCAGCGCGCCTTCCGCAGCGTGCGGCTGGCCAACACGATCGTTCGCACCGTCGACGGCATCGAGGCACTGGAATTACTGCGAGGTCAGGATCCCGAGCGCAAGATGCCTGTGCCCTACATCCTGCTGGTCGACATCAACATGCCACGGATGAATGGCATCGAGCTGGTGCAGGAACTGCGCAACGACCCGGATTTGAAGCAATCCATCATCTTCATCCTCACCACCTCCAAGATGGAGGAAGACAAGGCCGCCGCCTATAATCTCAACGTGACCGGCTATATCGTCAAGGAAACCGCAGGCCGGGATTTTCTGAACCTCGTCGACATGATCGAAAGCTACTGGCGCGTGGTGGAAGTGCCGTTGTAGCCTGGCCTGCCCCGCGGCGGGCGGCTTGCAGGTTTGCAATGGCAGCCCGCGGCAGCCCCTGGCACCCCCAGCGGGAGGACGCCCGGCTGCGGCAACGGTGGCCGTTCAGGAGGGCTTTGCACCGCCGGTGAGCCTGGAAAGCGCCAGCGTCAGGTCGTCCTCGCCAAAAGGTTTGGTCAGGATCGGGTGATCTTCGAAGGGCGGGCCGAGCCTCGTGTTGCTGTAGCCGGTGGAAAACAGAATCGGGATACTTCTGTCATGCGCCGCCTTGGCCACCCTGTAGGACGTCTCGCCATGCAGGTTCACATCCAGCACCGCCGCATCGAAACTGCCCGCCTCCAACGCGCCCAGACCCGCCGTCTCGCTGCCCGCCATGGTGACCGCGCAGCCCAGATCTTCGAGGATGTCCTCGATCATCATCGCCACCAGCATCTCGTCCTCGACCACAAGCACCCGCAGACCCTGCATTTTTACTATCTCAGACATCCAGCGCCTCCAGACCCAGGCTGATTTCGCAGACCAGCCCCTCCCCCGGGAAGTCCATCGTCACCTCCGCTGCAAACTGATGCCCCAGGCCGGTATTGATCAGCCGGGTGCCGAACCCCTTCTTGGACGGCGGCGAGACCGGCGGGCCGCCATGTTCCTGCCAGCGGAAGCGCAGGCGGCCGTCCCCGATGCGCCAGCGGATCGCGACGTGGCCTTCCGGCACCGAAAGCGCACCGTATTTGGCGGCATTGGTCGCGAGCTCATGCAGGCCCAGCCCAAGCGACAGCACCAGGTTCGGCCCCAGTTTGACATCGGGCCCTTCGAGCCGGAAGCGGGACGGTGCCCCGGGCGGCGCGAAGGGCCGCAGCGCGCCCTCGACCATGTCGCGCAGCGCCGCGGCGTCCCATTGCTGGCGGGTCAGAAGGTCATGCGAGGCCGCCAGCGACATCAGCCGCATCTCGAAAGCGCTGCGGCTGGCGCTTTCCACGCCGGAGCCGCGCAGGGTCTGAGCCGCCATCGACTGGACAATCGCCAGCGTGTTCTTCACCCGGTGGTTCAGCTCGTGCAGCAGCAGCTGGCGCTTTTCCTCGGCCTGTTTGGCTTCGGTGATATCGCGGGAGATCACCAGGAGCCGTTCCGCCTGCCCGTCGGTGCCGAAGATGGGTGAGACCAGCTCGTCCCACCAGCCGGGAGTGCCCGCGGGATCGCGGCGTTCGGCGGTGAACCGTCCCGGCCGCCCCGCCAGCGCCTCGGCCACTGCCTGTTCGGCAGCGGCGCGGTGCTCGCCATCCCAAAGGCAGGCATAGCGCGCGCCCACCGGCGGCACCGGGTGGCCGCCCTGCAGGGTGCCCAGCCCGATACCGTTGCCGATGAGAATGCGGCCCTCCAGGTCCAGAAGCTGGATACCGTCCTGGCTGCTTTGCAGAATGCGCTCGCTCAGCGCCTCGCCGCGCGCGACTTCGGCCCTGAGCCCCGCAAGCTTCAGTTGGGCTTCCACCCGGGCCAGCAGCTCACGCTCGGAGAACGGTTTGACCAGGTAGTCGCTGGCGCCCGCCTCCAGCCCTTCGACCCGGGATTCCTCTCCTGCCCGCGCCGACAGCAGGATCACCGGCACCGTGCGCAGCCGCGGCTCCGCGCGCAAGGCCGCGATCAGGCCGAAACCGTCGAGCCTGGGCATCATCACATCCGAGAGCACCAGATCGGGCGGGCTCGCGCGGGCCGCTTCCAGCGCCGCGGCGCCATCGGAGGCGCAGATCACCTCGTAAGCGGGGCTGAGGAGGCGGCGCACGTAGTCACGCATGTCGGCATTGTCGTCAGCCCAGAGAATGCGCGGGCGCCGTGTGTCTGTATCCGTGGAAGCAACGGCCGGGCGCGGCGCCGCTCCAGCGCTTTCCGCCAGCCGTGGCGCGGTATCCCCCTCCGGCAGCCAGCGCATTGCCTCTTCGACATAGGTTTCGGCCGCCACTGCCGTTGACTGCAGCGCCTTGGCGGCGCCGATCCGCTCCTTTGGCAGATGCGCGGTGCCGAGCGGTATGCGGACGGTGAAAC
Source organism: Cribrihabitans pelagius (assembly GCF_048820915.1). NCBI lineage: Bacteria > Pseudomonadati > Pseudomonadota > Alphaproteobacteria > Rhodobacterales > Paracoccaceae > Cribrihabitans > Cribrihabitans pelagius. The sequence goes on along the minus strand of NZ_JBMERR010000009.1, from coordinate 44,031 downwards.
AGGTGCCCGCCCCCAGCTCGCTTTCCGCCGAGATGCTGCCGCCATGCAACGCGGCCACCTCCTGCGCCAGCGCCAGCCCGATGCCGCTGCCCTCGTAGGAGCGCCCGCTGCTGCCCGCGACACGGTGGAAGCGGTCGAAAATGCGCGGCAGCTCGGAGGCGGGGATGCCTGTGCCGGTGTCGCGCACCCTGAGCACAGCCGCGCCCTCTTCTTCCGCCATCGAGACGCAGATGCGCCCCTCCAGTGTGAACTTGAAGGCGTTGGACAGGAGGTTCAGAACGATCTTCTCCCACAGTTCCCGGTCGGCATGGGCCTGGACCGGAGCGCAATTCACCTCCAGCGCAAGACCTGCGTTGTCGCAGGCCGAGCGGAAGCTGCTGGCAAGATCGGCGGTCAGAGCGCCCAGGTCCGCAGGCTCGAATGAGGCCTGCGCTCGGCCGGCTTCGAGCCGCGAAAAGTCCAGGAGCGTGTTCACCAGCTTCAGCAGCCGCCGCCCGTTGCGCTGCACCATCTCCAGCGACTCGCGCCCCCCCGGGTCCAAATCGCCCTGTGCCAGCATGTCTGCCAGCGGGCCGAGCATCAGGGTGATCGGGGTGCGGAATTCATGGCTGACGTTGGAGAAGAACAGCGTCTTGGCGCGGTCGATCTCGGCCAGAGCCTCCGCCCGGCGGCGCTCATGTTCCAGTGCCTCGGCATTGGCAACGGCGGCGGTGACGGCGGCCGCCAGCAGACGCAGGAAGCTGGCATACTCCTCGTCGAAGGAAAGCCTTGCGCTGGTGCCGGCGACGATCAGAGCGCGCGGCGCATCCGCCCCCGGCGGCACCACCGGCAGTATGCGGGCGCGGGAGGGCGGTTCGGGATAGGGCCCGCAGGCGAGGGCACCAAAGCGGCCCTCCAGCCCGGTGACATCCACGCTCCTGCCGCTCTCCATCACCTCGTGCAGCGGCCACACAGTGCCGCCCCCGGTATCCAGCTGCACCACCTCCGGGCTGGCGGGCGTGCCCGGCGCGATCCCCACGGCCTCGGCAAGCCGGGCCCGGCCGTTGTCCGGATCAGTCAGGTATATCAGCACGAACGGCAGGTCGGTGTCGTCTTCCGCCAGCGATTGTGCCGCAAGCGCAAAAGCCTCCGGCACGGTATTGGCGCTGCCAGTGCGCTCCGACAGATCGCGCAGCAGGCGGCCGCGGCGCTCGGCCAGCATTTTGCCGGTCACCTCGTTCACCGGGTGGAACAGACCGCCGACGCCGCCGCTTTCGTCACGGATCGGGCTGAAGGAGAAGGTAAAGAAGGTCTCCTCCAGATAGCCATGCCGGTCCAGGAACATGCGCTGGTTCTGGATGAACTGGCTTTCGCCCTCCAGCGCCTTGTAGAAGGCCTCGCCGATGACCGGCATGGCCGACGCCCAGCATTCGGTGAAATTCTGCCCCATCGAGTCCGGGTGCTTGCCGCCGCAGATCGGCCAGTATCCGTCATTGTAGATCTGCACGTGCTCCGGCCCCCAGGCCATGGAGATCGGGAAGTTGGAGGAAATGCAGATACTGACCGCTGTGCGCAGGCTCTGCGGCCAGTCCCCGATCGGTCCGAGCGGGGTTGCGGACCAGTCCATTTCGCGGATCAGCTTGCCCATCTCGCCGCCTCCCGTCAGGAAGCTGGCATCGCAACGGTCGAACGTCATCGGCCTGTCCCTATTTCTGCGCAAAGTAGCTTGCAACAGGGCGGGACACCAATCAAGCCGTTGATTCCGCGCCGGAGCCTAGACGATGACCGGCACCGCGCCGCCCGGCATCGCCGCCTGCAGCCTGGTCCCCTGCAGGCGGTGCGCCGCCAGGTAGTAGAAGATGCCCTGCGCTTTCAGCACCGGCGGGAAGGGGCGGAACGCATAGGCGCCGTCTTGCGGCTGCGAAACCGCAATCAAGGTCCCGTCGCAGGCGGCAATCGCCGCTTCCAGCCGGGCGGTCTCGGCCTCGGCACCGACCCGCGCGGAATAGATCGTTGCCCCAACGTTGGCAGCCGAGAGCGCCATCAGGATCTGCCCCGCGCCCGGATCCTGCGCCGCCCGCACCAGCGCTTCGGAGGCGTTGGAGACCACGGTCTCTACCCCGGCAATGCGCGCGGCGCGCCGGGCGGTGTCGCGGTCCTCGAAGAATGCCGCCACATGCACGGACTGGTTCAGCTCGCGGATCGCTAGACAGGCGTTAAAAGTCTCCGCATCGCTGTTGGCAAAGACCAGCGCCTTTTGCGCCATCGGGATCGCCGCCCGGCGCAGCGAAGTCAGCGCGTCCAGCCGCTCGGTGCGCACCATGTGGACGCCCTGCGGCACCTCGGCCTCGGCGTCCTTGGTCAGCAGCACGATCTTCTCGTCGCCGTCCTGCCCCGCGATCAGGTTCTCCACGATCAGCGGCGTCTGCTCGCGCTGGTAGCCGACGATCACGGTTGCGCCCGCCAGAGTCTCGAAATTGCCTTGTCCTTCTGCCATCCGCCTTATCCTTTCGACCATTGCCCCGGCCAGCCGTCCCAGCACCGCCGAGAAGATCAGAAGCGCGCCCGGGAAGAACCAGAGCGCCGCCACCAGCCGCCCGGCGTGGGTCTCGGGCGACAGATCGCCATAGCCCACGGTGGAGGCGGTGGTGGCCGCGAAATAGAGAAACGTCAGGGCGCTGGAAGTCAGCGCCGTCTCCCCCGCCAGCATGAACAAGGCCCAGGAGATCAGTACGAACACCAGACACATGAGCGCCAGCATCCACAGCCGGAGGTCCAGTATATCCCGGTAGATCTTGAGGATCAGCCTGTTGAGCATCGGTGCTGGAGGTCTCGGGGCAGTTGCAGTGAGGGGCCTGGCCCGCGGGCCTGCCCGCAACACTGTCAGACCCCGCCGGCGGCGGCAAGCCCCTGCCCGGCTTCGCGAAACCTCGCCCGAGACCCAGCGGCCTCAGCCGGGCAGGCCGGAGATTTCGCAGAGGCAGGCGGTCACCTCCGCCACGCCCTCGCCCGCCTTCAGGCTGGTGAAGAAGAACGGCCGCCCGCCCCGCGCCACTGTGGCGTCGCGCTGCATCACCTCCAGCGAGGCGCCCACATGCGGGGCGAGGTCCGTCTTGTTGATCACCAGGATGTCGGAGCGGGTCAGCGCCGGGCCGCCCTTGCGCGGGATCTCCTCGCCCGCGGCCACGTCGATCACGTAGAGCGTCACGTCGGCCAGTTCCGGACTGAAAGTGGCTGACAGGTTGTCGCCGCCGCTTTCGATCAGCACGATGTCGAGGTCCGGGTGACGCGCCTGCATCTCGGCCACCGCGGCGAGGTTGATCGAGGCATCCTCGCGGATTGCGGTATGCGGGCAGCCGCCGGTCTCCACCCCTATGATACGGTCCTGCGGCAGGATCTGCATCCGCATCAGCGCCTCGGCATCCTCCTGGGTGTAGATGTCGTTGGTGATGACGCCGATCGAGAAGCGGGGCTTGAGGCTCTCCGCCAGCCGCGCGGTCAGCGTGGTCTTGCCCGCGCCGACCGGGCCGCCGATGCCGACGCGCAGGGGGCCGTTCATTCTGGTCATGATTGGAAAAGCCTTGGTTGCAGGGTTTCATGCCGCATCGCAGCGATATCGGAGAGGAAGGAGGTGGAAGATATGTCCTCCAGCCCCGCCCCGGCCGCTTCGGACGCGATGCGCAGGCAGGTCCCGTTGAGCCCGGCCAGCACGGTTTGCGCATCGGTCTGGCCCAAGGGCATCAGCCGCTGCGCGGCGGCGGCGAGGTTGCCGAGGAAGGCTTGCAGATAGAGCGCCGCCACAGCCTCAGGCGGCAGCTCCATCAGCCGCGCCGCCCGGCCCAAAGCCACCGGCAAGAGCATCGGCGGCAGCGGGAGGCCCCAGACCGCAGCGGTGACCCGGGCAAAGGCCGCGCCCTGGCGCGCGCCCTCCCGAAGCCGCTCGGCCGTGGCCGCATTGCCGCGCGCCTCGGCGTGGAGCAGCAGGGCCTCCGCCTCGCTCTCCGCCCGCCAGGCCAGCCAGATCCAGACCGCATCGCTTCGGCCGCTGCCGAAGGCGGTGATTTCCGCAAGCCATTCGCCGAGGCTCTCTGCGTCATTGACCCAGCCTTCCCGGATGGCCTGCTCCAGCCCGTGCGAATAGGCAAAGGCGCCAACCGGATAGGCCGGCGACAGCCACTGCGTCAGCGTCAGCAGCCGGGCGTCAATGGGTGTGGCCGTCAGCATGGTCATGCGCGTGGGAATGCGGGTGGTCGTGGGCGCGGTGGTGCGCGCTATGCCCATGTTCATGCGCGTGGGTGCGCCCGTGGCCATAGGCGCCGCCCTCGGGCGTGAAGGGCTCCTCGGCCTCGCGCACGGTGGCGCCGAGATGCTCGAGCATGTGCCGGATCACGGGGTCGCGCTGGATCAGCAGACGCTCCGCGCCGATCTGACAGGGTGTGTGCCGGTTGCCGATGTGCCAGGCGAGCCGCGGCAGGTCCGGCCCCATCACCTCCAGCACCGGCTCGCGCGCCGCCTGCACCCGCAACAACCGCCCATCCGCCAGTTCCAGCGCGTCGCCCTCCTCCAGCGAAGTGGTCTGTTCCAGGTCCACAAGAAAAGCCAGCCCGCCATCCGCCACCAGCCGCTTGCGGCGCAGGAAACGCGCCTCAAAGCTCAGCGTCACGGTATCCGCCGCAGCCCCTTCGGGCTGGCGCAGCAATTTCTGGGCAATGGGAAGCTCTGACATCGCGGGCCTCAATACAGGAAATAGCGTTGTGCCATGGGGAGTTCCGTGGCGGGCTGGCAGGTCAGCAGCTCACCGTCCGCGCGCACCTCATAGGTCTCCGGGTTAACAACCACCTTGGGGGTTGCGCTGTTCAGCTTCAGGTCCGCCTTGCCGATATTGCGGGTGTTTTCCACCGCCAGAAGCGTCTTGGCGAGCCCGAGCCTCTCGCCGATGCCATCGGCCAGCGCCGCGCCGGAGACGAAGGTCACCGCCGAGTTCTCCACCGACCGGCCGTAGCTTGCGAACATCGGCCGCGAATAGACCGGCTGCGGCGTCGGGATCGAGGCGTTGGGGTCGCCCATCTGCGCCATCGCGATACTGCCGCCCAGCAGCACCATCTCCGGCTTCACACCGAAGAAGGCCGGATCCCACAGCACAAGGTCCGCGCGCTTGCCCTCCTCGACCGAGCCGATCTCATGCGCGAGCCCATGCGCGATGGCGGGGTTGATGGTGTATTTCGCGATATAGCGGCGGACGCGGAAGTTGTCGTTGCTGCCCTGCTCCTCGGCCAGGCGGCCGCGCTGCTTCTTCATCTTGTCGGCGGTCTGCCAGGTGCGGATCAGCACCTCCCCCACCCGGCCCATCGCCTGGCTGTCCGACGCGATGATCGAGAACGCCCCCATGTCGTGCAGGATGTCCTCCGCGGCGATGGTCTCGCGCCGGATGCGGCTTTCGGCAAAGGCCACGTCCTCGGGGATCGACTTGTCGAGGTGGTGGCAGACCATCAGCATGTCCAGATGCTCGTCCACCGTGTTCACCGTGAAGGGCCGCGTCGGGTTGGTCGAAGACGGCAGCACGTGGTCCTCGCCGCAGATGCGGATGATGTCCGGCGCATGGCCGCCGCCCGCGCCCTCGGTGTGGAAGGCATGGATGGTGCGGCCCTTGATCGCCGCCAGCGTCTGCTCGACAAAGCCGCTTTCGTTCAGCGTGTCGCTGTGGATCATCACCTGCACGTCCATCGCATCCGCGACCGACAGGCAGCAGTCGATGGCCGCGGGGGTGGAGCCCCAGTCTTCGTGCAGCTTCATTGCGCAGGCGCCGGCCAGGATCTGCTCCTCCAGCGCGGCCGGCAGGCTGGCATTGCCCTTCCCGGCGAAGGCCAGGTTCATCGGGAAGGCGTCCGCGGCCTGCAGCATGCGGCCAAGGTGCCAGGCACCGGGGGTGCAGGTGGTGGCCAGTGTCCCATGGGCTGGCCCGGTGCCCCCGCCCAGCATGGTGGTGAGGCCGGAATGCAGCGCCTCCTCAATCTGCTGCGGGCAGATGAAGTGGATGTGGCTGTCGAACCCGCCCGCGGTCAGGATGCGGCCCTCGCCCGCGATTACCTCGGTGCCCGGCCCCACGATGATCTCCACCCCCGGCTGGGTGTCGGGGTTGCCCGCCTTGCCGATCCTGAGGATCCGCGCGTCCTTCAGCCCGACATCGGCCTTGTATATACCGCTGTGGTCGATGATCAGCGCATTTGTGATCACAGTGTCCGCCGCCCCTTCGGCGCGGGTGGCCTGGGACTGGCCCATGCCGTCGCGGATCACCTTGCCGCCGCCGAACTTCACCTCCTCGCCGTAAGGGCCGGTGAGATCGCGCTCGACCTCGATGATCAGGTCAGTGTCGGCCAGCCGCAGCCGGTCGCCCGTGGTGGGGCCGAACATCGCGGCGTAATCGGCGCGTTTGATCGTCGCAGGCATCTTTGATGCTACTTTCTCTTCGGGCCGCGCTTGGCCAGCCGGCTGGCGTTGGACTTGGTGGTGCGGCGGACCGGCTTGATTGCCTGGGAAAGTGTCTTGGCGGCATCCTGCCCCTTCATCGTGCCGAGAACCAGCTTGGTGCCGGCCTGATGGAACGCCTTCTTCTTTTCCGTCACCATGCGGGAGTTTTCACTGGGCAGGACCGACCAGACCCCGGCCCAGCCCATGACCCGCATCCAGATCACCGCGCTGGCCTCCATCGCCGTCAGCGCCGCTTGGGTCTGAAATTTCAGCATCGCGAAAGGATCGGTGTAAAAATCGTACTTCATAACGCACCCATGATCATTTGATTGAATCCATAGATGCGCCTTCCACCCTGGATTTCAATCAGCTGAACCTCACGGCGCTGCCCCGGCTCGAACCGCACCGCGGTGCCGGCGGCAATATTCAGCCGACTGCCGCGGGCAGCGTCCCGGTCAAAGTGCAGCGCAGGGTTGGCCTCCGCAAAGTGGTAATGCGAGCCCACCTGCACCGGCCGGTCGCCGGTGTTGGCCACCATCAGCGTGAGCACCGGGGCGCCCTCGTTCAATGTCAGCGCACCTGGCGCGGGAAAGATTTCGCCCGGGATCATGAGCGCCGCCCCGTCCGGTGCCCCGCCCTGTGTCTCCCCCGCCGCGAAGCAAAGACCCGGCGCAGCGCCATGGCTGCCAGCGGCACGCAGAGGCCGGAGAGAGCGGCGGCGGCCAGCCAGCTTTCCGCGGCATGGGGGTGCAGGTGCGCGCCCGCATCGGCCTGTGCTGTTGCGGGTGCCGTGATGGCCGCGGCGGCGGCGATCAGGGCGGGGGCCGGTTTCCTCATCTCTGTCTCCTTCAGCGGATCGGGTTGTGGACGGTCACCAGCTTGGTGCCATCGGGAAAGGTCGCCTCGACCTGGACTTCGCGGATCATCTCGGGCACGCCCTCCATGCAGTCGGCGCGGGTGATGACCGCGGCACCCGCTTCCATCATATCGGCCACCGAACGCCCGTCCCGCGCGCCTTCCGCCACTGCATCGGCAATGAGGGCAATGGCCTCCGGGTGGTTGAGCTTCACGCCCCGCGCCAGGCGGCGGCGTGCCACTTCGGCGGCCATTGCCACCATGAGCTTGTCTTTTTCCCTAGGGGTCAGATTCATCGTCACAATCTCCAGGAGGCAGGCAGCCGGTTGCGGCTGAGACGGTCCAGAATGGGGATCAGCGCCTGGCGCAGTGCAAAGCCGTCGGCGGCCAGAATGCGCGCCGCCAGCAGATCCGGTGCCAGCAGGCTGGCCCCGCCGGTGGCGGGCAGGTGGCGGCGCAGCGGGTCGAGCTGCGCTTCGGCGTCAGGCCCGGCATAGATGAGGCTCGCCATCGCCCCCGCCCCGGCACCGGTGACGCGGCGCGCCATGTGGGTGAGCGCATCGCCGGTGATGTCCACGCCATCGCGGTACGCCGGCACGCCGCCGCGGGTGATGCGCACCCGGTCGCGCAGGCGGATATTGCGCAGCTGCTCGCCCATGGCGGCGCGGCCGAAGATCACGGCTTCGGCCATCAGGAACCGGGCATCCGGCGCCAGCGACACCGTCAGGGTGCGGGAGAGCGCGGAGCCTTCGAAAAGGATCAGCTCCTGCGGCAGCCACATCAGTTCGGCGCCGCTTCCGGCCTCCAGCCGGGTGGTGACCACGGCCTCGCCCGCCTCTGCCCGGTAGGCGCGTTCAGCCGCCTGGGTGGTGAGCGTCAGACTGCTGCCCCGGCCCGCCCGCGCCTCCACGCCGATGCGGTCGCCGCCAGTCAGCCCGCCCGAAGTGTTGATCAGGATCGCCTCTATGCCGTTGTCCCGCGGGCGCGGGAACAGCGCCTTCATCGCGCCCGAGCTGCGGAGGCGGTCCAGCCCCGAGTTCCGCCCCGCCTGTTTCACCGATAGCAGCAGCGCCCCCCGCGAGCGCGGCGGCGCTTCGGCGGCGTCCGGAATGGCAGCTGTGGCGATGGCAGAAATCGTGCGGTCCCCCGGTTTCCTTTGGCTTATCCTTGATCAGACCGCAGGCGGAGAGACCATGCCGGGGCGCTTGCATAAGCAACTGCCGGAGCCTGCGCTGAAATCTTCAGCGGCTGCGCCCGATCATGTCTAAAAAACAGGCAGGGTAAGGGCAGCAAGGGGCTCGAACGAAACAGGCGGCCCGGGGGGCCTCACAGCTGCTTCTGCATCAGCACCAGATCCAGCCACTGGTCCCACTTGCGCCCGGCCTGCGGCACCCGGCCGGCCTCGGCAAAGCCCATGGCCGCGTGAAAGGCCACCGCGCCCGGGTTCGCGCCGCTGATGCCGGCCACCAGCACATGCACCTCCTCACGGCGGGCAACCTCTTCAAGGCAGGCCATCAGCGACTGCCCCAGCCCGCGCCGTTGGGCAAAAGGGGCCAGCTGGATGCTGTGTTCCTTGGTGTGGCGGTAGCCGCTGCCGCCCCGAAAGGCTCCGTATGTCGCAAAGCCGCAGACCTGGCCTGCAAAATCCGCGACCAGGAACCGCGGCCCGCGCTCTTCTATGGTTTCGGCGATCTGTTCTGCGGTCTTCTCCTCCGACGCGAAGGTGATCAGCGTGTCCAGGATCATCCGGTTGGTGATCTCCGCGATCTCTCCGGCGTCCTCGGGCCGGGCTTGCCTGATGGCGCGCAGCATGGCTGGCTCCTTCCTATGGTCTTCCATTTTCAGCAGAATTCGCCGTTGATATAGGCGCGGGTGATTTCATTCTGCGCGCCCGTCATCATTGCCTCTGTCGGGCCGGTTTCCAGCACCACGCCGGTGCCGCCCTGCTGCCAGAAGAAGGCGCAGCGGTCCGAGACCCGGCGCGCCTGGGCCAGGTTGTGGGTGACCACGATCACTGCGCAGCGCTGGCGCAGGTCGTGGATAAGCCGCTCGATCGCGGTGCAGGAGATCGGATCAAGCGCGCTGCAGGGCTCGTCGAACAGAATCACGTCGGGGTCGCTGAGCAGGGCGCGGGCGATGCACAGCCGCTGTTGCTCGCCGCCCGAAAGATTGGTGGCGCGGTCTTGCAGCCGGTCCTTGAGGCTGCGCCACAGGTTGACCGCGCGAAGGGCGGTCTCGATCTTCGCGCCGTAGTCCGCGCGGTTGCGGTCGCCTGCCGCCTTGAGCGCGAATTCCATGTTTTTGCGGATCGAGAAGGGAAACGGATTGGGGCGCTGAAACACCATGGCGATGCGGTTGCGCAGCGCGGCGGGCGGCACGCTGGAGGGATAGATCTGCGCGCCGTTGAGGGTGATCCGGCCGGTAACCTGCGCTGCCGGCAAGGTGTGCTCGATCATCCGGTTCAGCGTGGTGACAAAAGTGGACTTGCCGCAGCCGGACGGGCCGATTACCGCCAGGATCTCGTTGCGGTGCAGCGTCAGGCTGACGTCGCGCAGGATCTGGCGGCCCTCCAGCGTGACGGTGAGGCCTTCGGCTTCCAGCACCGGAATGTCCGGCAGGGCGCGCGGCGCAGGCGATGCGGAGGCGGCGGGCGCCCGGGCCTGAAGGACGGTGGTTGACGGCATGAGGCAAGCTCCCTGAGTTCAGCGCCTGGCGCGGGTGGAAAAGAACATCCCGGCCGAGCTGATCAGCAAAAACAGCGCAATCAGCAGCAGCGCGGCGGCCGCGGCGCGGCTATCGCCGCCCGGAATGTTCATCGCGAGGTCATAGATGTGGATCGACAGCACCCGGCCCGGGTCGAGCAGGCTATCGGGCATCCGGTCAGAATAGCCGCTGGTGAACATCAGCGCCGCAGTCTCGGCCAGCGCCCGTCCGCTGCCCAAGAGCAGAACGGTGATGATCTCCGGCGCGCAGGCAGGGATCAGGATGCGGAAGATGAACCGCGCCTTGCCCGCGCCCAGCGCATAGGCGCCGCTGCGGTAGCCGGCGGGCAGCAGGCGGAACACCTCCTCGAAAGCGAATGCGCAGATCGGCAGGATCATCACTGCCAGCGTGAGCCCACCGGTCAAGAGCGAGGTGCCCAAGCCCAGCGCCTGCGCAAAGAAGCTGCTGCCGAAGAGGCCAAAGGCGATCGAAGGCACGCTGGCCAGCACCAGCATGCTGGCCCGGAACAGCCGCACCGCGCGCCCGCCCGCGGGCAGGTACTCGGTCACGAAAAGTGCCAGCGCCAGGCTGACCGGCAGTGCCGCCGCCACCGCGATCCCCAGCACCGCAAGCGTGGAGACCAGGATGGGAAACACCCCGCCGGCCCTGCCCGAATGGCGCGGCGCTTCGCTCAGGTAGGCGAGGTTGCTCTGTCCCAGCCCCTGCACCGCGATGTCGAAGACGATCTTGCCGTAGACCAGGCACACGATTGCGCTCACGGCGTAGAAGGCAAGCGCGGTCAGCCGTTCCGTGAGGCTGCGGCTGGGCACAGGGGGTCTTCGGACGGCCATCTCAGACATCCACCTGCGTGGGGGGGCCGGCATCGAGCAGGTAGATCAGCAGTGCCAGCCCGGTGGCCAGCGCAAACAGGATCAGCACGCTCAGGAACAGCACCGATCCGTGCAGCGGCTCGGCATAGCCCATCTCAAGGGCCACATTGGCCGTGAGGGTGCGGATGGGATCGAACAGGCCCTGCGGCAGTTCGGCCTTGTTGCCGGTCACCATCAACACCACGATGGTCTCGCCCAAGGCGCGGCCCAACCCCAGAAGTGCCGCCGACAGCACCGCCCGGCGGACCACCACCATCGCCATCGAAAAGCAGGCGAGCCCAGGCGCCGCGCCCAGCGCCAGGGCGCCATGCAGCATCGGCCGCGGCAGTTTCGCAAGCGCGGTGTCGATCAGCAGCGCCGTTGTGGGCACGATCATCAGCGCCAGCACCAGTATACCGCTGATCAGGGCGAAGCCCGGAGGCGCTGCGCGGGCGGCCAGGGGCACCACCTGGGTCAGCCCCCAGAAGCCGAGTATCACGGTCGGCATCGCTGCCATGACAAACAGCCCGCGCCGCAGCGCCGCGGCGGCAAGCGGGGCGAGAAAGAATTGCATTGCCGCGGCAAGCATGACGCTCACCGGCGTAGCAATCGCCACCGCGCCGAGTGAGGCCAGCAGGCTGCCCGCAAGCATCGGCTTCAGGTCGAAAAGCCCGCGGGTGGGATACCAGTCCGGGTCGGTGAGGAACTGCAGCAGCGGAATCGCCGCGAGAGCCGGCGCGGCGCCGCGCAGGATAACCCACGCCACTACCAGCACCGTCAGGCAGCCCAATGCAAAAACCGTGGCAAGAACGGCCCGCAGCAGGCGCTCGGCCAGCGGCGCGCGCGGCCCGGCGCCCGGGCGCCCGGCTTGCGCCGCATATGCCGCCTCTGCGCTCAGTGGCACGCTCACTGGCTGACCGGCGTGTAGGACAGATCGCGGATGATGCCACTGACGGCTTCGGACTTGCTGAAGCCGACCAGCGCCTTCAGCTCTGCCGCCTCCGCCCCGGTTGTCACCAGGTTGAGCGGGCGCGTCGCCTTGTAGCTGCCATCGGCCACGTTCTCCAAAGTCGCAGGCACCTCGCCCAGCGCAATCAGCTTGACCGGCACGCCAAAGCTGATGTCGATCATCGCCGCCCCGATCGAGACATAGCCGATGCTGTCCGGGGTGAGCGATACGGTCTTGATCATCTGGGCGTTTTCGGCGGCGACCAGATCTCCCTTGATCTGATCCGCGGTGACCCCGAGGAACTTGTTCAGCACCACCGAGGTGGCACTGCCCTCGCCCTTGGAGACCACGATGATCTCCCGGTCCGGCCCGCCCGCCTGCGACCAGTTCGAAAGCTCCCCGGTAAAGATGGCGCGCAGCTCTTCGCGGCTGATCTCTTGCACCGGGTTCTCCGCATGGATTAGCGCCGCGATGCCGTCTCGGGCGATGACATGAGCGGTGAGATCGGCCTCCGAGGGTTTGAGCTCGCGCGAGACCATGGCGACATCGGTGAGCCCCTTGCGCAGGTCGGCGATGCCCTTGCTGCTGCCGCCGGTCTCGACAAAGATCCGCGCCTTGCCCTCGCCCGCCTCATACAGCTTGCCGATCTCCAGCATCACCGGGGCGATTGTGCTGGAGCCTGCGAGGCGGATATCCGGCACATCCTGCGCCTGCGCTCCGGGGCTGCCAAGCGCAGCAAACAGGCCGCCGGCCAGGGCTGCAAGGGCAAGCATGCGTCGGGATCTTGTCATGTGGTCTCTCCTGTCAGTACCTTGCGCCCGCGCCTGCGGGGGCGGTCTTTGGTGTTGCGTTCATGCGGCGAGATGCCGTGCCAGCGCGCCGAGAAAGCCAAGGCACTCCTGCAGCTGTGCCACCTCCAGGTATTCGTCCGGCTGATGCGCCTGGGCCATTGACCCGGGGCCGCAGATCACGGTGGAATAACCCGCCTCCTGGAACAGCCCGGCCTCGCTGCCGAAACCCGCCTGGCCGGCCGCGCAGCCGCCGGTGAGGGCCTGCACCAGCGCCTCCGCCGCGCCGTCCTGTTCGGACGCGAGGCCCGCCACCCGCGCCTTCACCTCCACGGTGATGCCGGCTTCGGGGCGGATTTTCTGCAATTCCGCCTGCAGCGAGTTGGTGCGGTCCAGGTAGCGCGACAGCCAGCGGTCCATGTCCTCCCTCGGCATCACCCGGATATCGGCAGGGAAGCTGCAATAGCCCGCGGTGACATTGCCCGAGGTGCCGCCCTTGATGCGGCCTGCGTGCAGCGTGGTATAGGGCGGGGAGAAGCCGCCCCCCTGCCCGGAGGCTTCGGCCTGGCGGGCGTTTTCCAGCATCCGGTCCTCCAGCCAGCACACCAGCCGCGCCGCGGCCATCACGGCGGAGACACCAGTGTGGCAGATCGAACTGTGCACCTCGTAGCCGGTCACCCGGGTCATCAGCGACCAGGTGCCCTTGTGCCCGTTCACGATCGACATGCCGGTGGGCTCGCCTACGATCACCGCTTCCGGCGGCGGCATGCCGGCGGCCATGTGCGCGATCAGTGGCTGGACCCCGAAACAGCCGATTTCCTCGTCATAGCTGAAGACGATATGCACCGGGCGCTTCAGACCGGCGGCCTGAAACTGCGGCACCATGGCAAGGACCGCCGCGCAGAAGCCCTTCATGTCGCAGGCGCCGCGGCCCAGCAGGCGGCCGCCCTCATGGCGCAAGGCCCAGGGGTCTGCGGACCAGTCCTGGCCCTCCACCGGCACCACATCGGTATGGCCCGACAGCACCACGCCGCCGGGGCGGTTCGGGCCGATGGTGGCGATCAGACCGGCCTTGCTGCCATCGGCGTTGGGCAGCAGTGTGCAGGTGACGCCATGTTCGGACAGGCAGCTTTGCACAAAGCCGATCAGCTCCAGATTGCTGCTCATCGACACCGTGGGAAAGGAGACCAGCCGGGCCAGCAGCGCGGTGGCCGATTCAAGCTGCGTCATGCCTGCCCCCTGCCTGCCCCGTGCCTGCAGCGGCGCGTTTTAGGCTCAGCATCCGCAGTCCCCGTCCCGGCATTCGGCCGCCAGCCTGCCGGAGCTGCCCAGCGGCGCGCGGCCCTTGGTTTCCGCCACCGGCCGCACCGCGGTCTGGCTGCAGTCGAACAAGGCAGCGTCCTCAAGCGGCGGCCGCCCGTAGGCCGGGATGATCGCGAAACTGCCGGCATAGGGCGGGCGCTGCAGCACCGCTGCAGTCTTGGCGCAGACCGCGATCCGCACCCCGCGGGGGTAGACATGGCCGTCGTCGTCCTCCACCCGCGACCAGGGGCCGAGATAGACGGCAGCATCGCCCTGCTCCAGGCAGACGCCCCTGGTGCCGGTATGGGCGCTGAGCGCAAAGGCGCGCAGCTCGGCGCCGTCGGTGATCACCGCCGGGCGGTCCAGAACCGGGGTCAGCGTCACCCCGTGGAAACCTGCCCGCAACAGCAAGTCCGCGATCTCATCTTCTTTCGGGAAGTGGCGGCAGAGGTGGCCTTCGCAGGGGATCTCCGCGCCGCTGAGCGGCTCGTCCGCGGCAAGCACCAGCGTCTCGAAACTGCCGCCCGTCTCCAGCACCCGGGCGCATTCCGCCAGCACCAGAGGCAGCTGGCTCTCCCCGGTGGTGTTGAGCAGGAAGGGCGCCATGACCTGCCGCAGCGCGCCCGATCCAATCCAGGCCTCCCCGCCCTGCCGCTGCAGGAGCACCTGCTGGACCGCCAGCATCGAGCCTGCATTGGGCAGCCAGGCCAGCAGCGCCTCTTCCAGGGTGAAGAGGTCGGAGGGCAGCCGCCGCGACACCTGCCAGCCCTCGGGCAGCTCCGTCGCCCCGTCCGGCGCGCCGCCGGTCTGCACCAGCCAGGCGGGGGCGCTGGCGGCGAGCTCCGGACAGCTGCGCAGCGCCGCGGCGGGCACGTCAATCAAGAGGCGCTGGCCCGGCCGGGCCAGCTGCACGGAGTGCCATTCCGCTATTGCCCCGGCCAGAGCGCCGCCATTCCAATCCAGCGCTTCGCCCTTGCCCGGCTGCTCCGCGGCCAATCTCGCGGCGTTGGCGATCAGTTCATCCAGTTTTCTCATCACGTTCCCCTTCCTTCAGCCCCTTCAGTCAGTGCACGCCGATCAGCACTTCAGGCAGCAGCGCTTGAACTGGCCTTCCTCCACCGGCGTGACAGAGGCGCGGAACAGTTCGTCGACACGCGGGTCCGGGTGGAACCAATCGTAGTGGAATTCCTGCTCCTCCAGCCGCAGCGCGCGGATGCTGTCGTTCTTCAGCAGCGGCGAGCCCTTGTAGAGGTGCAGGCGAGTTTCGTACTGCACCGGATCCACCGCATCCTCCATGCCGGTTTCGACCAGGAAATCGTGGAACCTGGGGAAATCCTCCAGCCCGACCCAGGGGTTGAACATGATGAAGGTAGGATTGAGGACGATGCCCGAGTCCTGCACCAGGCGGACCGACTCCTTGAGATCCTCCACCGTGACCTCCTTGCGGACCTGCTGCAGCACCTCCTCCTTGGGGAATTCCAGCGCCGAGGTGATCACCCGCACGCCGTGCTCGCGGAGCTCCCCCAGCCGGTCGCGGTTTTCCAGGATGTGGTCGACCCGGGTGGTGAAATCGAAGGTGAGCCCCGGGTGGCGCTTATGAATGCGCGCCAGCGCGTCGAAGCTGCGGCGGGTGGCGTTGAAGAACTCGGCATCGATGAAGGTCATGTGCTCCATGCCCTGCTCAACCAGCACGTCGATGTCCTCGATGATCTGATCCACGTCGCCCAGCAGCACCTTGCCGTCATAAGCCGAATAGACCGAGCAATAGGTGCACTTGTGGTGACAGCCGCGGGTCAGCTCCAGCCCGCCGACGATCTTTTCCTCGCCCATCAGGTTGGTCAGATGCGGCTGCGGGTATTTCGACAGATGCGGCGCGGCCTGGCGCAGGGGTTTGGCCATGGTGCCGCGCAGCTTCAGCATCTGCAGCGTCTGTTCCGGCGAGGCGGCGTGGCTGAAGACGTTGACCACCGGCTCCTGCCCGCCTGCCTTGCGGTTCATCAGCGAGACCAGCGGCACCTCCCATTCGCCGCTCACCACGTGGTCGGCGTAACGCCCGCTCAGATAGGAGGCGTTGATGGTGGCATATTGGCCGAACATCACCTTCTCGGCGGTGCAGCCGGCTGCGTCCAGCTCCCTGGAGAGCTGGATGGCGGAATTCAGGCTGTCGTAGAGCGGCACCGGGAAGATGATGGTGTCATAGGCCTTCAGCCGCTCGATGTCGTAGCCTTCGACATAGGCGTCGAGGAAATCGGTGTCGTGGCCCGCGTTGCGCAGCGCTGCCAGCCCGGTGAGGGCGTTGAGCGGCTGGTAGCCGCCTTCGAAGATGGACACGAGGATGGAGGAGGGCATGTTCTGGAGTTCCCTTGGCGTGAAATCGTTGGCTTGGAAGACGGGGGGCTTAGCCGCAGCAGCTTGCAGCGGGGGCAGGCTCTGCCGGATCGTCGAGGAAGTGCAGCTGCCCGGCAAAGACCTCCTGCCGCAGCCGTTGGGCCGTGGGGGCGTCCACACGGGTCACCTCACCGCTGACAAGAAAGGTCCCGGCGTCGTCGCGGACAGAGGCCCAAGGGCCCTTGTACATGACCGGGTGCACTTCCGGGGCCTCCCCGGTCTCCCGACCGGCACTCAGCGGTTTGACGGCCGTCACGGTGACCGACTGGAAGGTGACCTCGCCGATGGTCTTTTCCGGAACCGCGGCACGTTCGGTGACGGTGAGCCCGGTGAAGCCCGCGCGGCGCAGCGCCGCGTAGAAGGCCTGTTCCTGGTAGACACCGGAATAGCAGCCGACCCACAGCTCGGGATCGTCCCGCAGCTCCTGCGGCACTTCCACGTTGGAGACATTGTCCGACAGTGCGATCCGCCCGCCGGGGCGCAGCACCCGGTAGATCTCCTTCAGCACATTGTCCTTGCTGGCGGTGTCCACGAGGTTGATGACGCAGTTCGAGACCACCAGATCCACCGAGGCATCGGCGATCAGCGGCGCGTTCTGGCGCTGGTCCTGCAGCGCGGCTTGCAGCGCCGCGTAATCCTCCAGCCCCTCGAGCCTGCGGCCCGCGACCGTTGCCTCCACCTGTTCCAGATCGCTGGCAAGGTCGTCGATCGACCCCCAGGCAAAACGCAGATTGTCGAGGCCGGTGGCGGCGGCAAACCCGGCCTGGTGGCGGCGTGCCAGAGTAAGCATGTCGCGGTTCATGTCGACGCCGATAACCCGGCCCTCCGGGCCTGCGATCTGGGCCAGGATGTAGCAGATCTTGCCGCTGCCGCTGCCGAGATCCAGCACCACGTCGCCCGGCCGGGCAAAGCGGGCGGGATTGCCGCAGCCGTAATCGCGGGCGATGATCTCCTGCGGCACGTTTCTCAACAGTACCGGGTCGTGGTCGTTCATGCGGCAGACCTGCGCCGCCTCGGTGCCCATCGCGCCATCGGCGGCGGCAATCCGGTCACTGTAGCCTTGCAAAACGGCCTGTTTGATATCCATGGTCAACTCTCGGTTTTGGGAGGGGTGGATCAGATCAGGGCAAGCCCCTGCATGGTGAGCAGCACTGCAAGGCCTAGGAGCGCCTGCAGCACCGAGCCGCCGGCCAGGATCGCGGTGGCGCTGACCTCGCGCTCCTCGGCCAGGGCGCTGCGGCGGACCAGCCAGTAGAAGCTGTCGTTGGGCAGGATCGCCACAAAGGAACCGAGGCAGATAGCCAGCACTGCCGCCACGGGCGAAACCTGCGAGGCCGCGACAATCGGAACCGCGACGGGGCCCGCCGCGGCAAAGGTGGACATGCTGGAGCCTTGCAGCAGCTTGAACAGCGCCGTCATCGCAAAGAGGGTCAGCAGCGCCGCGGCGCCGTTCTGGGCAGTGAAGATTTCCGCCACCGGCACCACGGCGGTGACAAAGGCGCTGAAGGCGCTGGCGGCCCCGATGATCAGCAGCAGCGAGCCGGTGCGGCGGATAGCGGCATCGATGCATCCGCGGCGCTCAGCCCCCGGCACCATGGCAAGCGCCGCGGCGGCGGTCAGCAGCAGCGCGCCCTTGGGGTTGGTGGCGAATTCCAGCCACGGGTTGAAGCCGAAATCAAAGAGCGCACCACAGGCCAGCAGCCCGGCGAGGAGCGCGAAGGGCCACAGAAGCTCCAGCGACGCCGCACCCGCGCTGCGCCCGGCCACCCCGGCGCCAAAGCCCAGGCGCCGCTCGATCAGGCGGCCGTAGATCAGACCGGCGGCCCAGACCGGCGCGAAGATCGCTGCGCAGTAAGCCAGCAGCCGGGCATCGGCAACGCCCAGGCTGGTGGCAACGATGAGGGGACCCGCGGGAAACAGCAGCTTGAAGCCCGCGTAAGCGCCAAACGCGAGCGACAGCTTGCGCGTCTGCACCATCGGCGACAGCGCCGCATAGGCGGTGTCCGGGCAGATCATCCCCGCCCCGGCCACCGGCGCAAAGCCAACCGAGAGCGCCTGCGGCACCTCGATCTTCTGCCGGTCGATGGCGGCGGCGATCGCAAAGGAGGGCAGGAGGATCAGCGCGAACTCCCCCGCCGCGTAGCCCCAGCCGCTGTTGAAGGTGGAAATGATCTCCCCCGCGCCAAAGCCCGCAACAAGGCCGATCAGCAGGGTGATGAGGATCATCCAGACCAGCACCGGCCAATTGGGCCAGAGGCTGGCAGGCGTTGTCTTTGCGGCGGTTTGGTCTGCCATCTGATACACTCCCTGACCCGGGGCTGGAGAGGCCCCGCACGCACTTTGTCCGCCTGCTCTGCCGGGGCGTTCTCCGGGCACTTCACCGCCTTGGGCCCGGCAGCCTTGCAGCCGCGGCACCCGCCTGGTCCGCCCAGATGCAGGAGATCGTTACCGCCGCCCGACACACGGCCTTAATTCTGCTTAAACGGGTATTTGCTGTTCTCAAAATTTGATTTATTCATGGGTACATGAACAAAACTGCATACAGGCTTCCGACCTCGAAGGCGCTGCTCGCCCTGGAGGCGACCGTACGGCTTGGCAGCGCCACCCTGGCGGCGCGGGAGCTGCTGGTCACGCAAACCGCCATCAGCCACCGTCTGAAGGATCTGGAGGAGCAGCTCGGCAAGCCGCTGTTCTGCCGCCATGGCCGCACCCTGGCCCCCACAGCGGAGGCGCTGAGCCTTGCCGAAGCGGTGCGCAGCAGCGCGGGTATCCTCGACACCGCCTGGAACAGCATCCAGAGCCCGGCGGCGCGGGATACGCTGACCATCTCGATGCTGCCCGCGCTCGCCAGCAAGTGGCTGGCGCTGCGGCTGTCGGACATGCTGGGCGAGGTGCGCAGCGCAAACTTGCGCATCTCGGCCTCGCGCGAGCTGGTGGATTTCCAGCGCGACGGCGTCGATGCGGCAATCCGCTATGGTGTCGGCAACTGGCCGGCGGTCCAGGCCCGCCGCATCGCCGACGAGATCGTCGCCCCGGTGATGGCGCCGAGCCTCGCGCGCCAGCTGGACCTTTCCTCGCCGCAAGCGCTGTCCGGCGTTACCCTTCTGTGCTGCGACAACCCGGACAGCTGGGACGACTGGTTTGCAGCCTCCGGCCTGGAGCGGCCGCGTGATCCCGGCGAGATCCACTTCGACGAGGACGCAACCATGCTGGAATCCGCAATCGGCGGTAACGGCGTGGCGCTCGGCCGTTTTGCCCTGGCCGCACATGACATCAGGACTGGGCGTCTGGTGGCGCCCTTTGCCTTCCGGATGGCCTCCCGCTACAGCTACTGGTTTGTCCAGGACCAATCCGCTCCCGAACGCCGGTCCACCGAGGAATTCTTCACCTGGGCGCGCAAATGCCTGACCCGCGATGCGCAGATGCAGCCCGAGGCCCGGCCGCAGGAAAGGCCCTGACCGGGGCCAGGGCCTTCGGGACCACAGGCAAGCGGTATCCCGGTTACAGGATCCGCTTGCGCAGGGCGGAGGAGACCACCTCGCCAAACACCACCAGCGCCAGGATGGTGAGCAGCACCATCGAGACTTCGGGCCAATTGAAAGTGTCGATCGCACCCTGCAGGATCATCCCGATGCCGCCCGCGCCGACCAGCCCCAGCACGGTGGATTCGCGCAGGTTGATGTCCCAGCGCAGGATGGCGACAGCAAAGAAGGCGGGCATCACCTGCGGCACGATGGCATAGAGCACGATCTTGAACTGCGAGGCGCCCGCGGCCTCCAGCGCCTCCACCGGCTTGCGGTCGATCTCCTCGATCGCCTCGCCCAGCAGTTTGCCAAGGAAGCCGATCGAACGGAACATGATCGCGGCGATGCCCGCGACGATGCCGGGGCCGAAGATGGCGACGAACAGAAGCGCCCAGATGATCGTGTTCACTGACCGCGAGGACACCAGGATGAACCGCCCCAGCCAGAGTGCTGCCCGGTTCGGCGTGGTGTTCTGTGCCGCGATATAGGCCACCGGCAGCGACACAACGACGGCAATCATGGTGGCCAGCGTGGCGATGTTCACGGTCTGCCAGATCGCCTCCAGGATCGAAGGCAGATTGCTGGGATCGGGCGGCATCATCCGGCCAAACAGGTCGGCCATCTGCACCGGCGCGTCCCAGACCCATTCCCAGATCACGTCGATGCTGCCCAGCGCCCAGCCGACCACCAGGAGCGTGAGCGCCAGCCCGCCATAGCGCATCAGCCGCTGGCGCAGGGTGAAGCGGGACCAGTGATCGAGGGTCTGCTGCAAAGGTTGAGTGCTCATCATGCAATCCGCTTCCTGACAAATCCGCTCACCGCTTCCGACACCAGGATCACACCGACGATGACCATGGTGATGGCGAGGGCAAAGTCGTAGTCGTAGCGGCCGAAGGCATTGGCCAGCGTTGCCCCGATACCGCCCGCGCCGACGATGCCGACGACGGCGGAGGCGCGAAGGTTGCTGTCCAGCTGATAGATGCCCAGCCCCACCAGCCGCGGCATGATCTGCGGCATCACCGCATAGGCCAGCGTCGCGATGAAGCCCGCCCCGGCGGACCGCATCGCCTCAACCTGGCCGAAGTCGATTTCTTCAATGCGTTCGGCCAGCAGCTTGGCAACAAAGCCAATGGAGTAAACCACCAGCGTGAGCGCCCCCGCCAGCGGGCCAAAGCCCACTGCCTTTACGAAGATGATCGCGACGATCACCGGGTGGAAGCTGCGCGCGATGATGATGGCGGCCCGGCCCAGCAGGTACACCGGCCGCACCGCGATGTTGCCCGCCGCCATGAAGGCCAGCGGCACCGACAGCGCGACGCCGCCCACGGTGGCAAGGATGGCGATCTTCAAACTTTCCAGGAAGCCGTCGATCAGCAGGCCCGCGCGGTCGAAGCTGGGCGGGAAGGCGCCGCTGAAAATGCGCTGCGCCCGCGTCAGCCCCTCGGCGGCGCGGTCCCAGTCGATCGGCAGCGTCGCCAGGGTGATGATGAAATAGAGCCCCGCTGCTGCATAGAGCCCATAGCGCAGCACGGGGCTCGCGATGAAGGGCGGCTTGCGCCAGGTGTCCGGTATGCTGCTCATGCCGCGGCCCCGACACTGGCGCCCGCACTCGTACCGGCGCCAGCCTGCGCACGGTCCTCGGCCGGCACACCGGCATAGATCGCATCCATCTCCGCAGTACCCAGCGCGCCCGGCAGATCGTCGAAGATGATCCGCCCGTAGCGCATCCCGACGATGCGGTCGCTGTATTGCTTGGCCTCACCCACGTTGTGGATGTTGATGATCACCGGCAGCTTCAGCTCGGAGGCGAGATCGCGCAGAAGCGACATGATCTGCTCGGAGGTCTTGGGGTCGAGCGAGGCGGTGGGCTCGTCCGCCAGCAGGATCTCCGGCCGCTGCATCAGCGCCCGCACCACGCCGACACGCTGGCGTTCGCCGCCCGACAGCTCGTCGGCGCGCTTGTTGGCGTAATGGGCGATGCCCACCCGCTCCATCAGCTCGTAGGCGTGACGGATATCCTCGCGCGGGTAGCGCCGGGTCAGCGCCGCCCAGGTGGAGATATAGCCCAGCCGCCCGGACTGCACGTTTTCCATCACCGTCAGCCGGTCGATCAGGTTGAAGCTTTGGAACACCATGCCGATGCGGCGGCGCGCGTCGCGCAATTGGCGGCGGTTCAGGGTGGTGAATTCGGTGCCGTTCAGCTGGATCGAGCCCGAGGTCGGCTCGACCAGCCGGTTGATGCAGCGCAAGAGCGTGCTCTTGCCGGCGCCGGAAGAGCCGATCACCGAGGTGACCTGATCGCCCTCAACGGTCAGGTCCAGCTCCTTCAGCACCGGGTCGCCGGAGCCGTAGCGTTTTGTCAGTTTGGAAATTCTAAGCATGGCGGCCTTTCGGACAAAGCGCGGCCCCTCCCCTGCCGCGAGGGGCGAGGCAGGGGCCGCGGGTCTGCCCGGCCGCGCAGCGGCGGCCGGGGCGCGTGGTCTGTGGTTATTTCCCGGCAAGTCCCTGGGGCGTGTATTCCACCCCGTTGGAGGCCTGGATCTGACGGATCACCGCCCATTGATCCTTGTAGGTGATCGGGATGAACTTGCTCACGCCGTCGAATTCGTCCCCCAGCTTGGTGCCGGCAAAATCGAAGCTGAAGAAGGCTTCCTTGATCTTGGCAGTCAGCTCGGGGTCGAGATTGTGCGCCACCGTGAAGGAAGTGGTCGGGAACGGGTCGCTCTCCCAGATCTTGCGCACGTCGGCGGGGTCATAGAGCCCGCGCTCGGCCATGCGGTCCACCACTTCCGAGGCCACGGGCGCCGCGTCATAGTCGCCCGCAACCACGCCCAGCATCGACTGATCGTGCGAGCCGGAATAGATCACCTCATAGTCGCTGTCGGGCACCACGCCCAGATCGGGGAACAGTGCGCGCGGCGCCTGGTTGCCGGAGTTCGAGGTGGGCGAAGTATGCGCGACGCGGCGGCCGGCCAGGTCCTTCACCTTCTCGATGTCGGAGCTGGCCTGGGTGAAGACCTGGAGCTTGTAGCCGAACTGCCCGTCCTCGGCACCCATGATCGCAAACGGCACCGCACCGGCGAGGTTCACCGCAAAGGGCGTCGGCCCGGTGGAGAAACCCGCCACATGCAGGCGGCCCGAGCGCATCGCCTCGACCTCGGCCGAGTTCGACTGCACCGCGAAGAACTGCACGTCCTTGCCCGTCACCTCTTCCAGATGCGCAATGAAAGGTTGCCAGATATCGGCGTAGACTGCCGGGTCCTCGACCGGGGTGTAGGCAAAAACGAGTGTGTCGGGGTTGTTCAGTTTGGCCGGATCGGTGGGTGTGTCGGCCACCAGATCGCCGTTTGCGTCGCAGTAAAGCGCATCGAGCGCGCCGCGCTCGGCGCAGTCTTCCGCCGCGCTGGCCGAGACCGCCGCGGCCGACAGGATGCCCAGCGCCGCCACGGCCCGGGTTACGAATTTTTCCATGTTTTCCTCCCTTTGAAGCGCCGCTGCCGGAACAATATTCCGACCGTCACAGGCGCTCGTGTTTCTCACGTTAGCGGCCTGCACGCAGCGTCGGCGAGCCGGGATATGTTAACCGGACAGCAGATCGGCGGTTTTGATGTTAACAATGTTTCAAACCGCTGCGCGCTTCGCTAGAGATGCTAGGGTTTGCCGGAGCGGCGCGGGGAGGCGCCGCCGGGGAAGACAAAAGCCCCCGTTGAGGAGGAGGGACGCATGCAACAGGGCAAGGCGGAGCCGCTGATTGCCATCGTGGACGATGACCCCGACGTGCGCGACACGCTGGCCGCGCTGATGCAGGACAGCGGGTTCGAGCCACTGTGCTGCGAGAGCATCGCCGCCTTCCTCGCGCTTGGCGACCCGCCGCCGGTGGACCTCGCGCTGATCGACCTGCGGCTGCAAGGGGAGTCCGGGCTGACGCTGGCGATCCACATCCGCGAACGCTACGAGATCCCGATCGTCATGCTGACCGGCGTGGGTGACGAGATCGACAAGATCATCGGTCTGGAGACCGGCGCCGACGATTACCTCATCAAACCGTTCAACCCGCGCGAGCTGGTCGCCCGCATCCGCGCAGTGCTGCGCCGCTACGGGCTTGGCAGCCAGAAACCGGCACCCGCCACCGGGCAGGGCATCGTTTTTGGCTCGATGCGCGTCGATGTGCAGTCACGCAGGCTCTTGAACCGCGAGGGCGGCGAAATCCCGCTGACCAATGCCGAATACCGTCTGCTGGAATACTTCGCCCGCAACCCGGAGCGCGTGATCCCGCGGCCCGAACTGCTGGAGGAGCTGGGCTCGGACATGCAGCGCTACGTCGACCGCACCATCGACGTGCTGATCCTGCGCCTCAGGCGCAAGATCGAGACCGTGCCCTCCAAGCCCGTGCATCTGCGGACACGCCGCGCGCAAGGCTACGTCTTCCACCTCTCCCCGGGCTGAGCGCGATGCCGCCCCTGCCCCGGCTCAGCGTCCGGTTTCACCTCTCGGCCGCCATCGCCACGCTGTTTGCCCTGATCCTGCTCGTCAGCCTGATCGGGATGCGGGTGCTGAATCGCACCGAGCTGTGGATGAACACGCTGCATCAGGACACGCTGGCCGAGGTCTCCGCAGCGCTGGACCTGTCGCGTCGCTCCGCCGATCTCGCCGCCTCGGCGCCCTTCCTGTTTGCGCTGTTCCCGCCGTTCCAGCTGGAGGCGGAGGCGGAAAGCGTGCTGGAGAACCTGCGCAGTATCGAGACACATCTGGAGCACGACCCGGCGCTGGACCTGCCGGTGGCGCGGCTGCGTATCGCGATTGGCGACCTCACCGCCGCGCTGGTGCCGCAGGCCGCCCGCAAGGCCGAGCTGACCGCCATCCGCCGCGACATGCTGCGGCTCAGCCGGCGGGTGCGGCGGCTGGCGGGCGACACCTCTCTGCCGCTGGCCGAGCGTGAGATCTGGGCCGGACTGCAAGCGCTCACAGCCAGTGTCATCGGCGCGGTCCGGGCCGAGGAAATGATCGAGCTGGGCGAGTTTTCCCGCCGCTACGCGCAGGACCGGGACGCAGTGGCCGCCAAGCTGCTGCCCTCCCATCGCGCAACCTTTGACGAGATCGACCAGGCGGCCGTTCGCAGCGCCCCGGTCTTCCTGCTGAAACACCGCGAGATTGCCGCCGGGCTGGATGCCGAAAACGCCCTGTTCCGCATCCGCCAGGAGACCGGCCGCATCAACCGATACGCCGGGCAGCGGGTGGCAGAGGCCCAGGCGCGGCTGTCACAGGCGCGGGCGGAGACCTCCTCGAACCTCGGGTTTGCGATCAACTCCTTTGTCGCGCTGACGCTGGCGAGTCTGCTGGTGGCAGTGGTCTCGGCCCTGTTCGTTTCCCGCTACGTGGCGCGCAACCTGCGCCGGGTGGCCGATGCCATGCGCAAGCTGGCGGCGGGCGACCATCGCAGCACCTTGCCCGCCCCGCGGGTGGCGGAAGACGAGATC
Source organism: Cribrihabitans pelagius (assembly GCF_048820915.1). Lineage (NCBI taxonomy): Bacteria > Pseudomonadati > Pseudomonadota > Alphaproteobacteria > Rhodobacterales > Paracoccaceae > Cribrihabitans > Cribrihabitans pelagius. Next base: position 18,729 of record NZ_JBMERR010000009.1, on the reverse strand, counting down.
GGCCAGCTGTTCCAAGCCTTTCAGGTGTTCCGCGACAACGCCCGCAAGCTGGACCGGCGCACCGGCGAGATTCGGCGCCAGAACGCGCTCTTTGCCCGCGTGTTCCGCAACATCCAGGACGGCATCGCGATCACCGCCGCCGATGGCCGGATCGAGGCCGAAAACGGCAAGCTGCGCAGCCTCCTGCGGCTGCCGCCCGCGGAAGGCCCCGCGCCCGCGATGCAGGACCTGCTTGCGCGCTCCGCCTTCAGCCGGCAGGCCAGCGCGGGCGAGCGCGGCGGATTTGAGGAATGGCGCGATGGCGCGGGCCACGTGCTGGAGCTGCGCCACTCCCCCCTGCCCGACAGCGGCGCGGTCTGGCTCCTGTCGGAAACCACCGAGCGCAAGCGCATCGACGAGCGGCTGGAGGAGATCCGCCGGGTCGAGACACTGGGCAAGGTCACCGGCGAGGCCGCGCATGATTTCGGCAACATCCTCTCCACTATCGCGGGCAGCCTGCACCTGCTGGACGGGGCGGAGGGCGCGGAGGCGCGGCGTCTGCAAGCGCGGATCGGCTCCGCGGTGGATCTCGGCACCTCCCTGACCGAGCGGCTTTTGGCCTTTGCCCGCAAGCAGCACCTGGAGCCGCAAGTCACGGACATCGGCCAGCTGGTGGAGGGCATGGCGGACCTGCTGGAAATGGCGCTGCCCGAAACCGCTGCCCTTGAGTTCGGCCTGCCCGGCGAAGAGGTGCTGGCCCGGATCGACCCCGGCCAGCTGGAAAGCGCGATCCTGAACCTCTGCGTTAATGCAGGCCAGGCGATCGAAGGCGCGGGCACGGTGCGGGTCAGCGTCGAAGGCGGCGCCGAAGGCGCCCGCGTCTGCATTTGCGACGACGGCTGCGGCATGCCGCCAGAAATCCTGCAACAGGCCACCGACCCCTTCTTCACCGCGCGCAGCGATGGCAGCGGCACCGGGCTGGGCCTGTCGATGGTCGATGGTTTCGTGCATCAGTCCGGCGGCCGGCTGTCGATCACCTCCCGCCCCGGCGCAGGCACTGCCGTCGCCATGGATTTCCCGCCGCATGCGGAGGCCGCACCCGCCCCTCGGCCGCCGCAGTTCCGGGGCACCGCGCTGGTGGTGGATGACGACCCGGCCTACCTCGCCGCCGCCGCCGCGGCGCTGGAACGCTTCGGCCTCAGCGTGCGGCAGGCATCCAGCTACGGCGAAGGCGCGGCGCTGCTGCGGCAGATGGCAGGGCTGGATCTGCTGCTGAGCGATCTGAACCTCGACGCAGGCCATTCCGGCTGGGACCTCGCCCGGCTGGCCGGCGATGTGCAGGAGGGCTGCCATGTCATCGTGATGTCCGCCCGCCGCATCCCCCCGCCGCCTGCGGGCCTTCGCGGGGCAGTCCAGCTCCCGGCGATCGAGAAACCGCTATCGGAACCCGGCCTGCTGGCCCTGATCCGCGCGGCGCGGCTGGCGGCGGCCTGACCCTGCGCGCCAGCCCCCGCATTCACAGATCCAGATCGATCTCCTCTTGCACCCGGGGCGCGGCCTCGGCCAGCGCCCGCGCACGGGGAATGTCGACCAGCCAGATATCCAGCGTCAGCCCCTCGCGTCCGCGATCGCCCACCCGGGCCGCCACCGCCGGACCGCAAAGCGGCAGAACCTCCTCTGCCCGGAAGTAGCTGCGCGCCTCCTTGCCGTCGGAGGGCCAGCCGAATGCGCGCCAGTTCCCCCCCTGCGCCCAGCGCCGGGGCAAGAGGGCTGGCGTGCCGCCCGGGTTTTCCGCACTGCTCCCGCCGGTGCCTTCCAGCTGCATCTGCGGCGCCCCGAGCCCCTGGAAAAGCTGTGTGCCGGTGCAAAGGCCCATCGGGTCGATCTGCGCGGCCGGCACCCCCCAGTAGAACTCCCGCCCGGAGCGCTCCACCGAGATGGCGCCATATTTCCGCTCCAAAGCGCTGCGCAGCCCGGCAAAGGTCGCATCCCCGGCGGGCAGGCGGCGGTGGTAGAGGATGGCCGTGACCAATGCGCCGTCCGCTCCAGGCACCAGCGTGGCCGCCAGCGCTTCCTCACCGTCCGCGGAGACCAGTGCGGCGGCGCTGCCGTAAAGCGTGGGCTGCGCCTGCGGCAGCGCGCGGAACGCGGCCCCTTCCGGAAAAATCCCGCGCGCCCGCTCCAGGAACTCTGCCTCGCTCATCCCCAGTGTCAGGCCGCGGATCTCCAGGCTGGCGGGCGCCGTGCCATGGGCCGCCTGCCAGTCCTTCGGTGCCAGCCGCGCGGTGACCTTGCTTTGCCCGCTGCCGGCGGCGGTGTGAACAGCCAGTTCAGTGACCGTCCCCTCAAGCACGATCCCGCCGCGAAAACCCGGCAAGTCGCTGCCGCCGGGCGGCAACGGCACGAAGCGGACCCCGGAGACCTCGATGCCGTAGTCATAGGCCACCGGGCGGCCCGCGACCGCGCCCGGCGTGGGCATTTTGCGCAGGATCACCAGCGCGTCGGTGTAGGCGGCGGCATCGCCATCTGCGGATGGCGTCTGCAAATGGCTGTGCCGCGGCATGGACGGGCAGGCCCGGAACCCCATCGGAATTCCCTGGTGCGAGGCCCGGCCGCGCAGCAGAAGCGCCCGGTCCAGCCCCGGCGCCGGCACCTGCGGCGGCGCGCTTTGCGGGCGCGCGGTCCGGACAGTTTGCGCGTCACTGCCAAGGAGTTTGCCTGCATGCCCGCTGACAGCCCCGCCGCGCCCAGCCTCCGCCAGATAGCCAAAGCCCGAACAACCGGTAACCGGGTGGTCACCCATACCCTGTGCAGCCATGGGGACGATAAGCCGCTCCGGCAGACGCGCTGCACGCTTGCGGGTCCATTCCGTGAAGGCCGGCAGCACCGCCGCAAGATCCTCTTCGGTCAGGCCCGCGTCCGGATTGCGGAAGAAGGCGCCCCAGGGCAGCGCAGCGCCCTGCGCCGCTGCCAGACGCTCGCGCGCCAAACGCTCGTCCAGCATCCGCTTGAAAGCGTCCCGATCGTAAAGTTGCGGTTCGGCGCGGATGGTGAGCAGGTCCACGGTCTCGCGGTCCAGATAAAGCCGCTCCGGTGCTGCCAGCGTGGCATCCGGGCTGGCCTCGGTGCGTTTCTTCGCGGCCACCGTCAGCGTCAATGCGATGCGTTCGGGGAACCCGTTCTGCCGGGCAGGGCCCGCCAGGATTTCCGACGGCCGGGAGACGAGCAGGGTGCTGTGCTCCTTCACCGCCAGCGGCCGCACCCGCAGCAAAACCCGGAATTCCCGCTGCCGGTTCAGGTAGACTTCGATCTGCTGCGCCTGTTCCGGGGTTGCAGCGAGGAAAGGCATCGCCTCCCCCGCTGCCGCAGCCAGCGCCGGAGGCCGCAGCTCGCTGAGGTCATGGCGGTGCGCGACGGGCTCCAGCCGGAGGTGGCCTTGCAGCGCAAAGCCGCCGCGGGCCGTGTCGTACCCGGCAAGCCTCAAGACACCACCGACGATGTAGCTCTCCCGCCGCAGCGCCGAAATCCGGGTGATTTCCTGCCGTATGCGCATCAGCCTCTGCGCGTTGGTCAGGCGGCCCATGCCCGGCAAGCCGCCGGCGCGCTCCGCCAGCATGGCTTCGCCGCCCGGCAACGCTCCGGCGGCCGCCCAGAGGCTCGCGGCCGTGGTCAGGTAAAGCTCGGCAGGCAGATCTGCCCCGTCCGCGGGCTCCGGACGGGTCAAGGGGAAGCTGGCCAGCACCGTCTGCGCTTCCAGGTTTTCAAGCAGGTGCAGCGCCTCGGGGATCACCGGGATCTCCAGCAGATCCAGCTCCTTCTGCGTTACCGGCCCCTGCCCGCGCGCCAAGACCCGGGGCGGGCCGAGCTGGTAGTCCAGTACCGCCACCACGCTCTCCCCCGGCAGCCTGTCGACTTCCAGCCGCTGCAACAGCGCAATGGCCCGGGACTCGGGGACCGGCAGGAACTCCGGAAACTGATTACGGTAAGGCCAGAGCCCGCCGTTTGCCGGCCCGCCTTGCAGCCACAGCAGGTCTTGCGGGTCCAGGCGGAAGGCAAAGCCTCGCGATGCGGGATCATAGGTCTGCAGCTGCAACAGGCCCAGGCCGCGCATCCTGACCGGCAGGGCAGGTGCCTTGGCCTGCACCATCCGGGCGATCGCGGGACTGGCGCGGCGCAGCGCCCGCTGCCACTCCGGCGCGCTCATCCCCGTGGCCTCCGGGCTGTCCCGGAAGCCCACCGGCAGCACCCGGTCGCGCTCCAAGGGCTTCAGCACCGAAAAGGCAAGCGACAGCGCCAATTCGGGCGCCAGCGGGCGCTCGCCGCCGACCTGCATCACGGCCGCCAGGCGCAGGGCGAGACTGGCCGCCTGCGCCCGCGCGGGGCCGCGCCTGCCAGGGTCCGGGGGCAGGCCCAGGTGCTCACGGGCGGCGGAGGTGGGGTGCAGCATCCGCCCCCCCTGTGGCAGCAAGCCATAGTCTGCAAAGCTGGCCGGGCCCGCGGGCGGGGTCTGCTGCCCTGCGCCGCGCCGCCACACGTGGAGTACCTGCTCCGGCGGCGCGGGCGGGACCGGCTGACCATAGCGGGGGCGGTGCTCCGTGCGAGGCTGGAGGATCAGCGCAACCTCCTCCACCCGCATCGCGATGTCCGCCGAGATCGTATTCTGGGTCAATCCATACACATTCTGCGTCTCTGCCGGCAGCCGCACCCGGGATTCGCCCAGCGCAATCTTTGCGCGCAAATAGGTTCTGTCCTCGCGATGGGCTTGCGCAGCGCGCGAAGTATCGCCAGTCCCTGCAAGACGCATGGCAACCGCCGGCGGCACGGGCAAGGGCAGCGGGGCCTGCTCGATCAGGCGGACCTTTCCCATGCCATAGCCTGCCGCCACGTGCAGCGTCCGGACCGCCGCCGGGTCGCTGGACTCCAGGCCTGCGTTCACCATAGGAGGATCGAGGCGCAGGCTTGGCGGCTGTCCCGTGCCAGGCCGCTCCAGCCGGACCGGAATGCCGAGCACCACTTGCTGCGGCGGGTGCACCCGGACCGCGAGGCGGCTTACCGCTTGCAGAAAGGCGGCATCCTCCGGTGAACCGGCGCGCGCGCCCTCGGGAACCGAGGGGTAGCCCGGCGGCAGATCGTCCCTGCGCAGCGCATTTGACACACGATAGGTGCGGACAAAGCCGGGCCGCTGACCCAGCAGCCACAGGCCCAGCCCCTGGGCCACCGCTTCCCGGCCGTCTAGCGTCCTGCCGGGCCGTGCTGCTGGTGCCGCTGCCGGGCGCGTCTGCGCCGTCACCCCCTCCAGCTGCTGCAAACGGGCACGGTAGTGCCCGGCGATGCAATCGGGCACGCTCCCGCATCCGGCCATCCTGGCGGACCATGCGGCCTGGCCCTGCGCAAGCCCGGAACCCGCCGCGCCGCCGGTGCCAAGCCGCTGCAACAGCGCGGCCATGCTCCGGTCCAGCTCCGCCAAGCCGGGGTGGGTGCAGACCGCCTGTGCGCTTAGCGTTTGAGCGGTGGCGCAATTGATCGCCGGGCGCAGGTCCGCATCCGTGCGGCCGCAAAAAGATACCAGTGCCTGCAAGGCGTCAGCGGCACCGTGCAGGCTCACGTCCCTGCGGCCGCCCTGCCAATGCAGCACCGTCAGCCGCCGTCCCGCGGCCATCCGGGCCAGCAACGGGCTGTGCAGCAGCACCGGCGCCACCATCGCGGCATCGCGCGGGTCGTGGGTCATGGCAAAGGTGGCCGCCGCCTGGCCGTCGATCTCAAAACGGAACCGGCGGGGCTGACGCTGTACCCTGTCCGCCCCCTCCGGAGACAGCAGCATCAGAGCAACGCCCGGCCGGCCTTCCTCGCCCAAACGGCCCGGGAACGGGCTCTTGCTGCCGGCTCTGCGGCAGCGGAGCGCCAGCACCGGCTTGCCGCCGTGGACAAGGTCCGCCGAACCCACGCCCGCCGCCTCTACCGGGGTGAACTGCCAGACGGCCTGCGCCCGGCCAGACCCGGACCAAAGCAGCAAAACGGCAAGGCAGAACAAGGGAAATGAAAGGGAAAACAACCGCGGCATTACGGGAAACGCTCCGAACCGGACTCGCAAACAATACCCATCGCAAATATAGCGTAATTGCCCGGCCGGTAAACAATCCTGGCGCGCATCTGGTCTGCCAGCAGGCTGAAACATGTGAAATCTCCGCATCCTTCACGATATTTATCAGTGACTTACGCGGGAACGGCGGCTGCTGCCGCCCGCTCGCCCAGGCGGCAAACTTGACGCAGCCGCGAAACTGGTGCCAGATCTAGGTTGTTTCATTAACCGCAACCCGGTGCCGCGATGTTAAAAAGTGCCATTTGTTTTCTAGCCTTCGGGCTTGCGCTCAGCCCCGTTCCTGCCAACGCCCAATCCAATGCCCGGAGCATCGCCGCCGCACTGCAAAGCTGGCGGGACGCCTGCGGAGACCCGAACCCGGATCTGGTGATCGGCTACCTCGCCGATGCGGTGGCCACAAACAATATCGATATCCGCAAGGCCTGCATGCGGCAGGTCTTTGCTTCGGACAACGTGGATCTCAGGAACGCGGCGCTGCGCATCGTGATCGCCGCCCTGCCGCGCATCCGGTTCCGGGTCGAGAAGCCGGAGCGGCCCGGCAGCCTGTACCCGGCCATTCAAACCGGCCTGGTGTTCCAGGCCGCCAACGGCGATGCGGGCGCGGGCACTGCGACCTGGTACACGACCTTCTCGAACCGGGAACCGGAAGAGGAATACAGCGGAACCGCCGCAGTGCTGGGCCCCGGCGTCGTTTGGGAAGGCCCGGTCAAATGGGGATCGGCCAGCTACAAATGCAAGCTGTCCGCAGACCTGGCGGAACACTCGCAGCTGCAAGGCATAATCCATTGCGGCAACCTCGGCACCTACCCGATTTCCGCCGAGCTGATGGATTGAGCCCGGCCGGCCTCCCCCTCATTGCAGCGCGATACGCGACAGCCCGGCCTCCCCGGCCTGCGGCAGCAGTTTCAGCCGGATCTCGTAGGGTGCCGCGCGGTTGATCCGGCAGGGCTGCGGCTCCGGCCCGGCATGGCAGGCCGACGACAGCACCTCCCAAAGCGCACCCGGCTTGCGGCCCTCGACAATCGCGCGGGCCGGTGCGGCGCAGTCCGGTGCCGCCGCGAGCACAAGGCTTCCCACGCGGCGGTCTGCCGCCGCCACCTCCAGCACCAGTTCCACCGTGCGGCTGCCCGCGGGCGGCGCGGCGCGCCAGCAGGCGCCCTGCCCGGAGAGGCCCGTGAGCTGCGCGGAGCCGTCCCGCACATCCGCCGCCAGGCTGACAACCGTGAAGGCCAGGCCCGGCGCCGCCTTCCCTTCGGCACCGGGTTCAGCGTCCTGCGCCGCCTCCAGCGCTTCGAAGGCGGCCCGGATCCGGTCGAAACGCAGCGCCCGAACGGCCTCCGCCCCGGCGTCTGCCTCCCCCAGCACCATCGCGGCAGGGCGCAGGCGGCCATGCCAGCTGACTTCGGCAACCGAGCCGCTGATGCCCTTTTGCAGGAAGCCCAGGTCCCTCTGGCTGCGCGGCCGCAGCAGCAGCAGGCTGCCGCGCTCTGCATCCGAGGTGGCGAGGGTCTGTTCCATTTCCATCCGGCGGAACGTCCCTTCCTGCATGAAGGTAAGCTGCAGCGGCCCGCCCGCGCGCAGGGCGTCGTTAAAGGCGAAACTGCTTGGCAGCCCCAGGCGCGAAGGGCATTCGCCCGCGCGGCGCCCGCTTGTCACCCGGGCGAAGGCCAGATCCTCCAGTCCGGGCGCCGCCTGCACGCCCTCGATCTGCACCGTATGGGCCGGTCGGCCGGTCTCGCCGGCGCGGCCGGACTGGTCAAGATACCGCAGCCCGCCCTCGCCGCCGTTGCGGTCGACCAGATGCCAGGGAAAGGCGATCCAGCAGCTGCGGTCCTTGCGCGAGCCAAACAGCCAGCCGTTGGCCTTTTCGGCAAAGGCCGCGGCAACAAAGACCGTCTCGGCCCGGGCGGCAGCGAGCGGCCCCGCGGCAAGGGTGATGCACAGCAAAATCAGGCGAACACTCATGTCTCTCCTTTCCGCCAATCCATACACAGCGAGAAAAAGCCAAAGCCCAGCTGGAGGAAGAAACTGATCACCAGGAAGGCCACCAGGAACGGCGCGATAGTCGGGTCGCCAAAGGCGCGGGCAATCGGGCCGACGGCGATGACCTCGGATTGCTGGTCGCTGCCGGGGCGGAAAATTTTCAGCTCTTCGGCGTTCACCGTGAATTGCAGGTTCATGGCCGGCTCCCCCGGCAGCCGCATCACAGTGCCCGAAACCTCCCCGCCCGCCACCTCGATCCGGCTGCCGCGCACGATGGGAAAGCTGCTCTCGGCCACCGGGTAAAGCTTGCCGCTGTCCAAGGGGGAGGAGGAGCGCGCGAAGATCTGCGCAGTGCCGCCATGGATAAAGAACCGCGGCAGCCGCTCCACCTGGGTCCCGGCGGGCGTGGCGGCCTCCAGATCCCCCGGATCCGGGCGCGGCGGCATGCCGATTTCCTGGCTCACCTCCAGCCGCCCAAAGACCGGCAGAGGCTGGTTCCGGCGGAGTGTCTCGTTCGGCAAAAGCACGGTCAGACGCTCCGACAGGCGGCAGTTCGCGCCTTGGCTTTCCACCAGGATCTGATCCTTCGCGGCCTTCGGGCGGATGTTGATTTGGATAAACTCCGGCAGGGCGAAATACTCAACCGTGGCGCCGGTAGGCGGGGTGATGCGGGCAGTGAGGCGCGGGTCCTGGTCCCCCAGCTTCTCCTCCTCCTCAGCTGCTTCACAGAGGTCACTGGGGGCGATAAGAATGGCATTGCGCAGGGGCAGGATCGCCAATTGGCTGCGGTCGGCGGTGAAGGAGACATGGTTGGTCCGCACATCGGCAAAAAGCACCGGCTTGGCGGCCGACAACAACCACGTGACCGCCACTTTCAGCAGCAGCGCGAAGAGCACCGTGACAACAAGGCCAGCCACGACAAACAGCACGGCGCCGCGCCTGGCCTGTGATTTGGTCTGCTGGGCCTGCCCTGTCATGGCATCTGCCGCAGCTGCACGCGATAGGACTTGGTCACCGGGGACAGCCCGTCATCCAGGCTGATCCGCAGGACTCCCACCGCCGGCACCGTCAAAGGACCGAAGGCCACCCGGCAGCGGGTGTCAAAGGCAATCCGCTCGTGCTGGACCTTTGCGCAGCTGCCCTGCACCGGCCCGCCGCCCGCCGTCCCTTCGAGCGCCAGCTCCACCTTCGTGCGCCGCGAGCCGGAGTTCACCAGGAGCTGCAATTCCTCCGCTCCGCCACTAGCCGGCAGTTCCGGCAGGAACAGCCCGTGCTCCTCGAAACAGGTCTCATCGGAGGCCGTGAAGGCGACGAGGGCCACGTCTTCCCGAGCATATGCGCGCAGGTGCCGCTCGTATTCCTGCTTGGCGAAGGGCTGCAGGCGGACTGCGCCCTGTCCCGTACCGCCGGCTTCAAGCGTATAGGGCGTGCGCGTCCAGTACAGACCGTCGCGGCTGACCCCGCGCACACAGATGATGCTGCCAGACGGCGGCGGCGCCGCGACCAGCACATTGGAGGGGTCAAAGGCGGCAGAGCCCGCGACCGCAACCCTGAGCCCCGCCAGCACCCCGCCGGAGGTCTTCGAGGCGTCGTCGAAATGATCGTTCACCTCCCCGCCGAAGGGACGGGCGATCGCGACCTGCGGCGCTTGGCTCTGCGCCAGGGCCGGGGCGGTTGCAGCCAGGGCTGCCAGAAATAGGGCCAAACGCATGAAGGTATCTCCCGCAAACTCACCCTGTGGGCGAATAATGCCAGCCCCCGCGGTAATCACCAAGGGTATTCTGGCACAGGCCGAGCGGACGACTTCCCCGTCATTCCCGCGCACAGGGCGCTGCACCGAAGACTCCATTCCGTTCTTTAACACTCTCTGTCCCGGAGAGGGGAACGACTTACTTAACCTCCCGGGCAACCGGCCTGCGGCGGAAAGGAACAACATCCCTTTTGGCAAAACGGCGCAAATAGGTTGCAGTCCCGGGAAATACCGGCGGTTCAAACCTATCGAACGACAGCCACATCCTGGAGGTTTCGGAAAAAAAACCCTTCTGTCCGCCGCCTTGGCCCTGGCGGCAACTGCGTCCATTGCCGAAACCTTCACCCTCTACGCCTCGCAATCCAATGCGGATGCGCAGAAAACCGTCGTTGCCTTCCCGCCGCCGACCCCGGCCTTGACGCCAAGCCGGTGCGTGACGCAGGAAGTCATGGCGCAGGCGGGGCAGCTGAAGGCCTTCAAATCGCCGGAGGCCGGCGCCTGTGACCCCGTGCTCTGCAGCGCCCGGGGGCTGCTAGCACTCGACGAAGCAGATCCCCGCCGGCAACGAGGCCCGCGTGCAGGGCGGCAGAAGCGGCACTTTCAAGGCCGTGGCCCCGGGCGGAAAGCCCCATGGCGCCATGCTCGGCTTCCTCACCCTCCGCAACAAGGCCGATGGTTCGCCGGTCGATTTCGTCTCCCCCGTGGAGGGCGTCAGCTACGCGACCGGGGCGGTGGCGCTCCTGGACACCGCAAAAATTGCCGATGCGGCGCAGAAATTCGCCGTCTTCGTGCTGTCGCAGGTGGCGGCCAGGACCTGGTGCGGGAGATGCGCTGCATCCCGGCGCGCAACGGCATGGACGTGCCTGCAGGCATCCCCGCGCGCGAAAACATCAAGCTGATGGCCTTCAGCCCGGCTGAGGCGCTGAACGGCGCCGGCGCCAACAAGGTCAAATCCGCCGAGCTCGGGGGGTGACGCTGACCCTGAAGACCGTCCTGATCGTCCCGGCGCCGATAATTGCCGCTTCCCCGATCATATCCGGGATCCAGCAGATACCGGAATGGAGCATCTGGCTGCCGGTTGCGCCGCTGGCTGCCTTTGTGATGATCGGCCCGGACAAGTGACTGATGGGCTTCTAGATCACTTCCGCCGGCGAGCACCTGCGGAACTTCATCCCGTTGGAGTTCTGGGCCGCCACCAACGAGGCGGACATCGCGATGGCCTGGGGGCTGCGCAGATCTCTGCGCGGCTCACTCTCGGTCACGCCGATCCAAGCGCCTGCTGAGAGGCCGGAGCGAGGCTGGCCTGGCGCAGGATCTGCACGCCTGAAACGCGTCTCGCCGCTGAGGCATAATGCGCCGGGTCCGTGGCGGCCGGCGCTGTGCGTTTGCGGGCTGGCGACGGCGTGAAAATATCACAAAACGCACCGGGCCCAGGCGCTCCCTCCGCCCGGGCTGGAGCGCATTTGGAGTGGGACGTGGCGGCGGCCGGCGCCCGGCGGCCGCGGCCGGCGGGGATACACCCTAGCCACGGCCGGGAACCCCAAATAGACTGCGTGTAACACAGACAGCTGGAGAACCGCCCAATATGACACCTTTTGCAATTGCTGGTGTTCAGATGCACGTTGCCGCGCTTCACTCGAACGTCGAGGCCATGCGGCACCGCATCGAGATCCTGATGGCCCGGTTCCCCTGGACCCAGATGGTTCTGTTTTCCGAACTCGCGCCTTACGGGCCGCTGGACCGGTTTGCCCTGCCGTTCCCGAACGATACCCTGCAGCAGTTCCAGGAGGATGCCCGCCGCTTCGGCATCTGGCTGATCCCCGGCTCGATGTTTGAGAAGACCGAGGACGGCCGGATCTTCAACACCTCCGTGGTGATCAACCCGGAAGGCGAGATCGCCGCGAAATACTCCAAGATGTTTCCCTTCCGCCCTTACGAGGCAGGGATCTCGGCGGGCACCGAATTTTGCGTCTTCGACGTGCCCGAGATCGGCCGCTTCGGGCTGTCGATCTGCTATGATATCTGGTTCCCGGAAACCACGCGCCAGCTGACCAGCCAGGGGGTGGAGGTGCTGCTGCACCCGGTGCTGACCGGCACCACTGACCGCGAAGCCGAACTCGCCATCGCCCGCGCGACGGCGGCCCAGTTCCAATGTTATGTCATCGACGTGAACGGGCTGGGCGTCGGCGGTGTAGGCCGCTCCATCGTTGTCGACCCTTCCGCCACCGTGCTGCACCAGTCGGCCGGCCAGGAGGACATGTTCCCGATCGAGATCGACCTGGACCAGGTCCGGCGCCAGCGCGAAACCGGTCTCAAGGGGCTTGGCCAGGTGCTGAAGAGCTTCCGCGACCGGGAGGCCGAGTTTACCGTCTATGACCGGGCCAGCGGCGCCGATGCCTACCTCAGGACGCTCGGCCCGCTGGAGACACCCAAGCAGGGCTCGGCCCGCGGGCTGCAGGCGCCGGATCCCAGGACCTCGCTGGAACAGGCCGACCAATCGATACTTACGCCGCAATATTACTCCGCCTTTCCCGGAAAGGCGGGCTCAGGTTAATCGGACCGGGTAGCGGCGCTGGTCCGGACACGACAGAAAGGGGGCAGGTCTTGAATTTGCAATCTGAGAAGAAATTCCCGTCGATCCGAGACTACTACAGCGCAACTCAGCTGCGCGCAGACCGGTGGAGCGCATTGCGGGAGGCCGCCGAAGGCCTCTCGCGGCACAGCGCCGACAGCCGGCAAGGCAAGAAGCTGATGAACACGGCCGAGCACCTGTTCGAGGTGCTGGCCCCGATCGAACGGTACTGGGCCTTTCCCGGCATCCATGCCTTCGAGCACCTGCGGCGCCTGCTGCACCAGGGCAATACCGGCGATCTGTCGATTGCGGTCCGGCGCATCGCCCGGGCGCTGACCTCGGGCGCCTACCGGCGGCGGTCGATCCCGCTGTCGTCCGACGAGATCGATACCGAGGACTACGAGGACGAAGCCTCCCTCGCGCCCGAAGCGCGCGCCCTGGGACGTCCCTATTTCGAGGTGCTGATCGTCGATGACGTCTCGGAATCTCAGGAACGGTTCCTGCGGCAGAACCTGCTGCGCATGCGCCGGGTGGAGGACCCGTTCATCTACGAGCCGGTGATCGTGCCTTCGCTGGAGGACGCGCTGATCGGCGTGTTGTTCAACTACAACGTCCAGGCCGTGGTGATCCGCCCCGGCCTGTCGCTGAAGTCCAAGATCGAGCTGCCGATCCTCAGCCAGTACCTCACCCGGGTGAGCGAAACCGAGGAAGTCGATGCGATCGAGCCGCATGAATACGGCCCCGAATCCTGCCGCCTGATCGAGAAGATCCGCCCCGAACTGGACGCCTATCTGGTCACTGACCGCTCGGCGGAGGATATTGCCGGGCTGGACCTCGGCCGCTGCCGGCGGGTGTTCTACAACCAGGAAGACTTCCAGGAGCTGCACCTCAACATCCTCCGCGGCGTCGACCGCCGCTACAAGTCGCCGTTCTTCACCGCGCTGAAGGAATATTCGAAACAGCCCACCGGCGTCTTCCATGCGATGCCGATCAGCCGCGGCAAGTCGATCAGCCGCTCGCACTGGATCCAGGACATGGGGGCCTTCTACGGCTCCAACATCTTCCTGGCCGAGACCTCCGCCACCTCCGGCGGGCTCGACAGCCTCCTGGAGCCGCGCGGGCCGATCAAGGAAGCGCAGGACATGGCGGCGCGGGCCTTCGGGGCGAAACACACGTTCTTTGCCACCAACGGCACCTCCACCTGCAACAAGATTGTGGTGCAATCGGTGGTGCGGCCCGGCGACATCGTGCTGGTTGACCGCGACTGCCACAAGTCGCACCACTACGGCATGGTGCTGGCGGGCGCGAGCGTGGTCTACATGGACAGCTACCCGCTGCACGAGCACTCGATGTATGGCGCGGTGCCGCTGCGCGAGATCAAGCACACGCTGTTGCAGCTCAAGGCCGCGGGCAAGCTGGACCGGGTCCGGATGGTTTTGCTCACTAACTGCACCTTCGACGGTATCGTCTATAACGTGCAGCGGGTGATGGAGGAATGCCTTGCGATCAAGAAAGACCTGATCTTCCTCTGGGACGAGGCCTGGTTCGGCTTTGCCCGCTTTGACCCGACCTACCGGCAGCGCACCGCGATGGGGGTGGCCAACACGCTGCGGCAAACGCTGCGCACTCCGGACACCGCCGCGGCCTGGGAGGCCCAGCAGGAGGCGCTGAAAGACGCGGAGGAGGCCCAGTGGCTGAACACGCGGCTGGTGCCGCCGCCGGATGCGCGGGTGCGCGCCTATGCCACCCAGTCGACCCACAAGACACTGACCTCGCTGCGCCAGGGCTCGATGATCCATGTCAACGACCAGGACTTCAAGGGCGAGGTCGAGCAGTCTTTCCACGAAGCCTACATGACGCACACCTCGACCTCCCCCAACTACCAGATTATCGCCTCGCTCGACGTCGGGCGGCGCCAGGTGGAGCTGGAGGGGTTCGAGTTCGTGCAGAAGCAGATCGAAAGCGCGATGTCGATCCGCCGCGCCATTTCCGACAACCCGCTATTGCAGAAATACTTCCGGATCCTGACCGCGGGCGAGATGATCCCCGAACAGTTCCGCGACAGCGGGGTGGCGGCCTATTACAACCCGGACCACGGCTGGGCCGATACCTGGCACATGTGGCGGGAGGACGAATTCGTGCTGGACCCGACCCGCGTCACGCTTGCGGTGGGCGGCACCGGCTGGGACGGCGATACCTTCAAGACCAAGATTCTGATGGACAAATACGGCATCCAGATCAACAAGACCTCGCGCAACACCGTGCTGTTCATGACCAATATCGGCACCACCCGGTCCTCGGTCGCCTATCTGATCGAAGTGCTGGTGGAGATCGCAAACGAACTGGACGAGCTTTTGGACGATGCCTCCAAGATGGAGCGCCGCTCGTTTGAAAACCGGGTTTCCGCCCTGATCGAGCACGTCCCGCCGCTGCCCGACTTCAGCCGCTTCCACGATGCCTTCCGGGCGGGCACCGACACGCCGGAAGGCGACATCCGCACCGCCTTCTTCCTCGCCTACAACGAGGACAACTGCGACTACATCCCGATCGACGACCGCCTGATGCAGCGCCTCGAAGCCGGCGAGGAGCTGGTCTCGACAAGCTTCATCATACCTTACCCGCCCGGCTTTCCGATTCTGGTGCCGGGACAGGTCATCAGCCCGGAAATCATGTCCTTCATGCGGGCGCTCGATGTCAGCGAGATCCACGGCTACCGCGAGGATCTGGGCCTGCGCGTTTTCACCAAAGAGGCTTTGATGTCCGTCAAGAAATAGAATTCACAGGGAGAACATACATGCCGAAGAAAGTTCTGAACAACATTTCGGAAATCCGCCGCTATTTTCACACCAACCCGGACCCGGTCTATTTTGTCTCAGCGACGAACTTTAATCTTCTTGGACTTGATGAATGGGTGAAGAATTTCAAGTATATCTGCTACATGGACTGTTTCGACGGCCGCCACCCGAACGTTCTAGTGCCTTCGGAGCTGCCGCATGACGAATTCCAGTCGATCGAGGACATCAACAACTACCTGCTGCAGCACAAGGAAGTCATCGACTACGTCAAGGCGCGCGGCGGCAAGCCGAAGTTCGTGTTCCTGATGTTCGACGAGAAGACCGAGCAGCTGGTGAAGGAGCTCGGCGGTGAGCTGTGGTTTCCCAAGGCGAAACTGCGCACCAGCATGGACAACAAGATCGAAACCGTCCGCGTCGGCAACAAGGCGGGCGTGCCCTCGGTGCCCAACACGCTGTCGGAGGTGGAGAGCTACGACCACCTCAAGGAGATCTGCCAGAAGGCGGATCTGGGCAACGACCTGGTGCTGCAAAGCGCCTTTGGCGATTCCGGGCACACCACCTTCTTCATCAAAACCGAGGCCGATTTCCGCAAGCACGAGCACGAGATCGCCGGCCAGGGCGAGATCAAGATCATGAAGCGGATCGACTGCCGCGGCTCCGCGATCGAGGCCTGCGCCACCGCCGAGGGCACCATCGTCGGGCCGCTGATGACCGAGCTTGTCGGCTTCAAGGAGCTGACCCCCTACCGCGGCGGCTGGTGCGGCAACGAAATCTTCTCGACTGCCTTCCCGCCCAAGACCCGCGAGCGGGCGCGCGAGCTGACCTTCAAGTTCGGCGAGCAGCTCCGGAAGGAAGGCTACCGCGGCTATTTCGAGCTGGATTTCCTGATCGACAAGAAAACCGGCGAGATCTGGCTGGGCGAGCTGAACCCGCGCATCACCGGGGCCTCCTCAATGACCAACCACGCGGCCTTTGCCCATGCCGACGCGCCTCTGTTTCTGTTCCACCTGCTGGAGTTCTCGAAAAAGCCGTTCAAGCTGGATGTGGGCGAGCTGAACGACCGATGGGCCGACCCGGACATGATCGATTCCTGGTCGCAGATGGTGATCAAACACACCGAGGATACCGTCGACATCGTGACCTCCGCGCCGGAATCCGGCATCTACCGGATGCTGCCGGACGGCGAGGTGGTGTTTGACCGGTTCGACTACCACCGGCGCGCCGTCGAAAGCGAGGACGAGGCGTTTTTCCTGCGCATCGCCAACGCCGGCGACTACCGCTATGAGGGCGCCGATCTCGGCATCCTTGTCACCCGCGGCCGGTCGATGACCAAAGGGTTCCAGCTGACAGACAAGTCGAAGCGCTGGATCGACGGCATCAAGAACGCCTATTCCGCGCGCCCGCTGCCCTCGGCGCAGGCCTTTGAGGATCCGGCGTTCAAGATTATGTAGGGGGGATGAAACTCACATTCCGCGCCCTGCAGGAGAGCGAGCCCGGGCAGGTGCTGTCCGGGCTCTTTTCCGAATACCGCAGCGCCTATCTGGACTGGTGGGCAAGCGAGGGCCTGACCGGCCGGCCGACCTATGCCGAATGCCGGCGGGCGCTTCAGACCCATATGCCCGAAATCGTGGGGATCTACGATCAGCTCTGCGCCGCCGTGGGCGGCGGCGACATGGAGGCGCGCTTTCTCAGCTTCTACTGCCCGCCGCGTTACCTGGCGGGCTGCAGCCAGGCGGTCTGGCCGGGCCGGGAGCCGCTTCTGGTGCGCAACTACGACTACAACCCGGCGGCCTTTGACGCGGTGTACCTGAAGACCGCATGGCAGGACCGCAAGGTGATGGGCACGTCGGACGGGTTGTTCGGGCTTCTGGACGGGGTGAACGATGCCGGGCTCGCCGTCTCGCTCACCTTCGGCGGGCGCCGCGCGATCGGGGATGGCTTCGGCGTGCCGCTGATCCTGCGTTACCTGTTGCAGACCTGCGATACACTTGAGGAGGCGCAAGAGGTGCTGCAGCGGGTGCCCTGCCACATGAGCTACAATGTGACGGTGCTGGACCGCCACCGGACCTATTTCACCGCCTTCCTGGCCCCCGACCGCACTGCCCTCATCACCCGTGCGGCGGTTGCCACAAACCATCAGGAACGCGTCGAATGGACCAGCCATGCGCGCCTGACAGCTTCCGTCGAGAGGGAGCGCTTTCTCCTGCAGCGGCTGACGCTGCACGAGGAGCCCAAGGCAAAATTCATCGGCGCGTTCCTCAAGCCGCCCTTGTATTCCCTGGCTTTCGACAGGGGTTTTGGCACACTTTACACCGCCGCCTACCACCCCGCTGAACGCTCTGTGGACCTGCTCTGGCCCGGCCGGGCCTGGCGGCAGAACCTGGACCGGTTTGAAGCCGGTTATCTGGGGGTCGACTATCCCGGCTGCCAATACCCGCCCCTTGCACATCGTTGAGACCCGGGGGAGCGAGAGGGAATGATTTGATCGGATGAACCGCCTTGCCTCCGGCCCGCAGCTATCGTTGCGGGGCTGGCGGAGGAGAGGAGCGTCCGATTAGGCCACCGCCCACGGGGACTAGGTGTTTGATCCCAAGGTTTGATGGTGCGATTCATTCGATGGAATGGAAGGATGCCCTATGGGACAGATACGTCATGGATGCCAAGAGCTGTGTGCCGGTTCAGCACGGCGGCGCGGACTTGGATTTCCGCGGCCTGCCGCTCGAAGTCTCCGGCCATCAGGGATTGGCCAAGCAGCTTGATACAGTTGGACACCTCCGGAAACCTCTGGCTGATCGGCGGATAACGTGATTCACTTCCCGCGTAACCGGGAGGCGGCCATGTCGAGGCAAGCAGGCTTCTGGAGCGTTGATGACCGGCTGGCGGAGATCTCGGCGGGTGGCGATCCGCTGGAGACATTGAATGCCACGGTGGATTTCGAGCGCTTTCGGCCAATTCTTGAGTGCGCGGCTGGCAGGCCGCGCAGTTCCAAGGGCGGTCGACCGGCTTTGGACATTGTGCTGAAGTTCGGAATGCTGGTGCTGCAGAGCCTGCATGGACTGTCGCTCGAGGGAACCGAGCGTATGGTTCGGGACCGGCTCAGCTGGATGCGGTTCTGCGGTCTCGGGATCGCCGGCACAGTGCCGGACGCGAACACGCTCTGGGACTTTCGCGACCTTGATCAAGGCTGATGCGTTCGACGGGCTGTTCCGGGAACTCGACCGGGCAATCAACCAGGCGGGCTTCATCCCACGCGCCGGACAGATCATCGATGCAAGCCTCATCGCTGCCCCGCGCCAGCGCAATTCGGACGGCGAGAAGGCGGCCGTCAAAGCGGGCAAAACCGCGCAGGAGATCTGGCCGGATAAGCCTGCAAAGGCGGCGCAGAAGGACACGAACGCGCGCTGGACGGTCAAGTACTCCAAGGCAAAGCCGCGTGCGGACGGCAGTAAGCCGGTCGACCTCGCGATCCCGATGTTCGGCTATAAGAGCCATATCTCCATTGGTCGCCAGAATGGGATTATCCGCCGACAGACCGTCACCGACGCGGCCC
>NZ_JBMERR010000008.1:0-187378 GCF_048820915.1 Cribrihabitans pelagius | reverse complement strand
TGGGGAAGAAAGGCTCAAGGCGCGCCATCTGCGCGTCAGTTAGCCAGAAAAGATCAGACATGGTCACCGCTCGTTTTCGAGCCGTGAATCATACCGATAGCCGAAAATCAATGGGTCCTGACCCTAGAAATGGGTCAGAGCCACGCACCCGTTCTTCAGTGCGAAACTTTTTGACGTCCTGATCTCCGCTCTCGTCCACGTAGAGAACATACTTGGTTGATGGATTCATTTCACATATTAAACAGACAGTTGCGCACCAAACCGTACAATAGGACTTTCTGGAGTCCAGAGAATTTTCTCTTATTTGGTGTATTCACACAATTGGCCGCACCCACCGTTGTAACCGGTCTGCTCCCGCCCGTGGGGGCGGATCGGGCGTTGCCCGGCGTGCCGCCGGGCGGGACGCTGGGTAGGCCAGGAACAAAAAACGGAGCCGAAGCCCCGTCTTGCAACTGTTTGAATAGGTTGCGTTATCACCGCAGAATGCTGGGGTGCGGGCACGCAGTTGGCTGCGCCAACCGCTTTCGCCCGCCGTCCCACAAAATGGACAGCTTCAGCTGTCCATTTTGAGGGCGGAAATAAACGCCTCCTGCGGGATCTCGACCTTGCCGAACTGGCGCATCTTCTTCTTGCCCGCCTTCTGCTTCTCCAGAAGCTTGCGCTTCCGCGTGGCGTCGCCGCCGTAGCATTTCGCGGTCACGTCCTTGCGCAGAGCCGACAGAGTCTCACGCGCGATCACCTTGCCGCCGATCGCGGCCTGGATCGGGATCTTGAACATGTGGCGCGGGATCAGGTCCTTGAGCTTCTCGCACATCGCCCGGCCGCGCATCTCGGCGCGGTCGCGGTGGACCATGGTGGAGAGCGCATCCACCGGCTCGTCGTTCACCAGCACCGACATCTTCACGAGGTTGTCCTCGCGGTAACCGATCATCTGGTAGTCGAAGGAGGCATAACCCTTGGTCACCGATTTCAGCCGGTCGTAGAAGTCGAAGACCACCTCGTTCAGCGGCAGGTCATAAACCACCATCGCGCGGGAGCCGGCATAGGAGAGGTCCATCTGGATGCCGCGGCGGTCCTGGCAGAGCTTCAGCACATCGCCCAGATATTCGTCGGGCACCAGGATGGTCGCCTTGATGCGGGGCTCTTCCAGGTGGTCGACCTTGGACATGTCGGGCATGTCGGCAGGGTTGTGCAGCTCGATCATCTCCCCGTCCTTCATGTAGACGTGGTAGATCACCGAGGGCGCGGTGGTGATCAGGTCGATATCGTATTCACGCTCGATCCGGTCCCGGATCACTTCCAGGTGCAACAGGCCGAGGAATCCGCAGCGGAAGCCGAAGCCGAGGGCGGCGGAGGTTTCCATTTCAAATGAGAAGGAGGCGTCGTTCAGCGCCAGCTTGTCGATGGCGTCGCGCAGGTCCTCGAACTCGGCCGAGTCGACCGGGAACAACCCGCAGAACACTACCGGCTGGGCCGGCTTGAAGCCCGGCAGTGCTTTCTCGCAGCCGCCCCGGTCATTGGTGATGGTATCGCCGACGCGGGTGTCGCGCACCTGCTTGATCGAAGCGGTGAGAAAGCCGATCTCGCCGGGCCCGAGCTCGTCCACCACCTGCATCGCGGGGCGGAAGACACCGATGCGGTCGACATGGTGCAGGGTGCCGTTCGACATGAACTTGACCCGCATGCCCTTCTTCAGCACACCGTCCATGATCCGCACCAGAACGATCACGCCCAGGTAGCTGTCGTACCAGCTGTCCACCAGCATCGCCTTCAGGGGGGCATCGCGGGTGCCTTCCGGCGCGGGCAGGTGCTGGACTATGCTTTCCAGCGTTTCCCGGATGCCCTGGCCGGTCTTGGCCGAGACCTGGATGGCGCCCGAGGCGTCGATGCCGATCACATCCTCGATCTGCTCCGCCACCCGGTCGCAGTCGGAGGCCGGCAGGTCGATCTTGTTCAGCACCGGCACGATTTCGTGATCCGCGTCGATGGCCTGGTAGACATTGGCCAGCGTCTGCGCCTCCACCCCTTGCGTCGAGTCAACCACCAGCAGAGAGCCCTCGACCGCGCGCATCGAGCGTGAGACCTCATAGGCGAAGTCGACGTGGCCGGGGGTGTCGATCAGGTTCAGCACATAGGTTTCGCCATCCTGGGCCTTGTAGTCGATCCGGACGGTGTTGGCCTTGATGGTGATGCCCCGCTCGCGCTCGATGTCCATCGCGTCGAGCAGCTGCGCCTTCATGTCCCTGTCCTGCACCGTCCCGGTCTCCTGGATCAGCCGGTCGGCAAGGGTGGATTTGCCATGGTCGATATGCGCGACGATGGAGAAATTGCGGATGTGGGCGAGGTCTGTCATGGAGTGGGATATGATTTGGATTTCGGGATTGGTCAAGGTGGATTGCATGCGCGCAGGGGGGGCCGGACCGCGCTTTACGCAGCCTGGCAGGGGCCGAGGCATGCTGTGCCCCAGGCAGGCAGCGGAAAGCCGCGCGGGCCGGGGGAGACGGGGGCATCGGCCGCCCGCGCGGCGGGTGCTGACTTTCGCCCGGCCACCGGTCTTGAGCGCCCCCCGCCTTGCCCGCAAATAAGCACGCCCCGCGGCTGAAGCACGCCATTCAAAGGACCGGGCCCTGGCCTGCAACTGCCTGGTGTGCGCCCAGGGCCGAAATACGTTATAGTGCCGCCACGCGCCGGACGCGCCATGCGTCCCGCAGTTGGCAGCAACACTTGGAGGACACCCATGATGGATGCCGTGAAAGCCGCCGAATATGCCCGCGCGCTCTACAGCGCGCATGGCGACCGGGCCGAAGCCGAAGCCGCGCAGAAAATGCGGCAGTGCGAAGAGGCCGGCAAAAGCGACGAGGCCAGTGATTGGAAAGCGGTGCGTCAGGCGATCCGCTCGCTGCGCGGGCCGAACCAGGCCTGACACCGCACCGGCTGCGCCGCCAAAAGGCGCGGCCGGACTGACCCGGACGGGCAGAACCGGCCGGACGCTCCCGATTGGTCGGCATGCGCGGGAACTGGAGGGCCAAAGCTCTCCCTCCACCACCAGCGTCCACCTGCCAGAGGTCCGGTTTACCACGATTGAACCGCGCCCGGGCTTGCGTCATACTGCGCCCGTCAAGCAGGCCCGCCACCCGGCGGGCACCAAAAAAACGGGGCACAGTTGATGAAGCATTTTCTTCTAGCCGCGCTCTGCGCGGGCAGCCTGGCGGCGCTGGCGCCGGGCGCTGCAGGGGCCGGCGTGATCGAGAACGCCTGCCGTCAGTCGAACCGCAGCGCGCCGCCCGCGCTCTGCGGCTGCATCCAGCAAGTCGCCAGCCACAGCCTGACCCGGGCCGAGCAGCGCACCGTCTCCAAATGGTTTCGCGATCCGCATCAGGCGCAGGTCGTGCGCCAGTCCAGCCGCCGCAGCGACGAGCGCCTGTGGCTGCGCTACAAGGCCTTTGGCGCCACTGCTGCGCGCGCCTGCGGTTAAGCCGCGCCACCGCTCCTGCGCCGCGCTTGCGGCACCGCAAAAGGCGCCCAGGGGCGCCTTTTCCCGTTCTGGCAGAACGCCCTCCAGCTCCTTCCCCTGCGGCAATTTTACCCGGGGGGAAAAGCGCCCCGATCGGCCCCCTTGACCGGCACCGGGCAAGGCTCAACAACACGGTTGAGGTATTGGAGCGTAAGCATGTTGATGAAAGGCGTTACCCTGCGCGGGCTCGAAGTTTTCGAAGCCCTCGCCAAGACCGGCTCGGTTGCCCAGGCGGCACAGTTGACCGGCCTCAGCCAACCGGCCGTCAGCCAGCAATTGCGCAACCTGGAGAAAGCGCTGGACTGCGCCCTGGTCGATCACGGCCGCCGCCCGATGGTGCTGACACCGGCGGGGCGCAATTTCCTTGCCCGCACCGGCGTGGTGCTCTCCGAGCTGCGCCTGGCGCAAAGCGAGCTGACGGTGATGGACCTCACCCATCTGCCGGAGCTGTCAATCGGGCTGATCGACGATTTCGACAATGACTTGACGCCGCGCCTGGCCACCATCCTGGCCGACAGCCTGACCCGGTGCCGGTTCAAGATGATCACCGCCTCCAGCCACGACATCGTGCGGGCGATGGAGGCGCGCGAGCTGCATATCGCGGTGGCCGCCGCCAGCGGCGAGCTGCACGAGGGGCTGGTGGAATACCCGCTGGTGCAGGACCCTTTCCTGCTGGTGGCGCCGCAGGGGTTTTTGTCGGCAATCGGCGACATTACCGGCCAGCTCACCGCCCTGCCCTTCCTGCGCTATGCCCGCGACCAGCTGATCTCGCAGCAGATCGAGGCGCAGCTGGCGCGCCAGAAGCTGACCTTCGAGAACCGGTTCGAAATCGGCTCGCATCTGGCACTGATGGCGATGGTGGCGCGGCGCATCGGCTGGGCCGTCACCACGCCGCTCGGCTACATGCGAGCAGCCCGCTTCCACGACGATATCGAGGCCTTCCCGCTGCCCTTCGGCCAGCTGTCGCGCACGATCTCCCTGTTCACCGCCGCCGATTGGGCCGGACGGGTGCCGCAGGACGTGGCCCAAGCGGTGCGGCGGCTGGTGCATACGCAAATGATCGGCCCGGCGGTGCAGCGGCTGCCTTTCCTGGCGCCGGACTTCCGGGTGATCGAGGGCTAAACCCTCAGAGCGCCGCCTTCAGCCCGCGCGCCGCCGCTTCGATCAGGTCGAGGCAGCCGTCAAAATCGCGGGTGTAATAGGGATCGGGCACGTGGTCAGCGCCCGACTCCGGCGCATAGTCCGTGAACAGTTTCACCGGCGTGGCGCTGCCGGCCGGGCGCAGCGCCTCGATGTCGCGGAGGTTCTCGCCGTCCATCGCGACGACCAGGTCGAAGGCGGTGAAATCCTCGGCCCGGAACCGCCGCGCCCGCAGGTCCGAAATGTCCAGCCCCCGCGCCCGCGCCGCCGCCTGCATCGGCCCGTAGGGCGGATCGCCGATGTGGTACGAAGACGTGCCCGCGCTGTCGGTCTGCGCCTCCGGGCAAAGCGCGCGGAACACGCCTTCGGCTGCGGGCGAGCGGCAGATGTTTCCTAGGCAGACAAACAAAATGCGGGTAGGCATGGGCAATGGGCTCCTGGCGTTCGGGCCCAGTGATAGGAGGTTTGGCGCAGATGGAAAACCCCGGCGCAAAGCTGGTGATCCTGACCGGGGCCGGCATTTCCGCCGAAAGCGGACTTGGCACCTTCCGCGGCGAAGACGGGCTCTGGGCGCAGCACCGGATCGAGGATGTGGCGACGCCCGAAGGCTTCGCCCGCAACCCCGCGCTGGTGCAGGGCTTCTATAACGCCCGCCGCGCACAGGCCGCAACGGCCGCGCCCAATCCCGCGCATGAGGCGCTGGCGCGGCTGCAGGCCGAGCACAAGGGCGAGGCGGTGATCGTCACCCAGAACGTCGACAGCCTGCACGAAGCCGGCGGCGCGCGGGGCGTGTTGCACATGCACGGCACCCTTGCAGGCGCGCTCTGCGCCGCCTGCGGCCACCGCTGGGAGGCGGCGCTCAAGATGCAAACGCACGAGCCCTGCCCCGCCTGCGCAGCCCCCGCAGGACGCCCGGATGTGGTCTGGTTCGGGGAGTTTCCCTACTTCTTGGAGGAGATCTACGCGCACCTGGCAGACGCAGACCTCTTTGCCGCGATCGGCACCTCGGGGGAGGTCCACCCGGCCGCAGGCTTTGTGGAGGAGGCGCGGATGGCGGGCGCCCATACTGTGGAGCTGAACCTCGCGCCCTCCGCAAAGGCCAGCCGCTTTGCCGAGCGCCGCTTCGGCCCCGCCAGCGAGATCGTCCCCGCTTGGGTGGCGGAACTGCTCCGCTAGCTTCCGGACGGCAAAAAGCCCGCGGCCACCGGCCCCGGGCTTTGGGCGCGAAGGAGGGCTGCAGCGCAGCCTGACGCCGCGCCCGCCCCCCTTTACGGATCAGGCGTCAGTTGGAATGGCCGGAGTGGTCCGTCTCACCGTGCTGCACTCCACCATGCGCCTCCAGCTTGCGCTCCAGGTCCACCGGCACTTCCAGCGTGATCTCGCCCGCGTTTTCGAAGACCAGGGTCAGCGGCACCATGTCGCCATGCTCCAGGCTCCGCTTCAGCCCCATGAACATCACGTGATCGCCGCCCCGTTTGAGTGCATGGCCTTCGCCGGCCGGGATGGCAAAGCCGTCTTCGACATGGCGCATCTTCATCACGCCGCCGCCGCCGGCCTCATGCGTGTGCAGCTGCACCCGCGCCGCCACGTCCGAGCGCACCTCGACCAGCCTGTCGTCCTCGGCGCCGTGGTTGGCAATCTGCATGAAGGCGGCTCCCGCTTTGGCGGCCTTGGAGGCGACGCGCACATAGGCGTCCTCCACCATCACGGGCTTCATGGCTTCTGCCAGCGCGGGCAGGGACAGGGCAGGTACGGAGAGGGCAGCGGCGGACGCGGCCGCCAGAACGAGGGATTTCAGGGACATGATCTGTCTCCTTCTGAAGTGCTTGTGCTGTTTTGCGATTGTCTTTCCGGCAGGGTCAGTTTCGCACCGGCGGCGCCCGGGCAAGGGCGCGCAAGGGGGCACGGCTGCCAGGCAAGACGGGCTCCGCAATGCGAGTCTCCAAAACGGCGCTCCGGCGCCAGGGCGACAGTTGCGCGGGCGCCACGGCCAGTGAATCCAGCGGCTGCATCACGCAATCGGGGCAGTGGTGCGGCGGCGCCACCGGGCGGCCTTCGCCATCCACATAGACCGTGACTGCGCCGCTGCCGGTGCAGATCACCATCTGCCCGGACGCCGTCCCGCTTCCGCGCGCCGCCGCGGCACCATGCGCGGTGAGGGCGACGCCGAGGGCCAGCAGGAGGCCGAGATATGCGCGCAAATGCAGCTTCATCGGGTGCAGATATGCCCTCGCCCGCGGGCTGCCGCAAGGGCTTCGGCCGCAGCGGGGCCGCACCGGCGCCGCGGTAGATCGCGCAAACGCAAACGCCACGCATGATCTCTCATGCGCGGCGCGTCAATTCCGGCGATCCGGTGAGGGAGGGATCAGGCCTCGGCGGCTTGTGCCTTGGCGATCTCTTTCTTTACCTTCAGCGCGTTGGAGGACAGCTCTTCATCCTTGGCTTTTGCCAGGAAGGCGTCCAGGCCGCCGCGGTGGTCAACCGAGCGCAGTGCGGCTGCGGAGATGCGCAGCTTGACGCCACGGCCCAGAACTTCGGACTGCAGGGTCACATCGTTCAGGTTGGGCAGGAAGCGGCGCTTGGTCTTGTTGTTGGCGTGGCTGACATTGTTGCCAGTCATCGGGCCTTTTCCGGTCAGTTCGCAACGGCGCGACATATCATCATCCTTCGTTTCTCGAGGTCCGGGCAGCCCGGATCCAAATCACAAGGGGCGCGGCCATTGGCTGCGCCCGAAAACTGGTTGGATGCGTGTAGGAGGAATCGCCGCCGGGGTCAAGTCATATGCCCGTGTTTTCCGGCGCTTTCCCCTGCGCCAGCTGCGTATGGCGGTTTCCCGCCTCGGCGGCAAGCCGAATGCGCCCGCTTTTGCAGGCTTGTTCCGCCAGCTGGCGCCAGTACTGCGGGCTGGCGCGGCGGGCGCGCCGGTGCAGCGCCACGGCTTGTTCCGGGATCGGGCCGGGCGTCCGCAGCAACCGCTGCAGGGCCGGAAACCGCCGCCCCTCCCGCAGGACCTGAGTCGCCGGGTGGCCGCCCGCGCACAGCCGCGCGATGCCAAGACCCGGAAACACCAGCTGAATCATCTCCGCATTCACCATGTCGGCGGGCCGGAACGGATCGGCCAGCACCGCCCCCATTACCGGATGCCCGCGGCCCTGAAGCGCCCCCTGCTCCGGATCGAAGCCACCCGCGTACTTCCGGTAGCGCCGGTCGAAGGGCACATGCTCCGGCGCGATGGAGAACTGCGGCGAGACTGCGATCAGACGGGTCAGGTTCAGCGCCCGGGCAAAGCGCAGCGCCGCGTAGCCGCCCATGGAGAACCCCATTGCGGCGGCCTCGGCAAACCCGGACGTGACCTCCGTCAGCGCCGCTTCCAGCGCGGCCGTCTCTTCGTTGATGTACCAGTCATTCAACCGCGCCTGCAGGTGCAGATGCGTATAGCCCGCACCGGCGAAGGCCTTGACGGGGGCGGCGTCCGAGAATTGCCCGGCCTCACGCGTGCGCTGGCGGAAGCTGACAAACAGGCGGCGTTGGCCCGGATTGAACAGCGAGCCGCGCAGGCGGTCACCATCGAACACTCGGATTTCCCGCATCGCGCCCTAGCCTTTCAGGTGATCCTGCAGCATCCGCTCTGCTGCGGCGGAGGGGGTCAGCCGGCCTTCGGCGACCTGCCCTGACAGTTCCGCCATGGCCGTTTTTGCCTGCGCGGTGTGCAGCCGCGCCAGCAGCGCCTGGCGCACCTCTTGGGCAAACCAGTAGCGGGCCTGCTCCGCGCGGGTCCGGTCCCAGTGGCCGTTCTCCCGCCGCCAGGCAGTGAGCGCCTGCATCTCCTCCCAGGCTTGCTCCAGCCCGTGTTCCTCCACCGCCGAGACCATCAGCGCCTTGGGGTAGCCTTCTGGGTCCTGCGGCCGCTTGCGCAACAGCCGCAGAGCGCCTGCGTAGTCGGCACAGGTGCGGGTCGCCACAGGCTTCAGGGCGCCATCCGCCTTGTTCACCAGAATCAGGTCGGCGATCTCCATGATGCCGCGCTTCACGCCTTGCAGCTCGTCACCGCCCGCCGGTGCCAGCAGCAGCAGGAACAGATCCGACATCTCCGCCACCACGGTTTCCGACTGGCCGACGCCCACCGTCTCGATCAGCACCACGTCAAAGCCCGCCGCCTCGCACAGGGCCACCGCCTCGCGGGAGCGGCGGGCGACGCCGCCGAGGTGGCTCTGGCTGGGGGAGGGGCGGATAAAGGCGCCCGGCTCGCGGCTGAGCCGCTCCATCCGGGTCTTGTCGCCCAAAATTGAACCGCCCGAGCGCGCCGAGCTGGGGTCCACCGCGAGGACAGCAACGCGCAGCCCCATGCCGGTCAGCATCATGCCAAAGCTTTCGATGAAGGTGGATTTGCCCACTCCCGGCGTGCCGGAGAGCCCGATGCGCAGCGCCTGGCGGCGGTGCTTGGCGAGGCTGGCCAGCAGCTCCGTGGCCTGGGCGCGGTGATCCTCTCGGCCGCTTTCCACCAGGGTGATCGCCCGCGCCAGGGCGCGGCGGTTGCCCTCCAGTATCCGCCCGCTCAGCTCTGCAATGTCCATCCGCCTTCCCTTCGTGCTCGTCCGGCCGTAGTTGACGCAGGCGCGCCCCCAATGTCCAGAGGCCGAGGCCCCGGCCCATATTCTAGTGCAAGGGCGGCGCGGGCGCAGGCGGCAGAACCGCCGCAACGCACCGGGATTGCGCAAGCCGCCCGCGCGCCCGGATGCCGCCGCGCTAGACCTTGCCGCCGCCATTGGCGATAAGGAGCGTCATGACCAAACCCATGCCCCCTGCCCTGGCCAGACTGCCGATCGACGATGCCCTGCCCGCCCTGCTCGATGCGCTCCGCAGCCGCGGCCGCGCCGTGCTCCAGGCTCCGCCCGGCGCGGGCAAGACAACACGGGTGCCGCTGGCAATGCTGGAGGCAGGACTCACGCCGGGCCGCATCGTGGTGCTGGAGCCGCGCCGCCTCGCCGCCCGCGCCGCCGCCGAGCGCATGGCCGAAACCCTGGGCGAGCGCCCGGGCGAAACCGTGGGCTACCGCATCCGCGGCGAAGCCAAGGTCTGCAAGACCACCCGGATCGAAGTGGTGACAGAGGGCATCCTGACCCGGATGCTGCAATCGGACCCGGACCTGCCGGGCGTCGGCGCGGTGATCTTCGACGAGTTCCACGAACGCTCGCTCAACGCCGACCTCGGCCTCGCCCTCTGCCTCGAAGTGGCGGGCGCCCTGCGCGAGGACCTGATGCTGCTGGCGATGTCGGCGACGCTGGACGCAGGCCCGGTGGCGGCGCTGATGGAGGCACCGCTGGTGACTTCCGAGGGCCGCAGCTACCCGGTCGAGACCCGCTGGCTCGACCGCCCCCTGCCCGCCCGGGCGCGCAGGCTGGATGCCCTCGTCGACCTCGTGGCGCAAGCCGAGGCGGAGACCCGCAGCCCCTCCGGCGAACCCGGCGGCGGCCTCCTGGTGTTCCTGCCCGGCGAGGGCGAGATCCGCCGGGCCGCAGCCGCGCTGGAGAAGCGCCTGCCCGGCAACTGCCGCATCCGCCCGCTGTTCGGCGCCTTGCCCTTCGCCGAGCAGCGCGCCGCCATCCGCCCGGAGCCCGATGGCCGCAAGGTGGTGCTCGCGACCTCGATCGCCGAGACCTCGCTCACGATCCAGGACATCCGCGTGGTGGCGGACATGGGCCAGGCCCGGCGCGCGCGCTTCGATCCCGGCTCCGGCATGTCACGGCTGGTGACCGAAAAGGTGACCCGCGCCGAGGCCACCCAGCGCCAGGGCCGCGCGGGCCGGGTGGCGGAGGGCACCTGCTACCGGCTCTGGACCCGGGGCGAGGAAGGCGCGCTGATGGCCTTCCCGCCCGCCGAAATCGAATCGGCCGACCTCACCGGGCTGGCGCTGGAACTGGCGCTCTGGGGCGCGGCACCCGGTGATCTCGCCTTCCTCACCCCGCCGCCGGAGGGCGCGCTGGCGGAGGCGCAGGCGCTGTTGCGGATGCTGGGCGCGCTCGACGGTCAGGGCCGCATTACCTCCCATGGCAAGGCGCTGGCCGCGCTGCCTCTGCACCCGCGGCTGGGCCACATGCTGCTGCGCGCGGGCCCCGCCGCGGCGCCGCTGGCGGCGCTGCTCGCCGAGCGCGACCCGTTGCGCGGCGCACCCGCCGACCTTTCCCTGCGGCTGGAGGCCCTGCGCGATGCACGCGCCTTCGAGCGCAATCGCCCCTACCAGCTGAACCGGCAAGTTCTGGAGCGCATCAGGAGCGAGGCGCGGCGGCTGGAGAAACGGGCCGGTAAAACCGCCGGGACGCCGCTCTCCGCCGCCGCGATGGCCGCGCTCGCCTATCCCGACCGCATCGGCCAGCGCCGCACAGGCGAGGCGCCGCGTTTCGTGCTGTCGGGCGGCAAGGGCGCCGTGCTGGACGACAGCGACACGCTGGCGGGCGCCCCCTTCCTGGTGGCTCTGGACACCGACGGCAACCCGCGCGAAGCCAGGATCCGAATGGCGGCGCAGATCCCGCTGGGCGAAATCCGGGAGCTTTTCCAGGATCAGATCGCTTGGGTGGAGACATGCGGCTGGTCCCGCCGAGAGCGCCGCGTGGTGGCTCGGCGGCAGGAGCGCCTCGGCGCCATCGTGCTGGAGGACCGGCTCTGGAAGGACGTTCCCGAAGATGCCGTGGCGCGGGCGATGCTGGAGGGCGTGCGCGACCTCGGCCTGCGGCTGGAAGGCGCGGCGGCACGGCTGGCGGCGAGGGTTGAGCTGGTGCGCGGCGGCGGCCACGACCTGCCCGATTTCTCCCTCCCCGGCCTGATGGCGCGGCTGGAGGACTGGCTGCTGCCGATGCTCGGCGGGGTGAAGACGGGCGCCGAATGGAAGCGCTTCGACCTCCTGCCCGCGCTGCAGGCGGCGCTCACCTGGGAGCAGAGCCAGCTTCTGGAGCGCGAGGCGCCGGGCAGCTTCAAGACCCCCCTGGGCCGCAGGATCCCGATCACCTACGGCGGCGAGGCGCCGGAGATTGCAGTGCGCCTGCAAGAGCTGTTCGGCGTCACCCGGCATCCCGCGGTGGGCGGCGTGCCGCTGAAGATCACCCTTTTGTCGCCGGCCCAGCGGCCGATCCAGATCACCCGCGACCTGCCGGGGTTCTGGGAGGGGTCCTATGCCGACGTGCGAAAGGACATGCGCGCGCAATACCCCAGGCACCCCTGGCCCGAGGACCCCACGAGCGAAGACCCGACGCTGAGGGCGAAACGCCGCAAATAGGCGCCCGCAGGACCCGCCAGGCCCCTGCGGGCGGGGCGTTAACCTTGCATTCAGAGTCTTCCTCTATATTATCTGTCCACTTGATCCGACGGCACACAAAAACACCGCAAAGGCTGAGCAGGCATGACCCGCACTCTGACCCGGGCCTGGGAGGAAATCCTCAGGCCCCTGTTGCTGAGACCGAACCGATTGCAAGTTGCCGCGCTCTGCTACCGCCAGGGCGCGGTCGGCAAGGAGGTGCTGATGATCACCAGCCTCGGCACCGGGCGCTGGATCATCCCCAAGGGCTGGCCGATCACCGGCAAGGACGGACCCGGCTCCGCGTTGCAGGAAGCCTGGGAAGAAGCCGGCGTCGCCCGGGCCGATATTTCGCCCGAGCCGATCGGCGAATATTTCTACCACAAGCGCCGCGACAACGGCACCGGGGAGCCGGTGACCACGCTGGTCTTCTCCGCTGAAGTGCTGGAACTGGCCGATGACTATCCCGAAGCCGGCAGCCGCAAGCGCGAGTGGATGGCGCCGGAACAAGCCGCGGAACTGGTGCATGAGCCGCAACTGCAGGCCATTTTGCGCCAATTGTAAAAATTATGTGACATTTTTACGACGAATGCTTGCACCTGCTTGGACAGGAGGCTAGGCGCCTGCGCAACCTGCCTCAACCGGGACTATGCAAGATGAGCGATGCACCTGAGCGCACGCAATGGAATACGCTGGACAAGGATCTGAACCGGATCTCCCAGCTGGAACTGGCCACCTCCTATGTCTCCCGCCCGCTGGTGGCGCCGGGGATCGCGCTGGCCTTCATTGTTCTCGCCGGGCTGGCTGCAGGCGTGCTGTTCGGCGGCTCCTCCACCAGTCTGGTGGTGATCGCCGCCGCCGCCTTCGGCGCCTATATGGCGATCAACATCGGCGCCAATGACGTCGCCAACAACATGGGGCCTGCAGTCGGCGCCAATGCGCTGACCATGGGCGGCGCCATCGTGATCGCTGCCGTGGCGGAAAGCGCAGGCGCGCTCCTGGCCGGCGGCGACGTGGTCTCCACCATCTCCAAGGGCATCATCGACCCCACCGCAGTTGCCAGCGGCAACATCTTCATCTGGGCGATGATGGCGGCGCTGATCTCCTCGGCGCTCTGGGTGAATCTGGCGACCTGGGTCGGTGCCCCGGTCTCCACAACCCATTCGGTGGTCGGAGGCGTGCTGGGCGCCGGTGTTGCCGCCGCGGGCACTGCTGCGGTGAACTGGCCCACCATGGGCAAGATCGCCGCCAGCTGGGTGATCTCGCCGGTTCTGGGCGGCGTGATCGCGGCGCTGTTCCTCGCCTTCATCAAGGCCAAGATCATCTACCAGGACGACAAGATCGCCGCCGCTCGGCGCTGGGTGCCGGTGCTGGTGGGGATCATGGCGGGGGCCTTTGCCTCCTACCTGGCGCTGAAGGGGCTGAAGCGCATCGTCAAGATCGACCTGCAGACCGCGCTGCTGATCGGCGCCGCCGCGGGCGCGCTCTGCTATGTGGCGACCGCGCCGCTTATCAAGCGCCAGTCCAAAGGCATGGAGAACCGCAACAAGTCGCTGAAGGCGCTGTTCGGACTGCCCTTGGTGATCTCCGCCGGCCTCCTGTCCTTTGCCCATGGCGCCAATGACGTCGCCAACGCGGTCGGCCCGCTGGCCGCCATCGTGCATGCAACCGAGTTCGGCGCCGCGGCCGCCAAGGTGACCATCCCAACCTGGGTGATGGTGATCGGCGCCTTTGGCATTTCCTTCGGCCTGTTCCTGTTCGGCCCCAAGCTGATCCGCATGGTCGGAAGCCAGATCACCAAGCTGAACCCGATGCGCGCCTATTGCGTGTCGCTGTCGGCAGCGATCACCGTGATCGTGGCAAGCTGGCTGGGCCTGCCGGTCTCCTCCACCCATATCGCGGTGGGCGCGGTGTTTGGCGTCGGCTTCTTCCGCGAATGGCATATGGAGCGCCGTCTGAAGAAATCCGCCGCGGGCCGCCCGGCAGAAAAGCGCATTGCCCCCGAGGAACGCCGCCGCCGCAAGCTGGTGCGCCGCAGCCACTTCATGACCATCGTCGCCGCCTGGGTCATCACCGTGCCGGCCGCGGCGCTGCTGTCGGCGTTGATCTATCTGCTGCTGAACACAATGGTCGGCTGACCTCACCGCTACAGAGACAGCAAGCCCCCGCGCCCTTCGGTTGCGGGGGCTTTTTCTTGCCGCTTCAAAAGGTCTCGACCCAAGGCCGCAGCACCAGCTCGTCGCTCCAGGCGGAGCGGTCCTGATCAATCAGGGTCATGTAGGCGCGGGCAATCGCATCCGGGTCGAGCAGGCTGGCTGCCTTGCCTTCGGATTGCGCCTTTTTGGCCCGCTCCGGCGTGCTGATGGCCCCGTCGATGTTGACCCAGGCCACGTGGATTCCCTTAGCGTGCAGTTCCCGCGCCATGGATTGCGCCAGGCCGCGCTGCGCGAACTTGCCCATGGCGAAGGGCGCGGAATTGGCGAAACCCTTCACCCCGGCCGATGCCCCGGTGAACAGAATGGTGCCCAGCCGGCCGTTTTCCGGCTGCTGCGCCAGCATCCGCCCGGCAGCGGCCCGCCCCAGCAGAAAGGACCCGAAAGCGGTCACCTCGACCGCCTTTCGGACGGTTTCGGGATCCAGTTCGGCGATCGGCCCCCGCTGCAGGGCGGAAGCATTATAGCAGGCCACGCGCAGATCACCCGGCAGCGCCGCCACCAGCTGCGCCACGGCCTCGGCGTCGGTGCCGTCGAGCTGGTGCAGGGTGGCGCCGGTCTCCTCTGCCAGTGCGGACAGATGGCCGGGGCTGCGCGCCGCCAGGTGCGGCGCATATCCCGCCCGGCCCAGTTCCCGGGCAAAGGAGGCTGACAGACCGGGCCCGGCTCCGATGATCAACGCGGCAGGTTTGCTGGCGTGGTCTCCCATGGAGGTCCCCCATTTCAATCTCTGCCGTGATACTTGGAGCGCGGCCGCAAGACGGCAAGCGCCCGGCGCTACAGTCACATCCGCGTCAGTCGGCCGGTGAGCCGCCCCGCGCGGGCGAAGGCGCCGCCCCTGTCAGGCGCGCGGCCGGTGGATCCGACCGCCGCCCGCACACCCGCAGGCCGCAACTCAGACGTCCAGACACCAGCGCATGATCGCCTTTTGCGCGTGCAGCCGGTTTTCCGCCTCGTCGAAGATCACTGATTGCGGGCCGTCCATCACCGCGGAAGTCACCTCTTCCTCGCGGTGGGCGGGCAGGCAGTGCATGAACAGCGCGTCCGGCTTGGCATGGGCCATCAGCGCGTCATTGACCTGATAGGGCCGCAGCATGTTGTGGCGGCGCTCTTTCGACGACTGGCTGTCGTGCATCGAGACCCACGTGTCGGCAACCACCAGATCGGCGCCTTCGACCGCTTTCACCGGGTCGCGCTCGATCACCACCTTGGATCCTGCCTTGCGCGCAAGACCTGCGAACTCTTCCTCTGGGTCAAGCTGCGCCGGGCCGGTGAAGGTGAAGTCGAAGCCGAACTGCCCTGCGGCATGGATGAACGACGCGCAGACGTTGTTGCCGTCGCCCGCCCAGACCACTTTCTTGCCCTTGATCGGGCCGCGGTGCTCCTCAAAGGTGAGCACGTCGGCCATGATCTGGCAGGGGTGGGTGCGGTCGGTGAGCCCGTTGATCACCGGCACATCGGCGTATTCGGCCATCTCATTCAGCACGCTTTCGTCGAAGGTGCGGATCATGATCATGTCGACATAGCGGCTGAGCACCCGGGCGGTGTCGGCGATGGTTTCGCCATGGCCAAGCTGCATGTCATTGCCGGAAAGCACCATGGTCTGCCCGCCCATCTGCCGCACGCCGACGTCGAAGGAGACGCGGGTCCGGGTCGAGGGTTTCTCGAAGATCAGCGCCACCATCCTGTCCTTCAGCGGCAGTTCGTCGTCAAGCGCCGCGCGCGGCCGGCCCTGGCGCGCCTCCTTGGTGACGCGGGCCTGGTCGATGATGGCGCGCAGGCCCGCGGGATCGGTTTTGTGGATGTCGAGGAAATGGTTCATGTCTTTATCGCTTTGTTCTGCCGGAAGCCGGGGGCTGTCTGCCCCCGGACCCCCGAGGATATTTCTGGCCAGAAGAAGATCAGGCGGTTTCGATCCGGGCGGCGGTCTTGCCGAGGCGAAGGGCGGCCTCGCCGATCTCCTCGTCGCTGAGGGTGAGCGGCGGCAGCAGGCGCACCACGTTGTCCGCGGCCGGCACGGTGATCAGCTGCTCCTCGTAGCCGTGCTTCACGAAATCGGCGCTGGTGCAGGTGTCGGCCTTGCACTTGAGCCCCAGCATCAGGCCGCTGCCGCGCACGTCCTCGAAGACGTCGGGGTGGTCGGCTGCCAGCCCTTCCAGCTTCTGCCGCAGCAGCCCCGCCTTGCGGTTTACATCGGCCAGAAACTCCGGATCGGCGATCACGTCAATGACCGCGCAGCCCACCGCACAGCCGAGCGGATTGCCGCCGTAGGTGGAGCCATGGGTGCCTGCGGTCATGCCGCTGGCCGCATCTTCGGTGGCCAGTACCGCGCCCAGCGGGAAGCCGCCGCCGATGCCCTTGGCCACCATCATGATGTCGGGTGCGATGCCCGCCCATTCATGCGCAAACAACCGGCCGGTGCGGCCGACGCCGCATTGCACCTCGTCGAGGATCAGCAGCAGGCCGTGCTCGTCGCAGATCCGGCGCAGCGCCTTCAGCTCCGCATCCGGAACCGTCCGGATGCCGCCCTCGCCCTGCACCGGCTCGATCATGATCGCGGCGGTCTTTTCGCTGATGGCATTGGTCACGCCATCCAGGTCCCCGAACATCAGATGCACAAAACCAGGCAGCAACGGGCCAAAACCCTTGGTCATCTTCTCGGACCCAGCTGCGGCAATACCCGCCGAGGACCGGCCGTGGAAAGAGCCGTCAAAGGTAAGGATTTCCACCCGTTCCGGCTGGTCCTTATCGTAGAAATGCTTGCGCGCCATCTTCACCGCCAGCTCGCAGGCCTCGGTGCCGGAGTTGGTGAAGAAGACGGTATCGGCAAAGCTGTGCTCCACCAGCTTGTCGGCCAGAGCCTGCTGCTGCGGGATGCGGTACAGGTTGGAGACATGCCAGAGGTTCCGGGCCTGCTCGGTCAGAGCCGCCACCAGCGCCGGATGGGCATGGCCAAGCGCGTTCACCGCAATGCCCGAGCCGAGGTCCAGGAATCGGCGCCCGTCCGCCTCGATCAGCCAGGCGCCTTCACCCTTC
This sequence comes from Cribrihabitans pelagius, assembly GCF_048820915.1. Lineage (NCBI taxonomy): Bacteria > Pseudomonadati > Pseudomonadota > Alphaproteobacteria > Rhodobacterales > Paracoccaceae > Cribrihabitans > Cribrihabitans pelagius. The sequence goes on along the minus strand of NZ_JBMERR010000008.1, from coordinate 170,187 downwards.
ACGAATTCGAGCGGGGCGCGGTTGTAGGTTGGCAGAACGGACGGGATCATCGGGATCATCCTTTTACAGGTGGAGGCCAAAGCTGTGCATAAGCCGGGCCGGTTGGTCAATCGGGGGATGAAAAATCGGGGAGGCGGCGCCGCGAGCGGCGGCGCGCAGGATCAAACGGCGGCAGGGGCCGTGCGGCGTCGGCGTCGCGACGAAGCGGTATGTGCGCGTTTGATCATGGAGAGGTTCCATAATGGAGGTTTGAACAAAAAGAAAGCGCTTTTGTACAGATGCAATTGCCGTTCCGCCGCAGGGCGCTCGCCGCAACCGCGGAGGGTCCTGCGTCCGGCGCAGGAAATTTTTCCGCCCGCGCGGCCTGCGAGCGACGCCTGCGGCGGTTTCCGGCAATTCCCCGCGGCCGCGGCCGCCAAGCTGCCCCGGAGAGGCAAAGGAGCGGGCGGATGCACGAAAGACGGATTCCCGAATGGCTGCGCCACGCCCCGGTACCCTCGATCCGCCACTTTGCGGTGCTGGCCGGACTTGAAGCGGTGGTGCGCGGCATCCTGATCTCGGTGTTTCCGCTGATCCTGTACCGCGCGCTGGGGGATGCGGGGCTGGTATCGGCGTCGTATTTCGCGGTGGGGGTGCTGTCGCTTGGCGCCGGGCTGCTGCTGCCGGCGCTGGCCCGGCTGCTGCCGCGGCGCTGGACCTACACGCTGGGGGCACTGATGTTCGTGGCCTCGGCGGCCTCTGCACTCATTGGCGGAGCCGCGGCCACGGTTGCCGCACTCGCGCTGAACACGGTGGCGGCGGTCACCTGCTTTATCTGCTTCAACGCCTACGTGCTGGATTACATCCACCGGGTTGAGCTGGGCCGCTGCGAGACCTCGCGGATGTTCTATTCCGCCCTGGGCTGGACTGCCGGTCCGATGTGCGGGGTGCTGCTTCTGGAGTGGTGGCCGCCCGCGCCCTTCCTGGTCTCGGCCGCGGCGGCGCTGGTGATGCTGGCGGCGTTCTGGCGGATGCGCATGGGCGACGGCCGCCAGATTGCGCGGGCCCGCCGTGGCGCGCCTGCGGCCAGTCCGCTCGCCTTCCTGCCGCGGTTCCTGGCGCAGCCGCGGCTGGTGGCGGGGTGGCTGTTTGCGGTGATCCGTTCCTGCGGCTGGTGGATCTACGTGGTCTACCTGCCGATCTATGCGATCGGCGCCGGCTTGGGGCAGGAGCTCGGCGGCATCCTGCTGTCGCTGACCAACGCGGCGCTGTTCTGCACGCCGCTGCTGCAGCGCTTCGTGCAGGCAACCTCGATCCGCTTCGCGATCCGCAGCGGCTTTGCCATGGTGGCCGGCTGCTTCGGCCTCGCGGCCCTGGCGCACGGGCTGCCTGCGGTGTCGGTCACTCTGCTGGTGCTGGGTTCCGCGGCGCTGATCGAGCTGGACATTTGCGCCGGACTCCCCTTCCTGATGGCGGTGAAACCCTCCGAACGCACCGAGATGTCGGCGGTCTACTCCAGCTACCGGGATGTCTCCGGCATCCTGACGCCGGGAGCGGCCTGGCTGGTGCTGCTGGCGGCGCCGGTGGCGGGGATATTTGCCGCCGGAGCCGCCGCCGCGGCAGTGGCGGCGCTGCTGGCAGGGAAGCTGCACCCGCGGCTGGGGCGCGGGAGAGCAGGCCCGGCAGCCGAAGAGACGCCGCCCCTGCCCGCGCAATGATGCAGGGCGACGGGACGGTCCGGCTCAGGCTTTCAGCCGGTAGCCGCTGCGCAGCATCGCCCAGGCCAGCAGGCAGACCGCGAAGGTCGCGCCGCTGCAGATCAGAAGCCCCAGCAGCGGCGGGCTGTCGGAGGTGCCGATCACGCCGAATCGCACCCCGTCGATCAGATAGAACACCGGGTTGGCGTGGGAGATCGCGCGCAGCACCGGCGGCAGCGCCTCGACCGAGTAAAAAGTGCCGGACAGGAAAGCGAGCGGTGTCACGATGAAGTTGGTGATCGCCGCCATCTGGTCGAATTTCTCGGCAAAGACGCCCGCGACGATGCCCAGTCCGCCCAGGAATGCAGCGCCCAGCACGGTGAAGACCAGCGCCGCCAGCGGATGCGCCGGCACGATCTGCAGCGCCGCCATTAGCCCGGTACCGATCCCCAATGCCACGAACAGCCCGCGCGCCACTGCTCCGGCGAGATAGCCGAGCAGGATCTCCAGCGCCGACAGGGGCGGCATCAGCGTATCGACGATATTACCCTGCACCTTGGCGATCACGATGGAGGAGGAGGTATTGGCAAAAGCGTTCTGGATCACTGTCATCATCAGGATGCCCGGCGCCAGGAAGGTGAGAAAGGGCACCCCCATCACGTCGCCGCGCCGCGGCCCGATCGCGATGTTGAAGATCATCAGGAACAGCGCCGCGGTGACCAGCGGCGCCAGCAGCGTCTGGGTCCAGACCACCAGGAAGCGCTTGATTTCCCGCCATGCCAGGGTGCGCAGCCCCAGCCAGTTGATCCGCCCGAACCTGCGCTCGCCCAGCCCGACCTGATAGCCCTGGTCTGCCATGATGCCCCCCGTGATGCGTTTCGTGCGGTTTCCCTGACTGCATAGCGGCCTCAGCTTCAGGCGCAAGACGCCTTGTAACTCCGCCCGCAGTGATTAGAATAAGGGCCAATCACGGAATACGATGGCGGCCGCAGATACCTGGGGCCGCTATTAGCTTGGAAAGGCAACAGATGTCCTGGACTGACGAGCGCGTCGAATTGCTCAAGAAAATGTGGGGCGAAGGCCAGTCGGCGAGCCAGATCGCCAAGGAGCTGGGCGGGGTGACCCGCAATGCGGTGATCGGCAAGGTGCATCGCCTCGGCCTGTCCAACCGCACCGCGGGCAGCAGCGCCAAGCCAGCAGAGCCGAAGGAAAAGCCGGCACCGGCCGCTGCTTCTGCCGCGGCCGCGGCGCCGAAACCCGCCGCCAGCAAGCCCAAGCCGCAGCCCAAGACCGAGCCCGCCCGCCCGGCGGCCGCCGCACAGCCTGCCGCCGCAGCGCCCGCGGCTGACGCCAAGCCCGCCACCCCGGCGCGCCGCCAGATCATCCCCGCAGGCCAGCCGCTGCCGCCGCAGCCCTCGGCCAACGAGATCAGCCCGGAGGCGCTCGCCAAGGTGAATGAGGTCGAGAAGAAGGCCAAGAAGCTGGGCCTGATGGAACTGACCGAGCGCACCTGCAAATGGCCCGTGGGCGATCCCGCAACCGAGGATTTCTGGTTCTGCGGCCTGCCCACCCAGCAGGGAAAGCCCTATTGCGAAGCGCATGTGGGGGTGGCCTTCCAGCCAATGTCCTCGCGCCGCGACCGCCGCCGCTGAGCAGCCTGCGGAAGAGCCTCATCCGCGAACACCCCCGAGGGCGCCCGCTGCGGGCGCCTTTTTTCTTGCCTTCCCGGCAACCGCCTCCCGGACGTTCTGCGCAACCGGCATTTCCGGGTCATGGGGCCTGCAGGCAACTGCCGTCCCGGCGGCTGCACCGCGCGAGGCTGCGCCAAACCAAGGCACTTTCCCTTCCGCCTCCCCAAAAGCGCCCGATTGGCGTATGATCGGCCTGTCCTTAACCGCACGTCCCGGACCCGGAGCGTGCACTCCAAGGAGGATCTCATGATACGCCAACTCCTATCGGCCAGCGCCGCCCTTGGTGCCGCGGCCGCGCTTGTGCTTGCGCCTGCCTCGGCGGAAACCAAATCGGAGCCCATACTGAAAACAATGGTCGAGGGCATGCCCGGCACCGAGGCGAATATCGTCGCCTTCGATGTGGACCCCGGCTGGCAGACCGAGCATCACATGCACCCCGGGCACCTGTTTGTCTATGTGCTCGAAGGCGGGCTGCGGCTCGAGATCGACGGCCAGGAGCCGGTTGACTACAGCGCCGGCGAAGCCTTTTACGAAATGCCCGGAGTGGGCATGGTCGGCGCCAACGCGAGCGCAAGCGAACGCGCGAAGTTCGTCGTCTTCCAGTTCGGTGAGGCAGGCAAGCCCTTGATGGAACCGACCGAGTAACACACTGCCGGGGCCGGGTCGGGCCGCCGGTCCGGACGGAGGCCTTTGCGGCCGCCAGCCCGGGCCTGTCCCGTCCCGCGCGCGTCAGTTGCCGACTGGCGCGTCCGAGGTAAAGTTCGGGATCACGTTGCCGGAAGCCTCTGCCGGTTCGATCTCCGGCCAGTTGGCCTCGGCCAAAGTGATGTTGCCGGGAATGTCCTCTTCCCAGAAGCCCACCACGGTCTTGGTGATATTCAGATACAGATTGTCATCGACGATCCGCCAAAGGTTCGGATTGCCCGGCACCTTGCCGCCCTTGGAGACGCCATAGGCGCAGTGCCCGTCATACTGCGGCGCGTAATACTCGGGCCGCTCCAGGAAAGCATCGCGGTTCCCGGCGCTGGCAAAGGCCCAGGTGGCGCCGTTGTGCTCGGCGGTGAACTCGGTGCTGCCCTTCACGCCCTCGGGCTGCGGCGTGCCCGGCTCCACCTGCGGCAGGCTGCGGTAGGCCACCACGTCATAGCCCGACACCGCATAGCCGGTGCCATCGATATACTGTTCCCCCGCAAAACCCGGCAGGGCCGTCGACAGGACAGCGGCGGCGGCAAAGGCAAATTGCTTCATGGCATGGTTCCTCTTGATCCGTTCGGCGCCCGGTATCCATCGGGCCTGAAGGCGACCATAGCGGCTGCGGCGCAGGCGCGAAGCAGGCTTCACGTCCTTGTGTCGCGCAATGAACCGGGCGTGAGGGTCCGGCCCTTTTCCCCACGCCGGGTACGCAAGGCCATTGGAATTTGCGGAAAACCGCTTATCTCTGCCGGAGCCGGGCGGCGCCCCATGCGCAATTGCCTGCTCAAGGATCAACGGAACAATCAGAAAAGAAGGCCCGACAGATGAGTGACTCTTCTTACACCCCGCCCGAGGTCTGGACCTGGGACCAGGAGAATGGCGGCAAGTTTGCCTCCACCAACCGGCCCATTGCCGGCCCCACCCACGACAAGGAACTGCCAGTGGGCAAACACCCGCTGCAGCTCTACTCGCTGGCCACTCCGAACGGCGTGAAGGTCAACATCATGCTGGAGGAACTGCTGGCGGCCGGTCATCAGGGCGCGGAATACGACGCCTGGCTGATCGACATCGGCGAGGGCGACCAGTTCGGCTCGGGCTTCGTCGGGCTGAACCCCAACTCCAAGATCCCGGCGCTGGCCGATCACAGCGGTGATACCCCCCAGCGGGTGTTCGAAAGCGGGTCGATCCTGGTCTACCTGGCCGAAAAGTTCGGCGCCTTCCTGCCCAAGGACGGTGCTGCACGGACCGAGACGATGAACTGGCTGTTCTGGCAGATGGGCAGCGCGCCGTATCTCGGCGGCGGCTTCGGCCATTTCTACGCCTATGCGCCGGAGAAGTACGAATATCCGATCAACCGCTTCGCGATGGAAACCAAGCGCCAGCTCGACGTGCTGGACCGCGAGCTTGCGGCGCGCAGCTATATCGCGGGCGAAGAGTACAGCATCGCCGACATCGCGATCTGGCCGTGGTACGGCCAGCTGGTGCTGGGCCGGCTTTATGACGCGGCGGAGTTCCTGGATGCGGAGAGCTACACCCATGTGATGCGCTGGGCCAAGGCCATCGACGGCCGCCCCGCGGTACAGCGCGGCCGCAAGGTGAACCGCAGCTTCGGCGAACTGGAGATGCAGCTGCACGAGCGCCACGACGCCAGCGATTTCGACACCCGCACCCAGGACAAGCTGGAGCAGGCGGCCGAGTAAAGCCCTAGGGGCGCGCTCCCGCGCCCGCAGCCGCGGCGGCTTGCGCCGCCGCGGCTTTATGCGGCCTTGGGCCGGGCGCCGCGCTTTGCGCGGCGCTTTTGCGTTCCGCAGTCCGGCATCCGGTGAATGCAGGCGCAGCGGGTGCCCGGCATGACAGCCGCGCAACCGCCGCGTTGGGTTCCCTTCCGGCAAATTTGCGCCCCGCCCAACCGGAACGGTGCCTGTTCAAAGGCGCCGGAGCGCGCTGGAGGGGACCGCATGCCGCGGATTATCCCTGCAGCCACGCCGCGAAACCGCAAGCTGCCCGGCTCAGCGCAGGCGCGGCGGCTTGTCGGGGTTGCTGCCAGGCACCTCGGCCGTCCGCACCTTCGGCTCGGGCGGCGCGGGCAGCTCAAACCGGAGCCCGGCCCGGGCCAGGCTGGCGGCGGCGGGCTCTTCCGCTTCGAAGAAGCCCACATCCATCGCCCCTGCCTCAACCCCCGAGAAGGTAAGCGCCTCGCCCGCCGCCTTGGCCAGCGGCGCGCGCGCCCCCTCGGCGGCGCCGACAAAACCCAGGAGATGCCCCTGCCCGCCGCCGGCATAGCGCACCCCGGCGAGATAGGCCGCCTGCGCCAGCCCGCCGGCCGAGGCCAGCTTGCCCTCCAGCGCGGACAGGAGCGCCCCGGGCAGGCCCGCAGGCGGCAGGAAGGATTCGATACGGGCCTCAACCTCATCCGGCGCATGGCCCAGCGTGTGGTTGAGCCAGTCCACTGCCTCGGCTGGCAGCAGCAGGGACGAGGGCGCGACCTCGAGGTTCAGGCCAAGGCCTATCCCCTGCCCGGCCAGCATTTGCGCCGCCATCCGCCCCGTGAGCCCGGCATAGGGCACTGCCCGGCCTGCAAACTGCGCCAGCCGCTCTTCGCGGTCGAACACCAGCACGAAACGGCCCTCCGGCGTCTCGAAGAGCTCAGGCGAGATCGTCTCGCTCCCGGCCTCGGCCGCCAGCAGCAGGAACAGCTCGCTGTCGCCCAGCTGTTCGTAGAACCGCAGCCGCGCGGCGTCGCTTCCGGCGGTCTCCATCGCCGCATGGGCCTGGTCCAAGGGGGTTTCTTCGCTCATCGCATCAGCTCCTTCACCCGGGCGCGCAGCGCGGGCAGCACATCACTTTCGAACCATGGGTTCTGCTTCAGCCACCCGGTGTTGCGCCAGGAGGGATGCGGCAGCGGGAAAACCTGCGGCGCATGTGCGCGCCAGTTGCGCACCACCTCGCCGACCGGCGCCTTGGTGCCAAGGTGATAACGCTGCGCCGCCCCGCCCACAAGCACCGTCAGCCGCAGGTCCGGCAAGCAGGCCATCACCTGGTGGTGCCAGGTCCGGGCGCAGACCGGGGGCGGCGGCAGGTCGGCCTTCTGGCGGCTGTAGCCGGGAAAGCAGAAGGCCGTTGGCACGATCGCGACGCGGTCCTTGTCGTAGAACTCCGCCTCCGAAAGCCCGAGCCAGGCGCGCAGCCGGTCGCCAGAGGCATCGGTGAAGGGGCGTCCGCTTTCGTGCACCCGCGCCCCTGGCGCCTGGCCCGCGATCAGGATCCGTGCCGAGGGCCGGAACCAGACCACCGGGCGCGGCGCGTGCGCCGTGGCGGTGGCGGCAAAGCGGTCCGCGCAGATCCGGCAGGCGCGGATGCTGCGCTTCAGCGCCTTCGCTGTCGTGGCGTCGGATGTGTCCATTGCGATCTCCTGGCCGTTTCCCGGCCCACTCCGGTGTATGACGCTGCGTGATCCCGGCTGCTCCTGCCGCGGCATCATGGTTAAAACTTCATTGATCAATTACGTCACAATTCGACATAATAAAGCCCAAATCGCGGCGTAGCCCCTTAACTCTCGTTTGATAGGAAGACCCGGCGGGTCCCGTGAGAGGCCTGCGCAGCAAGAGGCAGCAAGCGCCCCGCCAGCGGGCCGAAGGGCAGCACCGGAACCAGCGATGCTCGAGTTTGAGAATGTCAGCAAGTCCTTTTGGACCGGCACCCAGCGCAAGGTGATCCTGGACCGGGTCTCCTTCCGGGTAGAGGCCGGGCGCTCGCTGGGTATTCTCGCCCCCAACGGCACTGGCAAGACCACGCTGATCAACATGATGGCGGGGCTGGAAAAACCCGACGAAGGAGAGATCCGCCGCAACTGCAAGGTCTCCTTCCCGCTCGGCTTCATGGGCGGCGTCGTCAGCCGCCTTTCGGCGATGGAGAACAGCCGCTACATCGCCAAGCTCTACGGACTCGACCCCGACTACGTGGAGGCCTACTGCCGCTGGCTCTGCGGGCTGCGGGAGTACTTCGACCAGCCGCTCGGCACTTATTCCTCGGGGATGCGGGCGCGGTTCAGCTTCTCCTTGATGCTGGCGCTGGATTTCGACATCTACCTGATCGACGAGGGCATGCCGAGCACCACGGATGTGGAGTTCAACCGCAAGGCCGGCGAGATCCTGAAGGAGCGGCTGCAGACCACCACCATCATCATCGTCTCCCACCAGGCGAAGACGCTGGAGAAATTCGCGCGGTCGGCGGCGGTTCTGCTGCAGGGCCAGCTGCATATGTTCGACACTTTGGAAGAAGCGAAACAGCTCTATGACTACGAAACCGAGAGCTAGGAAATTCCGCATCCGCCGCAGCCCCTCGGCTGCCGCGGCGGCTGCGGCACCGGCATCGTCCGGCCCTGCGGCTGCGGAGCAGAAGCCCGCGGCGCCAGCCCGGCCGGCGCCCCCGGAGGCCGGGCTGGCGGTAGCACGCCCCGTGCCGAAACCTGCCCCGCAGCCCGAGGCGCGCTCTTCCATGCCGCCGCAAGCTCCGCCCCGCGAGGTTGCGCAATCGCCCCCGGCCCCGCCCGCCAGCAGTCCCGCCCGCAGCCCGGCGGACACTCCGGCCAGCAGCGCAGCACCGAAGCCGCAGATGGCGCCCAAAGCACTCACCGGCCTGGTCAGCCCCGCCGGCGAAACCAAGCTGGAGAAGGATCTTTCCGATATCCGCAAGGAAGGGCTGACCGGCCGCCAGCTGCGGCTGGCACGGCGGATGGCGCAGAAGCACAACCTTCCCGCTGCCTCGGACTTCGAGGCGGTGCACATGCTGCGCGCCCGCGGCATCGACCCGTTCAAGCGCGCCAACATGCTGGAACTGGTGGTGCCGCAGAACACCGCACAGCCGCCCGGCAGCCCGGCAGCGCCGGGCCGGGTGCAGCTGCCGCAGACCGTGCCTGCGGGCAAGACCACGCTGCCTTCGGCAGAGCTCAGCCCGGCGGAACGGCGGGCTCAGGAGATCCAGAAGATCCAGAGCGGCATTACCCGCCGCCGCCGCCGCAAGCTGTCGATGCTGGCGGCGCGGCTGTCGTTCTTCGTGCTGGTCCCGACCCTGGGCGCGGGGTACTACTTCTACGAAGTTGCGACGCCGATGTACTCCTCCAACTCGGAGTTCCTTGTGCTGAAGGCTGACAGTGCCGGCGGCGGCGTCGGCGGATTGCTGAGCGGGACGCAATTTGCCACCAGCCAGGATTCGATTGCGGTGCAGAGCTTTCTGCAATCGAAGGAGGCGATGCTGCGGCTCGACCGCGAGGCCGGGTTCAAGGCGCATTTCACCCAAGACTGGATCGACCCGATCCAGCGGCTGGACCCCGCGCCCACGAACGAGGAAGCCTATGCCGCCTATTCGCGCAACGTGAAGATCGGCTATGACCCGACCGAAGGCGTGGTGCGGATGGAGGTTTCGGCTGCCGACCCGCAAGCGGCTGCCGGCTTCTCGCGCAAGCTGATCTCCTACGCGCAGGAAAAGGTGAACAGCCTCTCCCACCAGAAGCGCACAGACCAGATGTCCGAGGCTGAAACCGCCCTGGCCGACGCCGAAGCCCAGCGCCGCGCAGCACAGGAGCAGCTGGTGGTGCTGCAGCAGCAGGGCTCGGTGCTCGACCCCGAAGGCGTGGTGGCGGCCCTGCGGGCGCAGATCAGCACCTTCGAGGTCCAGCTCGAGGAAAAGCGGCTGGAGCTGGCGGCGCTGATGGACAACGCCCGCCCCAACCGGGCCAAGGTCTCGGGCGCCGAAGCCGACATCGCACGGCTGGAGCAGGTGATCGAGAACCTCAACAACCGGATGATCGATGCTTCGGCCGGCGAAAACTCGCTCGCCAACCTGCGCATTCAGATCCAGATGGCCCAGGCCGACCTTGCCACCCGCGACCTGATGCTGCAATCGGCCTTGCAGCAGGTGGAAACCACGCGGCTGGAGGCCAACCGGCAGGTGCGCTACCTGACCACTGCGGTTGAGCCCGTGGCGAGCCAGGAGCCCTCCTATCCGCGCAAGTTCGAGAATACCGTTTTGGCTTTCCTGATCTTTTCCGGTATCTATCTGATGTGTTCCCTGACCGCGTCCATCCTGCGCGAGCAGGTCTCCTCGTAACGCTATCGGAAGCCCCATCGGAAACCCCATGAAGAACATCGATATCGCCGGCCTCTCCATCGGCAATGACCGTCCGCTGACCGTCATCGCCGGTCCCTGCCAGCTGGAAACCGCGGATCACGCCCGGATGATTGCCGGGTCCGTGAAAGAAGCCTGCGAAAAGGCCGGTGCGCAGTTCGTGTTCAAGGCCTCCTACGACAAGGCCAACCGCACCTCGCTCTCGGGCAAGCGCGGGCTCGGCATCGACGAGGGGCTCAAGGTGCTGGACACGATCCGGCGCGAATTCGATGTGCCGGTGCTGACCGATGTGCATACCGAGGCGCAATGCGCAGTGGCGGCCGAAGCCGTCGACATCCTGCAGATCCCGGCCTTCCTGTGCCGCCAGACCGACATGCTGCTGGCCGCGGGCCGCACCGGAAAGGCGGTGAACATCAAGAAAGGCCAGTTCCTGGCGCCCTGGGACATGGCCAATGTGGTCTCCAAGGTGGAAAGCACCGGCAACGACAAGATCCTGCTGACCGAACGCGGCACCTCTTTTGGCTACAACACGCTGGTGGCCGACATGCGGTCGCTGCCGCAGATGGCGCAGGGCGGCTACCCGGTGGTGATGGACGCCACCCATTCCGTGCAGCAGCCCGGCGGCAAGGGCGGCTCCACCGGCGGGCAGCGCGAATTCGCGCCCTTGATGGCGCGCGCCGCGGTATCACTGGGCATTGCCGCGGTCTTCATCGAAACCCACCAGGACCCGGACAATGCGCCCTCCGATGGGCCCAACATGATCTATCTCGACCAAATGCCGCAGCTGATCGACACATTGATGCGTTTCGATGCGCTGGCAAAAGCCGACCCGATCCGTATCTGATTTCAAGGAAGAGTATTTGTGATGAACAAACCGCTGCCTGAGGTGACCCCGAACACCTGGAGCTTCCTGCGCGACGCGATGATCACGCCCACGGGCTTCCGCGAATATGACGCACGCTGGAAATACCCCGAGGAAATCAACCTCCCCGGCATGACCGCACTGGGCCTGGGGCTCGGCACCCAGATCCGCAAGCGCGGCATCGAACCGGTGATCGCGGTCGGCAACGACTACCGCGACTATTCGCTGACGATCAAGAACGCGCTGATCCTCGGCCTGATGCAGGCGGGGATCGAGGTCAAGGACATCGGCCCGGCGCTGTCGCCGATGGCCTATTTCGCCCAGTTCCATCTGGATGTGCCGGCGGTTGCCATGGTCACCGCCAGCCACAACCCGAACGGCTGGACCGGTGTCAAGATGGGCTTTGACCGGCCGCTGACCCATGGCCCGGACGAGATGGGGGAGCTGCGCGATATCGTGCTGAACGGCGAAGGCGTGGCGCGGCCGGGCGGCTCATACGAATTCGTGGATGGCGTGAAAGAAGCCTATATCGACGACCTGGTGGGAGATTTCAAAATGTCCCGCCCCTTGAAGGTGGTCTGCGCCACCGGCAACGGCACCGCCTCGGCCTTTGCGCCCGAGCTGTTCAAGCGCATCGGCGTGGAGGTGGTCGAAAGCCACAACCGGCTCGACTACACCTTCCCGCATTACAACCCCAACCCCGAAGCGATGGAGATGCTGCATGACATGTCCGCGTCGGTGAAGGCTTCGGGCGCCGATCTGGCGCTTGGCTTTGACGGCGACGGCGACCGCTGCGGCGTGGTGGACGACGAGGGCGAGGAAATCTTTGCCGACAAGGTGGGCGTGATCATGGCGCGCGATCTCAGCAAACTGCACCCCGGCTCGACCTTCGTGGCGGATGTGAAATCCACCGGCCTCTTCGCCTCCGACCCGGAGCTGCAGAAGAACGGCGTAAAGGCGGACTACTGGAAGACCGGCCACAGCCACATGAAGCGCCGGGTGAAGGAAATCGGCGCTCTGGCGGGATTCGAAAAATCCGGCCACTACTTCCTCGCCGAACCGGTGGGCCGCGGCTATGACTGCGGCATGCGGGTGGCGGTGGAGATCTGCAAGATGCTGGACCGCAACCCGGACATGAAGATGTCGGACATGCGCAAGGCCCTGCCGAAGACCTGGTCGACCCCGACCATGTCGCCCCACTGTGCCGATACCGAGAAATACAGCGTTCTGGAGCGGCTGGTGCAGAAACTGGTGGCCAAGCACGAGGCGGGCGACGGTTTTGCCGGCCGCGCGATCAAGGAGGTCGTCACCGTGAACGGTGCCCGGGTGATCCTGGACAACGGCTCCTGGGGGCTGGTGCGGGCGTCCTCGAATACGCCGAACCTGGTGGTGGTTTGCGAAAGCTCGGAAAGCGAAGACGAGATGCGCGCGATCTTTGCAGGTATCGACGCGGTGATCCGCACCGAGCCGCAGGTGGGCGACTACGATCAGACCATTTGATCCGGTTTGCACAAGGTTTTTCGCCTGCTGACGCAGGCGATCCGCGCCCGCCTTCGGCGGGCGCTTTTTTGCGCTGAGAAGCGATGTAAGGGCAATTCTGCCCTTACCTGCGCCACATCCAGTGTATGGCGCCTGCGGCCGCGTCAAGGACACGCCGGGCGCAGCCCGGGGGCCTCCGGCCCTCCTTGACCCGGCCGCAGGCTTGGAGGTGCCCTCGCAGGGCTCAGTTGCCGCCAAGCAGGCGTTGCAGCTGCTCGCGCGCTTCCTGCTCGATACGCTCTTTCAGGATCCGGTTCAGGTCCTGCACCGGAGGCGCGCTGGCAGCCGGCGCCTGACCGGGGATAGCCAGAGGTGCGGAGGGCCCTGCATTCGCGGGGCCGGACGGAAGCTCAAGCCGCAGCTCCTCGTTCAGCTTCCGGCGCAGCTTGTCCTTGGCCTTCTCCTCGATCACGTCCTTCAGTTCGTCGAACTCCGGCGCCGTGGCCCGCGCAAGATCCGGGCGGATCTCCGGATCGTGCCAGGGGCCGGTGACGCGGACCGGGATGGTGAGCAGCCGGACGCCGGCTCGCTCCAGCGCCGGGGTGAAAGTGTAATTCAGGGTGCGCGCGCCAAGCCCCACCTGGCCGGCCCCGAAGATGGACAGCTGCTTGAGCCGCATCACCAGGTCAGAGTTGCGCAGCACGCCGTACTTGATGGTGAAGCTGGCGCTCAAGCTGTCAAACAGGGTGCTGCCGCCATTGCCGCGGCCGCTGCGCATCAGCTCTTCCAGGTCGAAACCACTGAAGAACCCCCTGCCCGCCGCGACCCTCCCCTTGCCGCTGAGCGTGTGCATGATCTCCGCAACCGAGGCGCCGCTGCCGAGGAACTCCAGCTCGCCGTCCGCCAGGCTGCTCAGGTTGCCGACCCCCAGAAGCTCGCCCAGCGCGCGTTCAAGCCGGATGTTCTCAAAGGCGAGGTTGCCGCCGGCCGACAACCCGCTGCGGTTGTTGAGCACCAGTTCGCCGCGCAGTTTGCCGCCAAAGGCTGCTGCCGGTTGCAGCTGCAGCACAGCGCGGGCGCGTTCGTTGGTGAGGGTGAGGCGGCTGGCGCCAAGCGTCACGCCGCCGGTGTCGAGGCTTTCGAAGCTGAGATCGAGCGTGCCATCCGCCAGCGCCAGAAAGCCGGCGTCGATGGGGGTCTCGGGCCAGCCGCGCGCCAGCCGCGCGCCCGAGCCGGAAGGGGCCGCCCCTTCATCTTGCGCACTGCCCTGCCCGGTCAGCCGAAGCAGCAGGTCCGAAACATCCAGCGCGCCGCCGTTCAGGCGGGCGGTGATACGCGGCACCGCGCCGGGCTCGATGTCGGCCGCCCCGGTTAGCCGGTTGCCCGCTACCTCTGTGCGCAGATCGCGCAGCGCCAGCAGGCCGCCACTATGGAAAGTCGCCTCGGACGACAGCGTGGCAGGCAGGGAGACGTCCTCGGGCAGCCTGGCCGCCGGCACACCGAGGACCCGGGCAAACGCCACCGCATCAGCGGTGTCTGCCGTCAGCCGCCCCTGTGCCGCGCCGTCAATAGCCGCGGTGCCGAAGAAGCGCAGAGTGCCGCCGGGCGCGGTGAGCGTCGCATCCAGCGGCGCGGTGGCACCGCTGAGGAAACTGGCAAAGTCCTGCACTGCGGCATTCACCCGGACCGGCGCGCCAGCCGGGCGCAGGGTCAGCCGCGCCTGTGCCGCCTGATCCCGGTCCGGCCAGTCTAGCGTCAGGTCGATATTGTCCAGCGTGACCGGAGGTTTGCCATGGGCAGCATAGCGGAGCGAGGCCCCTGTCAGCTCCATGTTTTCGATCAGCACCGGCCGCGCCGCCCCGCCCGCATCCGCGCCCTGCCCAGGGTCCTGATCCGTGTCCTGTCCCGTGGCCTTCCCGGCAGCAGAGCCGAACTGCCAATTCCCGGTGCCGTTCTCGCGGGTCTGCAGGTTCAGATGCGGCAGGATGGCCGAGAGGCCGGTGATCCGCACATCGCCGCGCAGAAGTGCGGCGGGCTCCATCGCGATGGTCAGCCGCTCGGCCCGCAGGAAGGGCTCGGACCCGGCCCACTCCGCGTTCGACAGGCTCACCGCATCGGCCTTGATGCCGAGCACGGGCCAGAAAGACAGCTCCACGTCGCCGCCAAAGGTCAGCGTGCGCCCTGTCTGCGCCTCAAGCCGCGCGGCAGCCAGCTGCGCGATGCGCTCGCCCGGCAGCAGCAGCAACAGCCCCGCCAGCACCGTCACTGTCAGCACCACTGCCGCGATGACCCGGGTTATCAGCTTCATCGGCCCGCTCCTCATGACTTGCCCCCCGTTCCCGGAGAGTCTTTTCTCCAGCTTACCGCGTGGCCGCAGGGGTGCAATGCAGGATGTGGTTACACCTTCGCGAGGTCCGCGCGGCCCGGAAATGCTTCTTCTACCGCAGCCTAAACCGCTGGCGCAGGCCAAGGCCGGCGAAGAACAGAAGCGGCAAGCCGGCGACGGTCTGGATGCCCGGGAAATATTGCAGGACGGCGGGCAGTGCCCCCAGCTCCTCCTTCGGGAATGTGCGCCCGAATCCGAACAGCGGGAACACGCTGGAGAAGCTCAAGCCCATGGCCCAGATTCCCAACAGCCACAGCGTGGGCCGCAGGATGGAATAGCCGTATTCAGAGAATTGGCCGAACAGCAAGCAAGGCAGCCGCTGAGAGATGGAGCCGATTTTTCCGGCTATGTGCATCTCACGGCGGAAGAAGAAGTGTTCGTCTTCGGGCAGACCTTGTTTGACGAGGACATGCCTGGTGGCAGCATTGGTATCCTGCGCACGCTCCGAGGTATGCACGACGTTTTCCGGCCAAGCCTGGATAGCGCTGAAAAGGCAGTTTTCCTATGCAGTTCTGTACCAGAGAAATCCGGGTACGCGGGCACAAATGCACGGTCTTCGAAACTGGCAGGACGCTGAAACTGATAGTTCCTGAAGCTTGCACCATCGCCGTTCCGGCTTACGTCAAAGCGCGCGGCCGTGAAGCAGGTTACTGTTGTGCTCCCGATAATGCGTCAAACAGGCGTTGCCGCTGGCTGCTGGCAATGGCGAAAAGGCTTCGGCACATAGCCGAGGGCAGCGCCTGACCTTGGCGAGGTGCAAAGCGCCTTCCTAAGGGGAAGGTCAGTCGCTGCGTGCCAGCGGCCGGACGAAGGATTTTTAACGGCGCCAAAGGCTGCCCGGCCCGCCGCCCGGGCACCAGCCTTGCAAAATCCTCCATTCCCAAACGCCCGCGCAGCCGCTATATGCGCGCGCATGACCAGCAACCCGCCAGATCTCCGCCCCGACCTCGCCCCGAAACTGCAGCTGAGCGACGCCCCCCGCGCAGGCCAGCCGACGCTCGGCATGGTCTCGCTTGGCTGCCCCAAGGCGCTGGTCGACAGCGAGCGCATCCTGACCCGGCTCAGGGCCGAGGGCTATGGCGTCTCGCCGGATTATGCGGGCGCCGATGCGGTGATCGTGAACACCTGCGGCTTCCTCGACAGCGCCAAAGCGGAAAGCCTGGAGGCAATCGGCGAGGCGTTGAAGGAGAACGGCAAGGTGATCGTCACCGGCTGTCTCGGCGCCGAGCCCGACTATATCCGCGAACACCACCCGCGCATCCTCGCCGTCACCGGCCCGCATCAGTACGAGCAGGTGCTGGACGCGGTGCATGCAGCCGTCCCGCCCGCGCCGAACCCCTTTGTGGACCTGCTGCCAGAGGCCGGTGTGAAGCTCACGCCGCGGCACTTCAGCTATCTGAAGATCTCCGAGGGCTGCAACCACAAGTGCAAGTTCTGCATCATCCCGGATATGCGCGGCAAGCTGTCGTCGCGCCCCGTCCACGCGGTGCTGCGCGAGGCGGAAAAGCTAGTCGAGGCCGGCGTGCGCGAGCTCCTGGTGATCAGCCAGGACACTTCCGCCTATGGGCTGGACCGTAAGTATTCGACCCATCCGTGGAAGGGGGAGGACGTGCGGAGCCACATTCAGGACCTCGCAAGGGAACTCGGGCGGCTTGGCCGTCCGCAGGACTTGTGGGTGCGGCTGCACTATGTTTACCCCTATCCGCATGTGCGCGAGCTGATCCCGCTGATGGCGGACCCGGACAATGCGCTGCTGCCCTATCTGGACATCCCCTTCCAGCACGCCCACCCGGATGTGCTGCGCCGCATGGCACGGCCCGCCGCGGCGGCCAGGACGCTGGACGAGATCCGTGCCTGGCGCGAAACATGCCCGGACATCACCCTGCGCTCCACCTTCATCGTCGGCTTCCCGGGCGAGAGCGAGGCGGAGTTCCAGCACCTCCTGGACTGGATGGACGAGGCGCAGCTCGACCGGGTCGGCTGCTTCAAGTACGAAAACGTTGAGGGTGCGCGCTCCAATGACCTGCCGGACCACGTGCCGGAAGAGGTGAAGCAGGAGCGCTGGGAACGCTTCATGGAGAAGGCGCAGGCGATCTCGGAAGCCAAGCTGGCGGCCAAGGTGGGCCTGACTTGCCAGGTCATTGTCGACGACATCGACGAAGACGGCATCGCAACCTGCCGCACCAAAGCCGACGCGCCCGAAATTGACGGCAACTTGTTCATCGACGAGGGCACCGGGGCGCTGGAAGCGGGCCAGCTGGTGACGGTCGAGGTCGATGAGGCCGGGGAATACGATCTCTGGGGGCGCCTGCCGGGCTGACCGGCGCGCTCACCCCGGCAAGCGACTGCACGTTCAGGCCCGCGCTTTTGCGCGGGCTTTTTTAGTCAACCCCCTACCTTGGCGCTGTAATCCCGCTATCTTCTGCCTGAACACCTCCTGACAGGAAGCGGCCAACACCATGAGCGCAGATGCGAAAATTGCCCAGAAGGGCCCCTACCCGGTCGAGGTGACGGCCGGGAAGGCCTATTTCTGGTGCGCCTGCGGTCGGTCCCAGCGGCAGCCGTTCTGTGACGGCTCGCACAAGGACAGCGGGCTGGAGCCGGTTAAATACAAGGCGGAGAGGGACGCCAAGGTGTTCTTTTGCGGATGCAAGCAGACTGGCAACCGGCCGATTTGCGACGGCAGCCACGCCCGGCTCTGATCCAGCCGGACGGGCGTGAGAGGCCGCCGCGATCAGGGTTTCAGCCGTTCGATCAGTTCCGCGCTGGGGCAGAACGCTGGCACCGTGCCCTTCCCGCCCTGCCCGGCAGACAGCCACAGCGCGCAGCGGTTGCTGCAGCCCGCGCCGCGGCAGGAAGTGACCATACGGGCATACTCCAGCCCGCTCAGCCGCCTGTCCTTCAGTGCCGCGCTGAGGTCGACGCCTGCCGACTCGGCAACCGCCTTCAATAGCCACAGGTGGCGGAAGATACTGCCCAGGGGCGCGCCGCGCTGTGCCGCGCCTTCTTCTGCCTCGGCCTCCCGCGCCAGGTCCTTCATGCCCGACCCCCGGCCAGCCCGGCCTGCACGGAGGCGGTGCCGCAGCCCGGCAACTCCGCGGTGCAAGCCAGCCCCACCTGGGCGAGAAGTTTCAAATAGCGAATCGGTGCGCCCAAGGCTTGCATCGGCACTCTCCTTTGCAGGTTGGGGCAGGTCAGCCCCGCAGTTCGTTCAGATAGGCAAGCAGATCGCGGTTGCGGCAGAAATCAGGCGCTTCGGCTCTCTTCCGGGGCGGCCTCTGCCCTGGAGCACCCGCCAGCCATTTGCGGCACGCGCCCTCGGCGCCGCAGCGGCTGCAGCGCAGCACCGCTTCCGCTATCTCGTCAAACGGCAGACGGCCCGCGATGGCCTCCTCCTGCAGGTCGAGCCCCTGGGCGTCGGCCATCCGGTCGAACAGCCCTGCGTGCTTTCTCAGCTTCGAAGATGAAATCATCGCACGGTCCCCCCATTTCATTCATACCCGCTGCACCTTAGAGGCGCGCCGCGGGCGGGGATTTGACTCAGGTCAAAGAAAATTGATTTTTCACAACTCCGTGGCGAGGTGTTCGAGATAGGCCCGCACCGCATCCTGCACCCGGCGGAAGCGGTCGCCGCCCAGTTTCTTGCCGCCGTACCAGCGGGTGACGATGATGACGTGATCCGCCAGCCCCTCGCGCTCCATCATCCGCAGGATCACCATTCCGGCGCCGCTTTCGCCGTCATCGGCCTTGAGCGCGCCTGCGGGCAGCATCGCGGCCCAGGTGTTGTGAGTCGCCTTGGCATAGGCGCGGTCCGTCTTGAGCTCCGCCAGAACGGCGTCGACCTCCGCGCGCGAGGCGGCCCGCGCGCCGGACACGGCATAGCGCGAGCCGCGGTCGCTCAGCACCACCCCCAGCCGGGTCAGCGCCGGTTTCCCGCCGGGCGTCCGGTTCGGGGTGGTCCCGGGCACCGCCGCCATGCTCAGTTCAGGCCGTTAGCCTGGATCGTCGCCTGCACCACCCGCACCCGGTCCGGGTTGGCCGGGTGGGTGCCGAGGAAGCGGTCGCCCGGATCCGGCAGCCGGTTGAAGAAGCGCACGCCGACGCTGGGGCGGTAGCCCGCCTTGTGGGTGATGATGGTGCCCAGCTCGTCCGCCTCCAGTTCGTAATCCTTGGAGTAGCGGCGCGCACCTACCGAAGCGCCGAGATCCCGGGCGGTGGTAACCTGCGACCCGCTGGCGCCTGCGATCGTGGCGAGGCCAGCGCCGACCACCGAGCCGAGCACGGCATTCTGCTGCTGCCGCGCCAAGTGGCCGCGCACATGGTGGGCAACCTCATGCGACATCACGAAGGCCAGTTCGTCGCGGTTGGCAATCTGGCCGAGCATGCGCTGGGTGAAGGTGATCACTGGCCGCCCGTTGCGGTCCAGGCTCTGATAGGCGTTGGGCGCGGCATTCGGGTTCGGGTCGATGCGGATCAGGAAATCGCAGTTGAGCCCCTGGGTCCGCGCCCGGCATTCACGCTCGCCTACCGGCTCCACCCGCTGCGTGACCGCGGCAAAGGCGGCACGGGCCTCTCCCGGGGGCATGCCCTGAACCCTCGGCGCGGCACCTGCGGGCACGGTCTGCGGTCCCGGCACGACCGCGACGTTGCAGGCGCTGACGGCAAAGGTAAGCAAACACATAAGACGGCTAACACGGCGCATGGCAGATCCTCTTGACGTTTCCCGGCACAATATCGTGCTTGCGGCGGGAGGTTCAATCGCCCCCCGGCGGAAGTCCGCCGCAGCACCGGTGCCATATGGTAACGATTAGAACGCTTGCCAGTTCCCCGGCTGCGGTGGCAGGCTGGGAACATGTTTACCATCGAACATGAATTCGACTCGACGGTCATCACCCTGGTGGATGAAGACGGCCTGCCGCTGCAGGAAGACGTGACTATCAACGCCTTTGCCGAATGCGTGACCGTGGAACAGCTTGATCCGCGCACCGGGAATGTCCAGAAAATCACCCTTTCGCATCTCCAGGTGCGCGACCTTGCCGCGGCTCTCGACCTGCCCGAAGGTGTCTACCGCCTGGTGGCGGAGGACGGGGAGGCCGCCGGCGACGGGCCGGAATAGACAAACACCTTGTCGCGCGCCGATGCGCCGCGGCGCAGCTCAAGGTTGGAGGGCGCGGTGCCCATCGCTGCCGCCAGAAGGCGGCGGATGGCACTGTTTGCCCTGCCGTTCACCGGCGCGGCGGTAACGGCGATCTTCACCCGTCGCGCGGTCGGTGCGACCGCATTTCGGGCTGCCTTGGGCGTGGCCCGCACCGCGATCTCCGCGCCGGGAATGCAAAGCCGGGACAAGTCCGGCAGGACTTTCGTCTTTGCTCTTGCCATGCCGCCTTGATGCCGCATCAGAGCGGGAAAGGCCATGGACTTCGCCGCCCCTGCGGCTACCTTGCAGCCCCGACCTTCCAAGCCCGCTGCCGCGCCTGACCGCCGCGCTGCCCGCAAGGCCCCATGCCAGCCACCCGCCGGAAAGCCCCCAAGGCCCCGCAACAGTCCGGCGCCCCTTGAAAATTCCCTCCGGGCCGCCGACATTGGCAGCGCCTGATGTAAAAAGGTTTCACATATGCCCCCACGCAACGACGCAGCCCTGGAATTTCTGCTGACGCGCCGCTCGCGTCCGGCCAAGACGCTGGGCGCCCCTGCCCCCAGCCGCGAGGAGTTGCTGCCGATCCTGACCGCCGCGGCGCGCACGCCCGATCACGGCAAACTGGAACCCTGGCGCTTCATCGTGGTGGAGCGGCCCGCGATGGCGCGGTTGTCGCGGCTCACAGCCGAGGCCGGCGCGCGGCTCGGCAAATCGCCTGAGGACATCGCCAAGGGTTGCAGCCAATTCGACCTCGGTCAACTCGCAGTGGTCGTGGTCGAAGTGCAGAGAGAGAGCCCCAAGGTGCCGCCGGTGGAGCAGAGCTACTCGGCCGGTGCCGCCTGCCTTGCACTGCTGAACGCGGCGCTGGCGGCGGGCTGGGGCGCCAACTGGCTGAGCGGCTGGGCCAGTCACGACGCGGGCTTCTGCCGCGACGCCTTCGGGCTGCAGCCGCACGAGCGCATTGCCGGCATCATCCACATCGCCACCGAGCGCAGCGCCCCGCCAGAGCGCCCCCGCCCCGACGTCACCGCCATTACCACATGGGTAACCGAATGATTTTCGACGCCTTCTTCAAGACGCTGGGCCAGACCGGCGATCCCCGCTTCCGCCGGGTTCTGTTCCTCGGCCTGGCGCTGACGGTGGCGCTTCTGGTGGTTTCTTATGCCGCTTTCCTCGCGCTGATCCAGTGGCTGGTGGGGCCGGAAACCACTCTTCCGCTCATCGGCGAGGTCACCTGGCTCGATGACCTCCTCTCGGCGGGCTCGGTCCTGGTGATGCTGCTCTTGTCGGTGTTCCTGATGGTGCCGGTGGCCTCGGCGATCACATCGATGTTCCTGGACCAGGTCGCCCAGGCGGTGGAGGACAAGCACTATCCCGCGCTGCCCCCGGCCGCCAGCGTGCCTGTTTGGGAGGCCATCAAGGATACGGTGAACTTTCTCGGCGTGCTGATCGGGGCCAATATCCTGGCGCTGATTTTCTACCTGATGTTCCCGCCCGCGGCGCCGTTCATCTTCTGGGGCCTGAACGGCTTTCTGCTGGGGCGGGAATATTTCACCGTCGCCGCCGCCCGCCGCATCGGCACAGCGGAGGCCAAACGTATGCGCCGCCGCCATGCGGGTGCGATCTGGGCCGCTGGCACACTGATGGCGATGCCGCTGTCGATCCCGCTAGTGAATCTCTTGGTGCCGATCCTCGGCGCGGCCACCTTCACTCATATTTTCCACAGCCTCAGCCGCCGCGGCTGAGGCCTGGCGGAACGGCTGCAGGGGCAGCCCCGCGCCGCGCGCCAGCGCGGCGCCCGGCCCAGCGGGCGCAGCGGCATCTTTGATGCTTCCGGCGCCGGGCGGGAGGTCTCGGGTCCAGCTTGTGCGAACAGGAGCCCCGGATCACTCCGGATCGGGCATCATGTCCATCCAGTCAAAATCATTGACCGAGATGATGCCGGACAGGATGATCCCCGCAATTACCGCCCAGAGCAGCGCCGCAACCCCCGTGGTAATCCAGGCCTTGCGCTTCAGGTGGTGCTGCTCCGGCGCGCCCGCGTGCGTGCCGGGCACGATCTCGCCCCGGTCGCCTTGGGTTTCCAGCCGGATCGGGATCACGACCAGGAACGTCAGGAACCAGATCACCGCGTATAGAACCAGTCCGGATGTGATGCCCATGGCGCAGACCCCTTGCTATTGCCCTGCCCCGGCCGCCGGGGCAGGCCGCTTCTAGCCTCAAACCTGTTCGAGTTCCACCAGGCAGCCGTTGAAATCCTTCGGATGCAGGAACAGCACCGGCTTGCCGTGGGCGCCGATCTTGGGCTCGCCCGAGCCCAGCACCCGCGCGCCCTGCGCCTTCAGGTGGTCACGCGCCGCCAGGATGTCTTCCACCTCGTAGCAGACATGGTGGATGCCGCCCGAGGGGTTCTTTTCCAGGAAGCCCGCGATCGGGGAGTTCCCGCCCAGCGGATAGAGCAGCTCGATCTTGGTGTTGGGAAGCTCGATGAACACCACCGTCACGCCATGATCCGGCTCGTCCTGCGGCGCGCCCACCTTGGCGCCCAGCGCGTCGCGGTACTGGGCCGAGGCCGCCTCCAGATCGGGCACGGCGATGGCAACGTGGTTCAGGCGTCCAATCATGACGGGGGTGCTCCTCTCACTGTCATTCCTGCCCCGCTTATGCGCGGCAGCCGGGACGCGGGCAAGTGCGCCAATCCGCACGGGACCTGCCGTTAACCCGGAATTAGCCTAGTCTCCCTAGCGTCAGAGTCGACCTGCACGGAGATTCCCGCAAGGAGCTTGTTAGTTATGGACGATTTGGACCTGTTTGCCGCGGCACAACGTTTGCCGACCACCCGCCGCCCGCTGCTGGGGCTGACCATACTTGTGGTCGAGGACAGCCGCTTTGCCTGCGAAGCGCTGCGCCTCCTCTGCCTGCGCAGCGGCGCCCGCATCCGCCGCGCGGACTGCCTGAAATCGGCGCGCCGCCACCTGCAGACCTACCGGCCCTCCGTGCTGATCGCCGATCTCGGCCTGCCGGACGGCTCCGGCCTGGATCTCATCCGAGAGCTGATGGACGCAAGCCCGCGCCCCGGCGTGATCCTGGCGCTCTCCGGCGATCCCGCGCTGGAGGACGCCGCACTGGAGGCCGGTGCCGCCGGTTTCCTGCCCAAGCCGATCACCTCGCTTGCGGCATTCCAGCAGGCGATCCTCTCCTGCATGCCGCTCGGCCGCGGGATGCCCGGCCCGCGCGCGCTGGAGGACGAAACGGTGGAGCCCGACTTCCTCGCCTTCCGCGACGACATGGCCCATGCCGCCGACGTGCTGAACGAATCGCAAGGCGGGCAGGCGCTCGACTACATCGCGCAGTTCCTCGGCGGTGTTGCCCGCAGCGCCGGAGACCGCCCGCTGGCCGATGCCGCCGACCGCCTGGCGCAGGCCCGGCAGGACGGCGGGCCGCTGGCCTGCGATACCGCCGCCATCGCCGGTCTTGTGCAGGAACGATTGCAGCGCCCGGCCGCCATCTGAGATGATCGGGACGTTTCTGACCACCCTCGCGGCGCTCGCCATCGTGCTCTATGCGCAGGCCTGGTTCGAGGCCCGCGGCATTCGCCGCAACCGCCGCCGCGCCGCCAGCCGCCCGCTGATCCTGCACCCGCCGGAACGCTAGGCGGCCGCCCGAAGCGGCGTTGCCGCCCGCGCTCCTGGCCCTGGGCAACCCGGGAAGCCCGCTTTGGCTTGCGCCTGTCACAGGATGGTGGGCGCACCGGTCCCGCCGGGACAGCACCAAGCGTCCGGCCCTCTCCTGGCGCAAAGGAAACGAACACCTTCGCGCATGTCCAAGAGGTCGGTCACAAGACCGCATATCGGCCGAAACCGGCCGGATCTCACGCAAGCCCCTAGCGAAAACCGATGCTCCAGGCAAATATGCCGGTTCCGCTACAGCGGCCAGAGGCGGCAAAGGGACAGGCCTCCGGCACCGCCCCAGCAAGCGCTACAGCAGCAGACCCGGATCACCCCCCATCGACAGTCCGGGAAACACCTTGCGCTCCAGATCCCCCTGCCCGGCGCCGGCCAGCCCGTGCAGCAGCCAGGCCAGCTGGCGGCGCAGGTCGTCCGTCGGCATCAGGTCGCGGCGGTCGTAGAGATCGGCCTCGGCCAGCCCGGGCCAGCGCCCGAGCACCCGGCCGCCGCGGATCGCGCCGCCTGCCAGCAGCATCGCACCGCCAGTGCCGTGATCGGTGCCGCCGGTGCCGTTCTCGCGCGCGGTTCGGCCGAACTCGGTGACCGCCACAACTGCGGTCTTGCCCCAAACTTCCGGCCCGACGCCGCTCTGCAGGCCCAGGACGGTGTCAGACAACCGGCCCAGGGCCGCCTTCAGCGCGCCCGCCTGGCGGCTGTGCGTGTCCCAGCCGTTGATCGAAAAGGCTGCAATCCGCGTATCGCCGCGCAGCTGCGCGGCGGCGTAGTCCGCCACCTGCTGATGCGCCTTGCCCGGCGGCGCCTGCATCATGCCCATTTGCGCCGCTGCACTCCCTGCGTCCTCCGCGTCCTCCGCGTCCCCGCTTCCGGCGCCGAAGCCGGGATCAGCGCGGGTCAGCTCCAGCGCCTCGTTCAGCGCGGCGTGGAACAGCGGGTCGTCCTCCATCAGCAGCGCCGCCAACCGCTCCGCCTGGGGGCTCATCGCAAGGCTCGCGCCCGGCGCCCATTCCGCCACCGGTGCTGCGCCCTCCAGAAGCAGCATCCGCTCCTGGCCAATCGCAAAGGCGGTGCGCGGCTCGACCCCGGGGATCTGCTGCAGGAAACGGTTCAGCCAGCCGCCATCGGCCTGTCCCAGCCCGGGTGTGCCTGCTTCCAGCAGGTCCTGGCCGTCGAAATGGCTGCGCCGGTCGCGGTAAGGAGTGGAGACCGCCTGCACGAAGCCCAGTTCGCCCTTGCGCCAGAGCGGCATCAGCGGCGCAAGGCCCGGGTGCAGGGCGTAGAAACCGTCCAAGTCCGGGGCGCCCGCGCCTGGTCCGCCCTGCAGCGTCGGGCGCAGGCCTGCGAATTGCGCGTCGCCATAGGGCTGCACCACGTCGAGCGCGTCCATGCCGCCGCGCAGGATGATGACCACCAGGCGGGTATCCCAGGGGGCGGCGGCAAAGCTCACCGGGGTCACAAGGGGGCTCGCCGCCAGTGAGCAGCCAAGGGCGGCGGAGCGGGCAAGCAAGGCACGGCGGGTCAGCTGCATCATCAGAACTCCTGTTACCGGCGCTGAAAGGCGGGCGAAGCCAGGACCAGGCCGACGCCCTCGCTTTCGGTTTCGGCAGCGCGGGCGGCAAACTCCACCCGCGGCGCGGCAAACTGGCCCAGTGCGGCCTGGGCAAAGGCGCGCGGGTCGGGCAGCGGCTCCAGGAGGCGGCGCGGCGCGCTCATGCTCCAGCGCAGCCGCGCGGCCAGCGCCTGCGGGGTGATCCAGGCGCTGTCCGCCTCCGGCCAGCCATCCGGGCCTGAGGAGAATTCCCAGCGCTGCCCCATCACTGCCAGCGGCGCCATCAGGAGCCCGCGCACCTGCCCTGGGTTCAGCGCCCCCAATTCGCGCTCGGATACGCCCAAGGCGCGGCAGGCCGAGGCGATGAAGCCGAAGGGCGGCTTCACGTTGGCAAGCTCCGGCTGCCAAGCTGCGGGATGTTCCAGCATCGCGGCATAGACCTGCGCGAGGTCGCCGCCGGTGTCCAGGTAGCGGGTCTCCAGATGCTGAACCAGCGCCTCGGGCGGCTGGTCGGACAGGAAATGCACCGCAATCTTCCGCGCCAGGTGGCGGGCAGTGGCAGGGTGGCGGGCGAGGCCGCGCAGTGCTTCCAGCACCTGCTCCAGCCGCGGCCGGCCGCCGCCATAGCTCTGCCCCAGAACGGTTTCCGCCCCCGGCTCTGCCATGCCCGGCTGGTAGCGAAAGCCGTCCTTCACGGTGTAGGTCAGCCCGGTGAACAGCTCCGCCAGCTGGCGCACATCGGTTTGGGTATAAGGTCCGCCCACGCCCAGCGTATGCAGCTCCAGCACCTCGCGTGCCAGATTCTCGTTCAATCCGGCGGCGCGGCCCGAACGGCCTGCGCGGTCTGCCCGGCGGCTGCCCGGCCCGGCCGAGCGGTTCTGATCCAGGTAGTGCAGCATCAAGGGGCTGGTGACGGCGGCGGTCAGCATGTCTTCGAACCGGCCGGACAGGTGCGGACGGATCACGGTTTCGGCGTAAGGTGCCGCGAGGTGGCGGAACGCGCCGGACTTGCCCTGCGCAGTGAAGTGGTCGGCCCAGAACAGCGCCAGCCGCTCGCGGAACCCGTCTTCGGTGCGGCACCAGCGCAACAGGCGCTGGCGGTGCCAGTCCAGCCGCAGGCGCCCCTGTTTGCGGCGGACGGTGCGATAGGCTTTTTCCGCGGCCTCATACCCCGGCTGGCCGCGCAGCTTGTTCTTCTGCCGCCGCAGCCGGATGAACTCCCTGCTGGTCTCCAAGGCCGTGCCGAAGCTCAGCACCGGGAAGCGCTCCGCCATACGGTCCGGCCCTTGCAGCAGCGCCAGCATGGCACCAGCCGAAACGGGCGGTGCGATGGCAGGCGACAGGCCGGTGCCAAACCGGATCGCGGCCAGTTCCGCGTTGTAAGCCATTGTTCCGCTCTCCCTTGCCGCAGTCTGCGCGTGAGCAGCCTAGCGCATCGCCTCTTTGCTCCACAGCGCAATCTCTGGTGATACGCAGAATGCCGCCGCTTCCGTCGCAGTTTGGCGCAGCCGTTTTCCGGCACGGAAAACGGGACGGAAAACACCGTGTTTTCCGGGCCGGAATTTTTGAAAATTCCGGCGCCTGCGGCGGACGGATACAGAAAAGGCCCGGGCCTTGCGGGCCCGGGCCTGAAGCGATTGCTGTCTGCTGCAGAACTTACTGGTCCTGGGGGATCACCCGCAGGTTCAGCTCCATCAGCTGTTCCGGCGCCGGCTCGGAGGGCGCGTTCATCATCAGATCCTCGGCACGCTGGTTCATCGGGAACATGATGACCTCGCGGATGTTGGCCTCATCCGCCAGCAGCATCACCATCCGGTCGATGCCAGCCGCGCAGCCGCCGTGCGGCGGCGCGCCGTACTGGAACGCGTTGACCATGCCGCCAAAGCGCTTCTTGACTTCGTCCTCGCCATACCCGGCGATTTCAAAGGCCTTGAACATGATCTCCGGCTTGTGGTTCCGGATCGCGCCGGAGACCAGCTCATAGCCGTTGCAAGCCAGGTCGTACTGGTAGCCGGTCACCGCCAGCGGATCGCCCTCCAGCGCCTCCATGCCGCCCTTGGGCATCGAGAACGGGTTGTGGTCGAAGTCCAGCTTCCCGCTCTCCTCGTCCTCCTGGTAGATCGGGAAATCCACGATCCAGGCAAATGCGAAGCGGTCCTTTTCGGTGAGGCCCAGCTCCTCGCCGATCACCACGCGCGCCTTGCCCGCCACGGTTTCGAAACTCTTCGGCTTGCCGCCGAGGAAGAAGGCCGCGTCGCCGACGCCCAGGCCGAGCTGCTGGCGGATCGCTTCGGTGCGCTCGGGCCCGATGTTCTTGGCCAGCGGGCCGGCCGCTTCCATGCCCTCTGTGCCTTCGCGCCAGAAGATGTAGCCCATGCCCGGCAAGCCTTCCTTCTGGGCAAAGGCGTTCATCCGGTCGCAGAACTTGCGCGAGCCGCCCTTGGGCGCCGGGATGGCGCGGATTTCGGTGCCGTCCTGCTCCAGCAGCTTGGCAAAGATCGCAAAGCCCGAGCCGCGGAAATGCTCGGAGACCACTTGCATCTTGATCGGGTTCCTGAGGTCCGGCTTGTCGGTGCCATACCACAGCGCCGCATCGCGGTAGGAGATCTGCGGCCACTCCTGGTCCACCTTGCGGCCGCCGCCGAACTCCTCGAACACGCCCTTCATCACCGGCTCGATGGTGTCAAAAACATCCTGCTGGGTGACGAACGACATCTCCATGTCAAGCTGGTAGAAGTCGGTCGGGGAGCGGTCGGCGCGCGGATCCTCGTCGCGGAAGCAGGGCGCGATCTGGAAATACTTGTCAAAGCCCGAGACCATCATCAGCTGCTTGAACTGCTGCGGCGCCTGCGGCAGGGCGTAGAACCTGCCCGGGTGCAGGCGCGAGGGCACCAGGAAGTCGCGCGCGCCTTCAGGCGACGACGCGGTGATGATCGGGGTCTGGTATTCATTGAAGCCGATGTCCCACATACGGCGCCGGATCGAGGCCACCATGTTGGAGCGCAGGAGCATGTTCTTCTGCATCTTCTCGCGGCGCAGGTCCAGGTAGCGGTAGCGCAGGCGGGTCTCCTCGGGGTATTCCTGATCGCCGAAGACCATCAGCGGCAGTTCCTCGGACTTGCCCAGAACCTCAAGGTCGCGGATGAACACCTCGATCTCACCGGTCGGGATCTTCGGGTTCACCAGGCTTTCGTCGCGCGCTTTCACCTCGCCATCGATACGGATGCACCATTCGCTGCGGACCTTCTCGATCGCGGCGAACACCGGGCTGTCCGGGTCCGCCATCACCTGGGTCATGCCGTAGTGGTCGCGCAGGTCGATGAACAGGAGGCCGCCGTGGTCGCGGACGCGGTGGACCCAGCCCGACAGGCGGACGGTTTCGCCGACGTTGGATTTGGTCAGTTCGGCGCAGGTATGGCTGCGGTAAGCGTGCATGGGGTGACCTTTCGCTATACGGGTCGATTGTTCGGGCAGGCCGCGAACCGACAGCCTTCGGGGGCGCTGGCGCGGCGTGAAATACGTCCGGGCCGATACACAAGGTTGCGGCTCGCTTGTCAAGCAAACTGGGCGATTCCGCCACGCTTGGCGGCTGGTTCGGGCCGGGCCCGGCTGCGGCGCGAAGGCGAGCGGCGGGCAGGTCCAGCGGGCGCGGAACCGCGGCTGATCCGGCAAACGGGGGCGGCTCCCGCAGCCTGCCGCGTCCTGCCGCTGCCCGGCGCCAGCGGGGCTGCGCGCGCCCGCGGGAGACGCCCGGCTGGCGTTAGCGGTGACCCTGAAGCTCTCGGAAGACCGCGCAATCTTCGCGCCAGACGGCCGGGATCGCGCCGCGCAAGGCATTGGTGAGCCAGATGCGGGACGCCCCGGCCAGATCCGCGGGGCTCAACACCGCTTCGCGCAAGGTTCCGGCGTCGAGACAGCTTTGCCGGTAGACGCCGGGCAGACAGCCCGAGGCAAGCGGCGGAGTCAGCCGCGTGCCCTCTGGAGTGGCGGCAATGATATTGGTGATCGTGCCCTCACAGACCTCGCCGCGGGTGTTGAGAAAGACCATCTCCTCCACGCCGCCGGGCAACCCAGCCCGCACCCGGTCGTAAAGCGCGCGGCGGCTGGTCTTGTGGCGCAGGAAGGGGTCCGCGGGGTCGAGCCGTTCGGCCGCGATGGCAAAGCGCCAGCGGCTCGCTGCGGCGGGCATCGGCGCGGTTTCCAATGCCAGTGTGCCGTCCGGGGCCAGTGTCATCCGGCAGCGCAGCGGGGCCTCGCCTTCCACCGACGCCACCCGCGCCCGCGCCGCCGCCGGGTCGAACGGAATAGCGAACTCAGTCGCCGAGGCGGCCATCCGCGCGAAGTGCAGGCCCGCCCGCGCGATGCCCTCTCCGGGTATCCAGGCGAAGGTCTCGATCAGGCGGAAAGCTGGATCCGTGCCGATGGCATTCCGGCCGCCGGGGTTCCTCCGTCCGGTGCCATCTGGGCAAAGCGGGCTTTCCATAGCGCCTCCTCATATTCCGATGCGGCGGTGCTGTCCCAGACCACGCCGCCGCCCACGTTCAGCGTCGCGCGCCCTTCCTCCAGCATCAGCGTGCGGATCGCCACGTTGAACTCGGACGATCCGTCCGGCGCGGCCCAGCCGATGCTGCCGCAATAAATCTCGCGCGGCCAGGGCTCGAGCCCGGCGAGGATCTGCATCGCGCGGATCTTGGGCGCGCCCGTAATCGAGCCGCAGGGGAACAGCGCCGCGAAAATCTCCGCAAGGCCAATCCCGGGACGCAGCTGCGCCGCCACCCGCGACACCATCTGGTGCACGGTGGCGTAGCTTTCCACCGCAAACAGCTCCGGCACATGCACCGATCCGGTTTCGGCCAGCCGCGAGATGTCGTTGCGCAGAAGATCGACGATCATCAGGTTCTCGGCGCGGTTCTTTTCGTCCTGGCGCAGGAAATCGCGGCGGCGGGCGTCCTCTGCCGGGTCGGCGCTGCGCGGCTGGGTGCCTTTCATCGGGCGGGTCTCGATGCGGCCTGCAGCATCGGTGCGGAAGAACAATTCCGGTGAACGCGACAGGATGTCCGGCAAGCCTTCCTGCTCGATCAGCGCGCCATGGCCGACGGCCTGCTTGGCTTGAAGCGCGGCATAGAGCGCGCCGGCAGAGCCATGGGCTTCCGCATCGATCGGGAACGTCAGGTTGGCCTGGTAGATGTCGCCCTTGCCGATGTTGCGGTTCACCTCGGCGAAGGCTTCGGCGTAGCGGTCTTCGCTCCAGCGGGGGGTGATGCCTTTTAGCCCTGGTTCGCCCGGCGGCACGCCAGGCAGCGCCCGGACGCTGCCCTCTGTACTGTTTGGCGGCGTATTGTTTGGCGGCTCCTGATAAACCCCAAAGCACAGAAGCGGCAGCCGGCGCTCTTTGGGCATCAGCGCCGCCAGCTTCGGCTCCAGCACATAGCCCAGCTCGTAGGTGGCATAGCCCGCCAGCCAGTACCCCTCGGCGCGTGCCTTATCCAGCGCGGCCAGCGCACCCGGCACCTCCTGCGGCTCTGCTGCCTGGATCAGGCGCAGCGGCTGGCTGAAACATGTGCCCGGCCCTGCCGGCCCCTGGTCAAAGCGAATCCGCACCGCCACCTCCATAACATCCAGGATGGAGGTATAACCGTTCGCATTGCGAACAAAAGGGGGCGAAGCGGCATTTCCGGCGCCGTTTCCGATCCCCCTTGAACCTTTCGCGCCCATCCCTATAAAGCAGGACAATTTGGGCGCCCGCCCGCGCCCGAAAGTCACGTCATCTGTCCACGTCAGCAGCGCGCGCAAAACCGAAGGAAAACGGCCATGCCTAAGAGAACCGACATCCAGTCGATCATGATCATTGGAGCGGGGCCGATCGTGATCGGCCAGGCCTGCGAGTTCGACTACTCCGGCGCCCAAGCCTGCAAGGCGCTGCGCGAGGAAGGTTACCGGGTCATTCTGGTGAACTCCAACCCGGCCACCATCATGACCGATCCGGGCCTCGCTGATGCCACCTACATCGAGCCGATCACCCCCGAGGCGGTTGCCAAGATCATTGAAAAGGAGCGCCCCGACGCGCTGCTGCCGACCATGGGCGGGCAGACCGGGCTCAACACCTCGCTGGCGCTTGAGGAAATGGGCGTGCTGGAGAAATTCGGAGTCGAAATGATCGGCGCCAAGCGCGACGCTATCGAGATGGCCGAGGACCGCAAACTGTTCCGCGAGGCGATGGACCGGCTTGGCCTGGAAAACCCGCGCGCCACCATCGTCACGGCGCCGAAGAAGGCCAATGGCAGCGCTGATCTGGAAGCGGGCGTGCAGATGGCGCTGGCGGAGCTGGACGAAATCGGCCTGCCCGCGATCATCCGCCCGGCCTTCACGCTCGGCGGCACCGGCGGCGGCGTGGCCTACAACCGCGAGGACTACATCCATTTCTGCCGCTCCGGCATGGATGCCTCGCCGGTGAACCAGATCCTGGTCGACGAAAGCCTCCTGGGCTGGAAAGAATACGAAATGGAGGTGGTCCGCGACAAGGCGGACAACGCGATCATCGTCTGCTCGATCGAGAACATCGACCCGATGGGTGTGCACACCGGCGATTCCATCACCGTGGCGCCCGCGCTGACGCTGACCGACAAGGAATACCAGATGATGCGCACCGCCTCGATTGCGGTGCTGCGCGAGATCGGGGTGGAAACCGGCGGCTCCAACGTGCAGTGGGCGGTCAACCCCGCAGACGGCCGCATGGTGGTGATCGAGATGAACCCGCGCGTCAGCCGCTCCTCGGCGCTGGCCTCCAAGGCGACCGGTTTCCCGATTGCCAAGATCGCCGCCAAGCTGGCGGTGGGCTACACGCTCGATGAGCTGGACAACGACATCACCAAGGTGACGCCCGCGTCGTTTGAACCGTCGATCGACTATGTCGTCACAAAGATCCCGAAATTCGCCTTCGAAAAGTTCCCCGGCGCCGAACCTTACCTGACCACCGCGATGAAATCGGTGGGTGAGGCGATGGCGATTGGCCGCACCATCCACGAGTCGCTGCAAAAGGCGCTGGCGTCGATGGAATCCGGCCTCACCGGCTTTGACGAGGTGACCATCCCCGGCGTGAGCGTGGGCCATTGGGACGCGGTTGGCGCGGAAGACAAGGCCGCCGTGATCAAGGCGATCAGCCAGCAGACCCCGGACCGGATGCGCACCATTGCCCAGGCCATGCGGCACGGGCTGAGCGACGATGAGATTCACGCCGTCACCAAGTTCGATCCCTGGTTCCTGGCCCGCATCCGCGAGATCGTCGAGGCCGAGGCCGAACTGCGCAGGACCGGCCTGCCGCTGCGCGAGGACGGTCTGCGCGCGCTCAAGATGCTGGGCTTCACCGATGCCCGCCTCGGCAAGCTCACGGGGCGCGACGAGGACAACGTGCGCCGCGCCCGCCAGAACCTCGGCGTCAACGCGGTGTTCAAGCGCATCGACACCTGTGCTGCCGAGTTCGAGGCGCAGACCCCCTACATGTACTCGACCTACGAGGCCCCGGCCTTTGGCGAAGTGGAATGCGAATCGCGTCCCTCGGACCGCAAGAAGGTCGTGATCCTCGGCGGCGGGCCGAACCGGATCGGCCAGGGCATCGAGTTCGACTACTGCTGCTGCCACGCCTGTTTCGCGCTGACCGATGCGGGCTTTGAGACCATCATGATCAACTGCAACCCGGAGACGGTGTCGACCGATTATGACACCTCCGACCGGCTGTATTTCGAACCGCTCACCTTCGAGCACGTGATGGAGATCCTGCGGGCAGAGCAGCAGAACGGCACCCTGCATGGCGTCATCGTGCAGTTCGGCGGCCAGACCCCGCTGAAGCTGGCCGATGCATTGCAGGACGAAGGCATCCCGATCCTCGGCACCTCTCCCGACGCCATCGACCTGGCCGAGGACCGCGAGCGGTTCCAGGACCTGGTCAACAAGCTGGGGCTGAAGCAGCCGAAGAACGGCATTGCCTCCACCGACGCGCAGGCGCTTGAAATTGCAGAAGACATCGGCTTCCCGCTGGTGATCCGCCCGTCCTACGTGCTGGGCGGCCGCGCGATGGAGATCGTGCGCGACATGGATCACCTGAAACGCTACATCAGCGAAGCTGTGGTGGTCTCCGGCGATAGCCCGGTGCTTCTCGACAGCTACCTCTCCGGTGCGGTGGAACTGGATGTGGACGCGATCTGCGACGGCACCGATGTGCATGTGGCGGGCATCATGCAGCACATCGAAGAAGCCGGCGTGCATTCGGGCGACAGCGCCTGCTCGCTGCCGCCCTACTCGCTGGATGCCGCCATCATCGCGGAAATCAAGGAGCAGACCCGCGCGCTCGCCAAGGCGCTGAACGTAGTGGGCCTGATGAACGTGCAGTTCGCGATCAAGGCAAACGACGAGGGCAAGGAAGAGATCTTCCTGATCGAGGTCAACCCGCGCGCCTCGCGCACCGTGCCGTTTGTCGCCAAGGCCACCGACAGCGCCATCGCCTCCATCGCCGCGCGGGTGATGGCGGGCGAGCCGCTGTCGAACTTTCCGCAACGTCCGCCCTACGGGCCCGATGCAGGTTATGACGTCAACACCCCGATCGCCGATCCGATGACACTGGCCGACCCCGACATGCCCTGGTTCTCGGTCAAGGAGGCGGTGCTGCCCTTTGCCCGCTTCCCGGGTGTCGACACCATCCTCGGACCCGAAATGCGCTCCACCGGCGAGGT
This sequence comes from Cribrihabitans pelagius, assembly GCF_048820915.1. Classification (NCBI taxonomy): domain Bacteria; kingdom Pseudomonadati; phylum Pseudomonadota; class Alphaproteobacteria; order Rhodobacterales; family Paracoccaceae; genus Cribrihabitans; species Cribrihabitans pelagius. The sequence continues at coordinate 136,176 of NZ_JBMERR010000008.1, read as the reverse complement.
CATGGGCTGGGACCGCTCCTTTGCCCGCGCCTTTTTGAAGGCGCAGATGGGGGCGGGCATGGTGCTGCCCTCCGAAGGCCGCGCCTTCATCTCGATCAAGGATGCCGACAAAGGCCGGCTGATGCTGGAGGCCGCACAGATCCTGGTCGGGCAGGGCTTCACCCTGGTCGCCACCCGCGGCACCCAGGCGTGGCTCGAAGGCCAGGGCGTGCCGTGCGAGCTGGTCAACAAGGTCTACGAAGGCCGGCCGCATGTGGTGGACATGCTGAAAGACGGCACCGTTCAGCTCCTGATGAACACCACCGAAGGCGCGCAGGCGGTCGAGGACAGCAAAGAAATGCGTTCGGTCGCGCTGTATGACAAGATCCCCTATTTCACCACGGCCGCCGGCGCCAATGCCGCCGCCCGCGCGATCAAGGCGCAGGCCGAGGGTGAAATCGAGGTGAAATCGCTGCAAGGTTGAATCCCCTGCCCCGCAGGTGGAAAGAGTGACGGCAGTCAAAGCCCCGGGCGCGTGTCCCGGGGCTTTTTGCATTGGCAGCCTCCGGCAGAGGCAATTTCGCTTGCAAATTGATAATGATTCTCATTATCACTATTGCGCACCACCGGCGCCGTTGCCGCAGAGAATCCCCAAAGGCCATCCATGTATCCAACTGTTCTCTCCGACCTCATTCAAAGCGACCCAGCCGCCAGCACGCGCAGCGTCCTGCGCTTCCTCCACTTTGTGGGGCTGGCGGCCGGGCTGGGCGGGGCGACGCTTCTGGACCTGATGCTGCTGCGCTTTGCCATCCTGCGGCATGTTTCGCCCGACACCGCGGCCTTTGCCGTCTTTGCTTCCAAGGTCATCGGCGCGGGGCTGAAACTGCTTTGGCTGACCGGCGCAGGGTTCCTTTTCCTCTATGCGCTGACCGAGCCCGAAAAGCTTGCCAACCCCAAGGTGCATGCGAAGCTTCTGATCGTCGCCGTGCTCACCCTCAACGGCGGCATCATTCACCTGATGATCCTGCCCTTCCTGCAGCGGCAAACCGGCCGTTCCCTGTTTGAGGGCACCGCGCCCTGGCAGCGCGGCTGCTTCCTTGCATCCGGCGCGGTCTCGGTGGTGTCGTGGTACATGCCCGCAGCGCTTGGAGTGTTCTGGCAGCTCAACCACACCGTGCCCGCAGAAACGATATTGCTGGCCTATCTCGCGCTGGTGGCCTTGGCGCTGGCGGTGATGCTGGCTGCAGCTGGCGGATTTGCCCTGGCGGGGCAAAACGGCCTTGGCAGCCGGAGAGGCAGGCCCGCGCCGAACCCGGCCGGAAGGGGGGCAGAACAACGGGGATAACAGCCCGGAGAATTCTGCCTAAACTTTCAGGACCCGGCGATTGCACGCCCTGCTTCGCCGCGGCACAATTACGCGGAACGTGCAGCAAAATGGAGCGCCCGATGCGCCTGATCCTTCCCTTTCTCGGACTTCTGGCCCTCTCCGCCTGCGGCGTGCCGCTGATACCGTTTATCTGAGGCGGGTCGCCTGCGCGCAGCGGGAAACAGCCCCGGATGCCGCCAGCGCGGGACAAGGCCGAAGACCGCCGCGCATCGCCGGCGCGCGCCCAAGCGGCGGCAATGCGCAGCTCCGCTCTCCTTCGGCTGGCTGGCTATTCAGTAGTCCGGCAAGCCGCCGGCAGGCCTCCCGCAGCAGGAGGCCTGCCAATCACTTTCAGGCCGTGGCGAGCTCCGCCTGCACCTTCTCCCGTTTTTCGTCGCGGCCGAAGAAGATCAGGTAGAACACCGGCGCCGCCACCAGCGTCAGCACGGTGGCAAAAGCCAGCCCGCCCATGATCGTCACCGCCATCGACACGAAGAAGGCATCGGTGAGCAGGGGCGCCATGCCGAGGATCGTGGTCACTGCCGCCAGCATCACCGGCCGCAGACGCGACACCGATGCTTCCACGATGGCCTCGCGCAGCGGCACGCCAGTGGCACGCACCAGGTCGATCTCCTCGACCAGCACGATGCCGTTCTTGATCAGCATGCCCGAGAGGCTCAGCAGCCCCAGGAGCGCGGTGAAGGTGAACGGCAGGCCGGTGCCCAAAAGCCCGATCACCACGCCGTTGACCGACATTGGCACCAGGAGCCAGATGATCACCGGCTGGCGGATCGCGTTGAACAGCAGCACCGAGATCAGCACCATAATCAAGAGCGTCACCGGCAGCTGCTTGCCGAGGCTGGCGTTGGCATCCGCCGAATCCTCGTGCTCGCCGCCCCATTCCATCCGGTAGCCGGGCGGGATATGCATCTCCTCGATGCTGCCGCGCACCTGGGCAAAGACAGTGGCCGCGGTCAGGTGGGGCGGAATGTCGGCGCCCACGGTCAGCGTTGGCACCCGGTCGCGGCGGTGCACCAGCGTGTTCTCCACCGCCACATCGACGCCATCGATCATCTGCTCCAGCGGAACAAACTGACCCGAAGAGCTGGCATAGACCACCTGGTCCATGATGTTGTAGCGGCCATCGCGCGGGCGGCGCACGATGATCGGAATCAGCCGGTCGCGCTCGCGGAACACCCCGGCGCGCACGCCGTCGGTGGAAAACTGGAGCGTATCCGCGATGTTTTCCCGGGTGACGCCCGCGGTCTGGGCGCGGTCGGTGGCGTAAACCGGCTTCAGCACCAGCTCCTGCTCGCGCCAGTCGTGCCGCACGCTCAGGATATCGTCGGAGGCCGCCTCCAGCCGGGTCATCGCCTCCGCGCCCAGCTGGCGCAGCACCGCAGGGTCGGGGCCGGAAAAGCGCACCTGGATCGGATCGCCGCCGCCGGGGCCGAAGACCAGCCGCTTGGTGCGGAACTCGCCTTCGGGGAAGCGGGCCTGGCCGAAGGCTTCCAACTCGGACTGCAGCTGCGGGATCGCCTCCAGTCCCGGGGTGCGGATGATCATGTGGCCGTAGCTGGGGTTTGCCTTCTCCGCCGAGTAGGTCAGCATGAAGCGCGTCGCCCCCTGCCCCACAAAGGAAGCCACCGAGACCACATCCTCCCGCTCGGCCAGCCATTCCTCGAACACCTTCAGATGTTCCGAGGTGGTCTGGATCGAAGTGCCCTGCGGCAGCTTGTAATGCACAAAGAACAAAGGTGTGTTGGAGTTCGGGAAGAACTGCTGCTTGACCATGCCGAAGCCGGCAAAGCACAGGACGGTGACACCGATGAGCCCGGCCACGACCAGCCAGCGCAGCTTCAGCGACAGCCGCAGCAGCTTGCCGTAAATGCGGAACAGGATGCCGCCGTAGGCGTCCTGGCCGCCCTCCTTTCCCTGCTTGAAGAAGTAATGGCCCAGAAGCGGCGTCACCGTCAGCGCCAGCAGCCAGCTCAGCAGCAGCGAGATCGCGATCACCGCAAACAGCGAGAACAGGAACTCGCCCGCGGAATCCGGGCTGAGGCCGATGCCCGCAAAGGCCATGATGCCAATCACCGTCGCGCCCAGAAGCGGGATCTGGGTCTTGGAGGCCGCATCATGCGCCGCCTCGCGCGATGCCTTGCCGCGCAACATGGAGATCTGCATGCCTTCGGCGACCACGATGGCATTGTCGACCAGCATCCCCATCGCGATGATCAGCGCACCGAGCGAGATCCGCTCCATCTCGATCGAGAAGAAGTTCATGAACATCAGCGTGCCTACCACGGTCAGGAGCAGCGTGGAGCCGACCACGATAGCGGCGCGCCAGCCCATGAAGACCGCCAGCACCACCACCACGATGGTGACGGACATGGCGAGGTTCACCAGGAAGTCGTTGGAGGCTTGCTCCACCACCACATGCTGCTGGTAGACCGGCTTCAGCTCGACGCCATAGGGGATCTGACTGTCCAGCTCCGCCAGCTTGGCATCAACGCGTTTGCCGACCTCAACGATGTTTTCGGTCGCCAGACCCGCAATGCCGAGGGTGAAGGCCTCGGTGCCGTCGTAGCGGATGATCAGGTCGGGGTCGTCGATGCGGCCGCGGTGAACGCTGGCCATGTCGATCACGTTGACAACCTCGCCCTGCGAGCCGATCGAGAGGCCCGCAATTTCGGACACCGAGTCCGAGCCTTCGGGCGCGTTGATGCGGGTGTCCGACGTTCCCGCCTCCAGCGAGCCCGCCGGCCGGACCGAGTTCGCAGTGGCCAGCGCAGTGCCCACCGAGGTCACGGGAATGTTCTGGTTCACCAGGATCGGCAGGTCCGGCTCTACAAAGACCGCCTCCTGCGGCAGGCCCGCGACCTCAACGTCGGCAACACCGTCCACGGCCAGCACCTCGCGGCGCAGGAAGGTGGCAAGCTCGTGCTTTTCGGCGTCGCTGTAGCCCTCGGCGGTGACCGCGTAGAACAGGCCGAAGACATCGCCGAAGCCATCGTTCACGAAAGGCTCGCTGACACCATCGGGCAGGTTGCGGGCGGCGTCGCGCACCTTGGCGCGCAGCTTGGTCCAGATTTCCGGCAGCTCCCCGCCATCGTAGATGTCCTTCATCTCGACTTCGATCAGCGAGCGGCCAGGCTGGTTGATCGAGGTGATGAGCTTCACCTCGCCCATCTTCTGGATCGCCGATTCCAGCGGTTCGGAAACCTCAAGCGCCACCTGTTCCGCACTGGCACCGGGGTATTGCGTGGCGATCACCGCCTGTTTGATGGTGAAGGCCGGGTCTTCCAGCCGGCCGAGGTTCAGAAACCCCCAGATGCCGCCAAACAGCGCGGCGAGGATGATGAGCCAGGTATAGAGCGGCCGGTTGATGGAGGCGCGTGCAATGTCCATGATCCGTGCCTCAGTTGCCGAAGCCGCGGAAGCGGGTAACCGCCTGGCCGTCCTTCAGCGCACTGCCGCCGGTCAGCACGACTTCCTCGCCGCCGCTGAGCCCCTCGGCCACGCGGAAATCGCCATACTGGGTGGCCTCCACTTCGACGGGCTGCCAGGCCACAGTGCCGGTACCGGCGCCGGCTTCTTCGTCTGCGGCATTGAAGACCATCACGCCGGTGTTGCCTTCGGGTGAGATCACCAGCGCCGTAGCGGGCAGGCGGATTGCCTGAATGCCTGTGTCCACCGTCACTGTGACGGTGGCGGAGGCGCCGGGCAGAATCTGCCGTTCCTCGGGCGGGTCGAGCCGGAAGGTGACCCGGTAGGTCTGGCCGACGCTGCTCGCCTCGGCATCGAATTCCAGGATCTCCAGCGGGTATTCGCCGGGCTGGCCGGGGAAGGTCGCAAAAATCCGCGCCACATCGCTTTCGTCGGCGCGCTGGAACAGGATTTCCGGCACATCCACCTCGATATGCAGTTCCGACAGATCATGCAGCCGCACGATCGGGGTGCCGGCGCTGACGGTGGCGAACTGCTCGGCCTCGCGGCTGGAGACCAGCGCATCAAACGGCGCATTCAGCGTGGCGTGCTCCAGCGCGTATTCCGCATCCCGCAGCGCAACGCGGGCGAGTCCGGCCTCGGTTTCGGCATCGTCAATGGAGACCTGGCTCACGGTGCCGGTCAGCTTCTCCAGCCGCGCCACGGTGCGGTCGGCCTGGGCCTTCTGCAGCTGCGCCTGTTCCAGCTTCAGCTCGAAAGGCTCAAGGTCCAGTTCCGCGATCAGTGCGCCCTTGGGCACAATGCTGCCCTCGGTCACCGGGAATTTGAGGATCTGCCCGCCCACCTGAAATGCGAGGTCCACCGTCTGCTTGGCAGCCACCTGGCCGAAGAACTGCCGCTCCATCTGCGCCGCGCCGGAAGCGGTCTGGATCAGCTTCACCGGCTTTGGCGCATCCTGCGCCTGCGCCGCGCCCTGGCCCAGCTGTAACAGCGCCGCAAAAGCGGTCAGGAGTGGTATCAATCGCATTCTCTCTCTCCTTCTCCGACGGTGCCGGCCGGAAATTGGCCGCCTGGTGCCGCGATGCCTGCTGGGCAAGGGGACCCAGGGCGGTGCCTATACACCGGTTCGCCTGAATTCCCTGTGACAAAGATTACATTTGCCGCCGTCCAGCAGTGGAACCTCACGTAAATATATGCGCCGGGGCCAAAAAAACGAAAAGCGCGGTGCCAGGGGCAACCGCGCCGCATCGTGAGAGGCGAAAAACTCAACCTCTCATTGAGGCGTTTCCGCTGCTTTGCCGTAGAGGCGGGCCCGCATTGCGGTCCAGGCCGGTCAGGCGCTTTCCTCTTCCAGGTGCAGCTTCATGTCCAGCAGGACCTGCTGCAGAAGCACGGTTTCCCGCAATAGCCGTTTGGCCTCGTTCACGGTGATGATGCCGTCCGCAATCGCCGCCTGGTATTCGCTCATCAGTTGGGCAAAGCGCTGGCTCAGCGCGATCACGTCGGCATTAACCCCGCCGCTGCGCCCGGCCTCTGACGCGGTGCCGTTGCCGTTGTAGGACAGCGTGATGTTCTTCAGCTCGGCCAGCGCCGAGGTCACATGCGGATAGGAGGCCGCGCCCTCCAGCCGGGCCACCGCATCCACGGGGATGAAGCGGTCGGCGTGTTCGTCGTTTTCGGAATAATAGCGCCCCAGCGTTGCCTTGGATTTGCCGGTGATCTGACAGGCGGCTTCGATGCCCACGTCCTTCACCAGCGCCTCTGTATGTTGTTTCAGATAAGTGCCAATGTCTGCCATTGAATTCCTGCTTGGTATGCGTGCCCCGCCCGCTATGGGGAACGGAGCTTAATAATTCCCATGCCAAAGTTGTAAGGGAATTGCGAAACCTTATCCATCCCTAAGGGTTCCGGGGACCTAGCGAGTGCCGTGATACCTTCCGCACTAATTATGTGGTGCCTGCCGCAACGAGTGAGTGACGTTGCGCGGAGGGGGCAATTGATCTGCCCGGAAACTGCGCTCGCCGGGGGATGTCAGCGGCCGCACGCGGGGTATTTCGCCCCTGCCGTTGCTGCCCCGGCGGGCCTTCTGCAACGCCCCTGCAACAGCGGCCGGTGCCGGCCCGGTTTGAGGTTTCCCTTGCCGCCCCCAGCGGCTAAACCCGCGGCCATGGCGAAACTCTATTTCCACTACTCCACCATGAACGCGGGCAAGTCGACGGTGCTGCTGCAAGCCTCGCACAACTACCGCGAAAATGACATGGAGACCTACCTGCTGACCGCCCAGCTCGACAACCGCGCCGGGCCGGGCCGGATTGCGTCGCGCATCGGCATCGGTGAGCGCGCCGATACCTTTGCCGAGGGCGACGATCTCTTTGCCCGCATCCAAGCGCGGCTGGCGCGCGGGGCAGTGGCGGCAATCTTCGTCGACGAGGCGCAGTTCCTGACGCCGGAGCAGGTCTGGCAGCTGGCGCGCGTGGTGGATGACCTGCGGGTGCCGGTGCTGGCCTTCGGGCTCAGGGTGGATTTCCAGGGCAAGCTGTTTCCCGGCTCGGCGACGCTGCTGGCGCTGGCCGACGAGATGCGCGAGGTGCGCACCATCTGCCACTGCGGCAAGAAAGCCACGATGGTGGTGCGCCAGGACGGCGAGGGCCGGGTGCTGACCGAGGGCGACCAGGTGCAGATCGGCGGCAACGAGACCTATGTGTCGCTCTGCCGCCGCCATTGGCGCCAGGCGGTTGGCGACCTGCCCGAGGGCGGCGCCAGCGGGTAAGCGGCACTGCGGATTTGAGCTGCCCCTCGCCCATGCCCGCTAAGTCTCAGACCGGATTCGGCACCGGCGCACCCGCAATAAAGGCCGCCGCATTGTCGAGCGCCATGTGCCCCATGTTGCTGCGCACTTCTTCGGTCGCTGTGCCCAGATGCGGCAGCAGGGTCACATTATCCAGATCGATCAGCGCCTGCGGCACCTTCGGCTCGAACTCGTAGACATCCAGCCCCGCGCCGCCGATCCGGCCTGCCTGCAAAGCCTCGATGAGCGCCGCTTCCTGCACCACTTCGCCGCGCGCGATGTTGATGAGATGCGCGTGGGCGGGCATCGCCGCCAGCACATCGGTGTCGATCATGTGGCGAGTTTCAGAACCGCCCGGCACCGCCGCGACAAGGTAATCCGCGTCTGCCGCCAGCGCCAAGAGGCTGTCCGCGCGGGTGGCCGGAAAATCCAGCGCTTTCGTGGAGCGCGCCACGTAGGACACCTCCATGCCAAAGCCGAAGTGGCAGCGCCGCGCGATGGCCTGGCCGATCCGGCCCATACCGGCGATGCCAACGCGCTTGCCGGTGACATGATGCCCCAGCATCTGGGTCGGATGCCAGCCCTGCCACTGGCCGGCGCGCACCAGCCGCTCGCCTTCGCCCGCGCGGCGCGCCGACATCAGGATCAGCGTCAGCGCGATATCGGCGGTGGCATCGGTCACCGCGCCGGGCGTGTTGGTCACCTCAACCCCCGCGGCGCGCGCGGCTGCCACGTCGATATGGTTGTAGCCGACGCCAAAGTTGGCCAAGAGCTTGCAGCGGGGGCTGCCGGCCCTGGCAAAGACCTCTGCCGAAAACGCATCGCCCAGTGTCGGCACAACCACGTCGAACTCCGTAAGCGCGCGCTGCATCTCGGCTTCGCTCAGCACCGCGGTGCTCTCCCGGATCTCCAGCTCCGCAAAGGCGGCGCGCGCCCGTGCCTCCACCGCCGCGGTCATCGGACGTGTGATCAGGACCTTCATCTCAGTGCATCCTCCCGCCCAGCGGCACCTTCCCGTCCGGGCCCGCCAGCACAATCTCTCCAGTTTCGTCCGGCAGACCCAGCACCAGGACCTCGGACATGAACCTGCCGATCTGCCGGGGGGGGAAGTTTACGACCGCCAGCACGTGCTTGCCCACCAGCGTTTCCGGCGTGTAATGCGCCGTAATCTGCGCCGAGCTCTTCTTCACGCCGATCTCCGGGCCGAAATCGACCCAGAGCTTGATCGCAGGCTTGCGCGCCTCCGGGTAGGGTTCGGCGCGCACCACTTCGCCCGCGCGGATGTCGACCTTCATGAAGTCATCAAAAGAAATTTCAGCCACGGGACAGTTCCTTAGAGCGTTCTGTTGCCGCCGTCACCGCACGCTTCAGGAGCGCCGGGAAGCCGTTTTCTGCGTCCATCAGCACCTCAAGCGCCGCCTGGGTGGTGCCATTGGGGCTGGTCACGTTGACGCGAAGCTGGCTGGGGCTCTCTTGGGCCGCCTCCGCCAGCGCACCGGCACCCGCGACGGTGGCCTTGGCCAGCTGCATAGCAAGCTCCGCAGGCAGCCCCTGCGCCTCGCCCGCGGCAGCGAGCGTTTCGATCAGGTGAAAAACATAAGCGGGCCCCGAGCCGCTGACCCCCGTCACCGCGTCCATCTGGCCTTCGTTTTCGAGCCTCACGGTCTGGCCCACCGCAGACAGGAGCGCCTCCGCACGGGCGAGGTCCTCCTGGCCGGTGTGGCCGTTGCCGATCAGCGCGGTGATGCCGCGGCCAACGGCTGCGGGGGTGTTGGGCATGGCCCGCACGATCGGCGTCTGGCTGCCCAGCATGTCCTCGTAAGTGGCGATCGAGGTGCCCGCCGCCACCGAGATGAACAGCGTGCTGCCATTGCCGAAGGCCTGCAGACTGGGCAAGGCCACGCCCATCATCTGCGGCTTCACCGCGATCAGCACGATGCCCGGATCGGAGGGGAGATCGGCGTTGATGTTGACGCCGATCTCCCGCAGCCACTCCGACGGGCGCGGGTCGATCACCCAGACCGAAGCCGCAGGCAGACCGCCTTCCAGCCAGCCGGCCAGCATCGCCGATCCCATCTTGCCGCAGCCCAGCAGCACCAGGCCGCGCGCAGCGATATCCTGCATGTCCATCTTGCCCCTCCCCTATAGGTCCTCCGGTTCAGGGCAAAGGTTTACGCGCGCCCGTAGGCCTCCGCAATGGCGACCTGCATCGCCTCCGCCGCCGGGCGTTCGCCCCAGACCGCGAGCTGGATCGCCGGGTAGTAACGTTCCGACTGCGCCACCGCGGCGTTGATCATCGCGTCGATCTGCTGCGGCGAGGGCACCTGCCCGCCGGTCAGCATCAGCCCGTAGCGGAACAGCATCAGCTTGTGGTCCGGCCAATAGGTGAAGGCGCCGTCCCAGCACTGGTCGTTCATCGCGTTCAATAGCTCGTAGAGCTGCGGCAGCTTGGCCTCCGGCGGCTCCATCTCGAAGCTGCAGACCAGCCGCAGGCATTCCTCGTGGCCGGACCAGGCGAGCGTCAGCGAATAGGTGCGCCATTGCCCCTCCACCGACATCGCGATCTGATCGTCGCCGACCCTGTCGAAATCCCAGTCGTGATGCGCAGCCAGATGCTCGGCAATGTCGATCGGATGAATCTCGTCGTCCAGGTGATGCTCGGAAAGTGCCATGGTGCCACCTCTTTGTATTATCCAGTCAACAGGGTGCGATGCACCGCAAGCGGCTGGTTTTCTATACCAAGGGACGGGGAGAGAGCCCCGCTCCCTACCAGATATGGTGGAGGCGAATTAGCAGCGTAGCAACCCTTTATTTGGGGATATCTGCAATAACTTGTGGATGAACTATCCACAGACCCCAAAATGCCGGCTTAAGGAGCCTGCCGGGCCAAACGCGCCGCCCTCGGCTTTTGCTGCGCCGCAACAATGTATGATATTGAAAATTCTGCAGTGCGCCAGCCCCGGCGGGACTGGCGCACTGCAGCCCTGTTCAGCGAAGGGCAGAGGTCAGCGGAAGGCGGGGCCGTGTGCCCAGACCGTCAGCGACTTGCGCTCACCGCGGGTGACCGGCGTTACTTGGTGCAGCAGGAAGCTTGGGAACACCGTGGCGCTGCCCTGGCTGCGGCTAGCCGGGACCACTTGGGCGCCCGGCATGACCTCGAGATCGCCGCCATCATAGGCGCCAGGCTTGCTGAGCTGCACAACAAGCGTGAGCTTGCGCTTGCCCGCGACCGGCCCGTCGCCGATATCGGAATGCCAGGCAAAAAGGCCGCCGTCGCTGGCCCTGTAGCTGGCGACCTGCGGGCTTTCGGCAAATTCGCGCAGGTCGAAATCGAAAGCCTCGCGATTGGCCCGGCGCACCAGCGAGATCAGCCGCTGCATGACCCAGCCCGTTCCGGCCACGTCGTCCAGCCAGACCAGCCCGCCGCGGCGCAGGTTGTGGTCGCGGTTGCGGCCGACCAGCAGCGCCTCGCTGGCGGGGGCGGCTTTGGCAAGGGTAATAATTTCCGCGCATTCCCGCATCGTGAACGCATTCGGCACCGAAAAAACCGCAACCATGGCTGTGACCTTCTTCTAAACCAGAGGAGGCTTCTAGCGGAATCGGCGCATCAAGCTGTGCGGTTTCCGACCCGGCGGGCGGAAAGCGACCAGAACCCGCTCGAAATCCAGGCAGCGTTAGGAGGGGCCAAATGCAAAAAACGCGCCGGACCGGAGCCGCGGCGCGCCGTGCACTTGTGTGCGGCCTTTTCGCTCAGCCGTCCGCCTGCTGCGCGCTGCCGCCTGCGGCCGCACCGCCCGCGGCCTCCAGCGCGTCCAGGCGCGCCTTCAGCGCCGCGTTTTCCTCGCGCGCCTTCTGCGCCATCGCGCGCACCGCGTCGAATTCCTCGCGGGTGACGAAATCGCGGTCGGCCAGCCAGCGGTCGATCATGCTCTTCATCGCGGTTTCCGCTTCCTCCCGCGCGCCCTGGGCCACGCCCATTGCGTTGGTCATCAGCTGGGAGATGTCGTCCAGGATCTTGTTGCGGCTCTGCATTGTCTACTCCGTCTCAGGGCTGCTTCCTATATGGGCAAGCAAAGCCGTCGCGGCAAGCCGTTGACTTCCCCCAAGATGCAGAGGCATTGAGACTCCATGCAGGCCATGATCCCCTTCCCCGACCTTTCGCCCGAGATCTTTTCTATCGCCATCGGCGGCATGGAGTTCGCTCTGCGCTGGTATGCGCTGGCCTATATTGCGGGTATTGTGATTGCCTGGCGGCTCGCCGTCGCGGCGCTTCGCCGCCCCGCGCTCTGGCCCGCGCAGACGCCGCCGATGCAGCCGCAGCAGATGGAGGATCTGCTGACCTGGATCATCCTCGGCGTGATCTTTGGCGGGCGGCTCGGCTTTGTGCTGTTCTACCAGCCGGCCTACTACTTCGCGAACCCGGGCGAGATCCTGCGGATCTGGCAGGGCGGCATGGCCTTTCATGGCGGGCTTCTGGGGGTGGTGCTGGCGGTGCTGATTTATGCGCAGCGCCACAAAATCCCCAAGCTGCAGATCGCCGACCTGATCGCCCACACTGTGCCGCCGGGGCTGCTGCTCGGGCGGATTGCCAATTTCGTCAATGCCGAGCTTTGGGGCCGCCCGACCGACCTTCCCTGGGGCGTCGCCTTCCCGGGCCGCGCTGCGCAGGACTGCGGCCAGGCGCTCGGGGAGCTCTGCGCGCGCCACCCCTCGCAGCTGTATGAGGCGGCGATGGAGGGGCTGATCCTGGGCGTTCTGCTTTTGTGGATGGCCTGGCGGCGCGGCGCGTTCCACCGGCCGGGGTTGATCCTGGGGACGTTCCTTGCGGGCTATGGCCTGGCGCGCTTCCTGGTGGAGTTAGTGCGCCAGCCCGATGCGCAATTCGTCACCCCCGGCAACCCGCTGGGGCTCGCGTGGCATATCAGCGGCTACGGGCTCACCATGGGGCAAATCCTGTCGCTGCCGATGATTGCGCTGGGACTGGTCTTCCTGCTGCGGGCACTGAAGCGCGCGCGGAGCGCGGCATGAGGCTTGCCGACCGCCTGAAGGCCCGCATCCGGGCCGAAGGCCCGATTTCGGTCGCCGACTACATGGCCGCCTGCCTGCTCGACCCGCAGGAGGGGTATTACAGCACCCGCGATCCCTTTGGCGCGGCGGGCGATTTCACAACCGCGCCGGAGATCAGCCAGATGTTCGGCGAGCTTCTGGGTCTGTCGCTGGCGCAGGCCTGGCTGGATCAGGGCGCGCCCGCGCCCTTCACCCTGGCCGAGCTGGGCCCCGGCCGCGGCACGCTGATGGCGGACCTCTTGCGCGCCACCCGCGGCGTGCCGGGCTTCCAGGCCGCCATGCAGATCCGCCTGGTCGAGGCCTCTCCCGCTCTGCGCAAACGGCAAGCAGAGACGCTTTCGGGCTATCAGCCGCAGTGGTGCGATACGGCGGAGGCGCTGCCGCAGCAGCCGCTGTTCCTGATCGCCAACGAGTTTTTCGACGCGCTGCCGGTGCGCCAGTTCATCCGCAGCGGCGCGGGCTGGAGCGAGCGGCGCATTGGCCTGCGCGAGGATGCGCTGGCCTTCGGCTTGGGCGCGGCAGCGCCGCAGCCTGCGCTGGCGCACCGCCTTCAGGACACCCGCGAGGGCGATCTGGTCGAGTTCTGCGAGGCGGCGGCGCCGATCACCGCGGCAATCGCCGCGCGAATCGCAAAGCACGGTGGCGCCGCGCTGATCGTGGATTATGGCGACTGGCGCTCGCTCGGGGACACGCTGCAGGCACTCAGCGGGCATCAAAGCTGCGATCCCCTCGCCGCTCCCGGCAGCGCCGACCTGACCGTGCACGTGGACTTCGAGGCGCTCACCCTGGCAGCAAAATCCGAAGGTTGCGCGGTTTCGCGCCTGACACCGCAGGGGGTATTCCTGGAGCGGCTCGGCATCACGGACCGCGCCCGCGCATTGGCAGCACCACTGGAAGGCGAAGCGCTGGAGAACCTGGTTGCCGCACATCGGCGGTTGACGCACCCGGAGGAAATGGGAAACCTGTTCAAAACTCTTGCCCTGTTTCCCGCCGCCGCCACACCGCCACCAGGATTGCTCGCATGACGCTGGAGATACTCACCTCTGACCTTCTCGCCCCGGTCCGGCACGGGTTCTTCACCCGCAAGGGGGGGGCGTCGTCGGGGGTGTTTAAGGGGCTGAACTGCGGGCTTGGCTCCTCCGATCAGCGCGAGGCGGTGCATTTGAACCGTGCCCGGGTGGCGGCCGCGATGGATGTGGCACCAGCAAACCTGGCGGGCGTGCATCAGATCCACAGCGCCAAGGTCGAAGTGGTAACCCGCGCCGATGCTCCGCGGGCGGAGGCCGACGCGATGGTCACCAATGTGCCGGGGCTGGTGCTGTCGATCCTCACCGCCGACTGCCAGCCGGTGCTGTTCAGCGACCCCGAGGCGGGCGTGATCGGCGCCGCCCACGCGGGCTGGCGCGGCACGCTGGACGGGGTGCTGGAGGCAACGCTGGATGCGATGGAGGGCCTGGGCGCCGCGCGCAGCCGCACGGTTGCGGTGATCGGTCCGACAATTTCGCAGCGCGCGTACGAAGTCGGCCCCGGATTTTTCGATGATTTTATCGTTGAGAACCCCTTCTATGCGCGTTTTTTTGCCAATGGCGAAGGCGACCGTTACCTCTTCGACTTGCCCGGTCTGGGGCTGTTCAAGCTGCGCGAAGCGGGTGTTGAGGCCGCCGAGTGGACCCGGCACTGCACCTACTCCGACCCGGCAAAGTTCTTCTCCTACCGCCGCGCCACCCATGCGAAGGAAGCCGACTACGGCCGGCTGATCTCCTGTATCCGGCTGTGAATCAGGGTTAACACCCGAACCGCCGCCGCGCTGCCGATTGCGACAGCTTTGTGCCGGACCTCCCGCATTTCCCCGGCAGGCGGCTCCGCAATCGCCTTTCAGACAAGGACCAGCGGACCCGGCCCGGCGCGGGTACATGAAGGGCCGCCACCCGGCGGATTGCCACGCGGGGGCCATATTGGCACCGCAAAGCTTACCGATACCCTGACGGCAACGATGACCCCGCCGGACGCATCCGGGCAGTTTGCACAGGAGAACGACCATGAAGTCACGCTTCCTTTCCTTCAGTGTGCGTGCAGCGCAGTCTCCGCAGCCCGCCCCGCCTTGGGCCCGCCGCCTCCGCGAAGCACGCAACAAAGGCGCATCGAACAGTGGCTGAAGCGGACCGGCGGGCCGGCAGCCGGGGCCTCCGCATCTTGACCGTTCGTTAGGAATTTCCCGCTAACCGTGTCTTCCAGCGCCGCATCTCCCGCAGTCCGGACCGGGCCGCGCGGGGGCTTGTTTCACTGGCCGCGCATTAACCAGTTCGCTTCAGATTTTTTGACAATTTGAACCAAAACCCGCCAGGTTGGACGCATCCCAGTGCTCAAGCGCGTCTGTATTGCCGGTGGGGGCCGATGCAAACGGGCAGTTTGATAAGAAAGGTTTTGTACTCATGACGATCCCCCACATCCTGCCGCGTGCGGCAGCCGGCGCCGTTGAGGCCGTATCTCTCGTTCAGGGTCAGCCCCAGCCGCGCCCGGCCGCCAAGCCGCAGCTGCGCCGCTATGACGTGACCAGCCTGCTGGACAACGGCAGCATCGTGGAAACCCGCCACACCGGTCCCGCCCTGCCGCTTTTCGAGAATGCCTTCTGCGCCTTCAGCCGCGGCTCACTGGTCGAGACCGCGCACGGGCCCGTCGCGGTGGAAGACCTGCTGCCGGGGGATGAAATCGCAACCGCAGGCGGCGGCAGCCAGACGCTCATCTGGATCGGCCGCACCACGCTGGTCCCCGGCCGTGAGGACGGCCGCGGCTGCGGCGCCGGCCTCACCAGCTTCATGGCCGACAGCCTGGGCCTGACCCGGCCCTCTGCCTCCATGGTGGCCGGGCCGGCCGCGCGGCTGCTGCGCACGCCGCCGCATCTGCGCGCCCGGGCCGGCACCGGGCCGCTTTTGACCCCGGCCGCCGACTTCCGCGACGGCATGAACATTTTCGAGACCGCTCCGCCCGCGCCGGTGGAACTCTACCACCTCTGCCTGCCGCGCCATGCGGCGATCAGCGTGGGCGGGCTGGCGTTCGAAAGCTACCACCCGGGGCCGGATGCGCTGAAGCTTGTGAGCTATCCGATCAAGACGCTGTTTCTGAACATGTTCAGTCACGCCAGCAGTATCGCGGATTTCGGCCCGCTGGCTTACACCCGCGCTGATGGCGCGCCCGGCCTGCCGCAGGCGCTGGCGGTCTGAACCGGAACCGCGGCTGGAAACGGAGCGGTCAGGCCTCGCGCGCCAGCCGCTCCTCCAGCACCTCGAACGGCACGCCGGGGTCATCCTTGGCGCCGCGGATCACCAGGGAGGTCTTGACGCTGGCAACATTTGGCGTGGTGAGCAGGTCGCCGGTCAGGAAGCTCTGGAAAGTGCTGAGATCGGGGGAGACGCATTTCAGGATGAAGTCCACCTCGCCGTTCAGCATGTGGCACTCGCGCACCAGCGGCCAGCCGCGGCATTTCTCCTCGAATGCGCTCAGCTCACCCTCGGCCTGGCTCTCCAGCCCGACCATGGCAAAAACCTGCACCTCGAAGCCCAGCTCGCGCGCGTTCACTTCCGCATGATAGCCGCGGATCAGCCCGGCCTCCTCCAGCGCCCGTACCCGGCGCAGGCAAGGCGGTGCCGAGATGCCGACCCGCTTGGCCAGCTCGACATTCGTCATCCGCCCATCGGCCTGAAGCTCCGAGAGAATCATGCGATCAATCGGATCAAGACGCGTCGTGACCATGCCGGAACTCCTATGGATTTTCGGTTGTTATAGCACTGCCGCGCGAGCGCGCAACAATATTTCAGGGGCGCGCAATATTCTTTGCCATCCGGAAATTCAACCCCATTTACCCGCTGGCTGCATAGCGGCTGCCGCTGCCGGGGGTTTAAGCCTGCGGAGCGGGCAGCTATATGCAATGCCTGACGGCGGCAAGCCCGCCAGGCTGCATCACGTGGGGAATAGAGATGAGCGACACGCGCCACACCAAGGTTCTGATCATCGGGTCCGGGCCCGCCGGCTATACCGCGGGGGTCTATGCCGCCCGCGCCATGCTGGAACCGGTCCTGGTCCAGGGCATCGAGCCCGGCGGCCAGCTGACCACCACCACCGAAGTGGAGAACTGGCCCGGCGACACCGAGGTGCAGGGTCCCGACCTGATGGTGCGCATGCAGGACCACGCCAAGGCGATGGGCTGCGACGTCGTGGGCGACATCATCACCTCGCTCGACACTTCCAAGCGCCCGTTCGCGGCACGCGGCGACAGCGGCACCACCTATACCGCTGACGCGGTGATCCTGGCGACCGGCGCGCGCGCCAAGTGGCTGGGGCTGGAAAGCGAAGAGAAGTTCAAGGGCTTCGGCGTTTCCGCCTGCGCCACCTGCGACGGTTTCTTCTACCGCGGCCAGGAGATCGTGGTGATCGGCGGCGGCAACACCGCCGTCGAGGAAGCGCTGTTCCTGACCAACTTCGCCTCCAAGGTCACGCTGGTCCACCGCCGCGACGAACTGCGCGCGGAAAAGATCCTGATCGACCGGATGATGAAGAACGAGAAGATCGAAACCCTGTGGTTCCACACCCTGGAAGAGGTCGTCGGCACCGAAAACCCGCTGGGCGTCGAAGGCGTGGTGGTGAAGAACGTCCAAACCGGCGAGTTGAAGGAAATCCCCTGCAAAGGCGTCTTCGTTGCGATCGGCCACGCGCCCGCCAACGAGCTGGTGAAGGACGTGCTGGAGCTGCACAACGGCGGCTACGTCAAGGTGAAGCCCGGCACCACCGAGACCTCGATCCCCGGCATCTTCGCGGCTGGCGATCTGACCGACCACGTCTACCGCCAGGCGGTGACCTCGGCCGGCATGGGCTGCATGGCGGCGCTGGACGCCGAGCGTTTCCTGGCCGGGCAGGAGTGATCCGCCTGCGCCCGTGAAGCGCCCGGCTTGAGCTTTTTGGAACGCGGCGGAACCCCCGCCGCGTTTGTGTTTTTGAAAGATCCTCTCATCGGATTGGTAAGCCGCTGCTCCCGGAAAGATGCCTCATCAACGCGCGTTTCACGCAGCCGCATCAAATGCCTTCCATCTCCCCACCCAATTTTCTCCCAGCGCGGCACAAGGCCGAAGTCCGCTGCGCATCTCCGGTGCGCGCCCACACGGCGGCGATGCGCGGCTTCCTGCCCGGGGGCTTTGGCGGATCAATCCTCACGGCGGGCCAGCTCGGATTGCGGACATCTCCATAATTTGGCCGCCGTCCGCCCTGCCGGAGCCGCGCCGCCCTGTCTTGACCCGCAACGCGCCGCCCCGCACTCTGTAAATGGGACGCGGGGAACGGAGGTGCCGGTGGCAAGCCCGCTGTGGAGAGGCGACTGGATCACCCGTACCCGCATCGTCACCGGGCTGGTGCTTCTGACCTATGCCTTCTTCCATTTCCTGAACATCGGTCTCGGCCTGTTGTCGCCTGCTTGGATGGAGTCCTTCCAGGACGCCCGGCAATGGATCACCCGCAGCCTGGCGGGCAGCCTTATCCTTTATGCCTCTCTGATCCTGCACCCCGGTCTTGCGCTGTGGCGGCTGGCGCGGCGGCGCTCTTTGAGGATGCCCTTTGGCGAGGGCCTGCAAACCGTGCTCGGCCTGCTGATCCCGCTGCAGCTCCTGAGCCATCTGGCCTACACCCGCTATTCGCACGAGTTTTTCGGGGTGAATGACGAGTTGCCCTATATCATCGTGCTGATGTGGGACTCGCCCGCGGTCTGGAAGCAATCGGCGCTGCTCCTCGCGGTCTGGATTCACGGCTGCATCGGGCTGCACTACTGGCTGCGGCTGACCCGCTGGTGGCGGCGGCTGATCCCGTGGATGGCGGGGCTTGCGGTCTTCGTGCCCGGCTTTGCCCTGGCGGGGCTTCTGACCGAAGGCCGCCGCATCCATGCCCTGTTCGTCGAAGGCAGCCAGCGCGCCGCGCTGATGGAGGGCTTCAACTGGCCCGCGCGGCCTGTTTTCGACGCTCTGCGCGAGACCGAGCGCGGCTGGATCGAGGCCTTCCTGCTGCTGCTCGCGCTCACCGCGGCGGCCTACCTGCTGCGCAAGCTGCCCGGCCGCCGCCGCCGGGTCCGGATCCGCTATGCCTATGGGCCCGAAATCACGGGCGAGCGCGGCATGACGCTTTTGGAGATGTCTCGGGCCAACGGCGTGCCGCATGCCTCGCTCTGCGGCGGCAAGGGGCGCTGCACCACCTGCCGCGTGGTGGTGGAGGAAGGCGGCGAAAGCCTGCCGCCTCCCGCGCCGCCCGAAGCCCGCAGCCTCGCCGCGGTCAATGCCCCCGGCAACATGCGGCTTGCCTGCCAGATCCGGCCGACGGCGCCGCTCACCGTGGCGCGCATGTTCCGCCCCGACGGCCGCAAGGGCCGCGCCCATGCCAGCCAGGGCAGCGAGCGGCAGCTGGCGATCCTGTTTCTCGACATGCGCGGCTTCACCGCCCGCACCGCGGGCCATCTGCCCTATGACGTGGTGTTCCTGCTCAACCGCTTCTTTGATGCGGTGGTGCCCGCGATCACCGAGGCAGGCGGCAGCGTCGACAAATACCTCGGCGACGGGCTGCTTGCGCTGTTCGAGGCGCCCTCGCCCGCCCGCTCCGCCCGCGCCGGACTGGCGGCCGCGGCAGCCATCGGGGTGGCACTGGAACGTTTCAACCAGGCGCTCGCGGAACAGGGCGAGCCCGCAGTGAAGATCGGCATCGGTCTGCACCTCGGCGAGCTGGTACTGGGCGAGATCGGCAGCCTGGGCCACGCCACGCGCACCATCATTGGCGGCACCGTCAACACCGCCAGCCGGCTGGAGGCCAAGACAAAGGAGCTGGGGCTGGAGCTTCTGGTCTCTGCGCCGGTGCTGGAGGCGGCGGGCCACACCCCCGGCGATCTGGCACTTCAGGACATTCAGCTGCGCGGCCTCTCCCGGCCATTGCCTGCCCTGCCCGTCCGCCGGGCCGCCGCCCTTACCCGCCTGCTGGCTGGCGAACAGCCGCCATCCGGCGCCGGGCCTCAACCAAATCATCTTCCAACCGGCAGGCCCAAGGGCGGATAACTGCCCGTTTCGGGCGCCTCAGGCACACATCGTCCTTTTTCCCCCCGCTTTTCCCTGCGGCGCTAGACATTCTTTACCACCGCAGGTTATTGCGCCCGCAGAACCGCGCGCCGCCGCGCCCCTTGTGGACAGTGATGAGAGACTTCCCATGACGATGTTGAGCAATTTGGCCCCGATCCCCGAGCTTTACGTATCTTACGACTCTGCGCAGAAACTGAAGGTCGAAGCGGCCAGCCTGAAGAGCCACGACCTGAGCCCGCGCCAGATCTGCGATCTGGAACTTTTGATGAACGGCGGCTTCAACCCGCTGAAGGGATTCCTGTCGGAAGAAGATTACAATGGCGTCGTTGAAGACATGCGCCTGGCCGACGGCACCCTGTGGCCGATGCCGATCACCCTGGACGTGTCCGAAGACTTCGCCGCCTCGCTGGAGGTCGGCGAAGACATCGCGCTGCGCGACCAGGAAGGCGTGATCCTGGCCACCATGACCGTGACCGACAGCTGGACCCCGAACAAGGCGCGCGAGGCCGAGAAGGTCTTTGGCGCCGATGACGATGCGCACCCGGCCGTCAACTACCTGCACAACAGCGCAGGCAAGGTCTACCTGGGCGGTCCCGTGACCGGCATCCAGCAGCCCGTGCACTATGACTTCCGCGGCCGCCGCGACACCCCGAACGAGCTGCGCGCCTACTTCCGCAAGCTGGGCTGGCGCAAGATCGTCGCCTTCCAGACCCGCAACCCGCTGCACCGTGCGCACCAGGAACTGACCTTCCGCGCCGCCAAGGAAGCCCAGGCCAACCTGCTGATCCACCCGGTTGTCGGCATGACCAAGCCGGGCGACGTGGACCACTTCACCCGCGTGCGCTGCTACGAGGCGGTGCTGGACAAATACCCGGCCGCCACCACCTCGATGTCGCTCTTGAACCTGGCGATGCGCATGGCAGGCCCGCGCGAGGCGGTCTGGCACGGGCTGATCCGCGCCAACCACGGCTGCACCCATTTCATCGTCGGCCGCGACCACGCGGGCCCCGGCAAGAACAGCCAGGGCGAAGATTTCTACGGCCCCTATGATGCCCAGGACCTGTTCCGCGAGCACCAAAAGGAAATCGGCGTCGAAATGGTTGACTTTAAGCACATGGTCTATGTGCAGGAGCGCGCCCAGTACGAGCCCAACGACGAGATCGAGGACAAGGACAACGTCACCATCCTCAACATCTCCGGCACCGAATTGCGCCGCCGTCTGTCCGAAGGTCTGGAGATCCCCGAGTGGTTCTCCTTCCCCGAGGTGGTGACCGAGCTGCGCAAGACCAAGCCGCCGCGCTCCAAGCAGGGCTTCACCGTGTTCTTCACCGGCTTCTCCGGCTCCGGCAAATCCACCATCGCCAACGCGCTGATGGTCAAGCTGATGGAGATGGGCGGCCGCCCGGTGACGCTGCTCGATGGCGACATCGTGAGGAAGAACCTTTCGTCCGAGCTGGGCTTCTCGAAAGAGCACCGTGATCTTAACATCCGCCGCATCGGCTATGTCGCCTCCGAGATCACCAAGAACGGCGGCATCGCCATCTGCGCCCCGATCGCGCCCTACGCCACTACCCGCCGCGCAGTGCGCGAGGATGTCGAGCAGTTCGGCGCCTTCATCGAGGTGCATGTTGCCACCACGATCGAGGAATGCGAGCGCCGTGACCGCAAAGGGCTCTACAAGCTGGCGCGTGAAGGCAAGATCAAGGAGTTCACCGGCATCTCCGACCCCTACGACGTGCCCCAGAACCCGGAACTGCGGGTCGAAACCGAAGGCACCGATGTCGACAACTGCGCCCACCAGGTACTGTTGAAGCTGGAAAGCATGGGGCTCATCGCCGGCTGATCCAGACGGTAGCGAGACAAGAACGGCCCGCCGATTGGCGGGCCGTTTTCCGTTTCCAGGCGCGATATGTCCGGTGCCGGCATCCGCCATCACATGGCTGGTCCCCGGAATCCGTCAGCAGTCCATCAGCTTTTCTAATGATAAGAACGGCCTTGGTTTTCGATGCCCTTGGCATATGATGGGCTCCAAATCGCGCTCGCACGTGAGGAAAGACCTTCGCGCGCCCGCGGACGCTGGCCCGCATTCCACGCCCCCAGCATCCAGACCGCAGCATGTTCGGCTTCTTCCATGCGGGGCAGCCAATCGTGCACGGACAGGCTCAACTGGGACGCGTCATGCTGCGCGGTAATCCTCAACCGGTCCCCCGCACCAGCAAATTCCGGACGGTCCAGCAAGAAAGCCGTGCGCCCCCAATGGCCGCCGGTCTCCAATCCGTTTGCCACCAGAATGCCGGGAGCAAGCTGCATCTCAAAACTGACAAAGACCGCATGGGCGGAGCCGGAGGCGGTGCAGGCAAGATCTTCCGTTGTGCGCGCGGGATTGATGTTTGGCCTGGTGAAATCAAACTCGAAAAGCTCGGCCGCCGGGCCCAGGGAGCGCAACTCACTGGCTTCCAGATCGTTTGGCGTCAATTGCGCAATGCTTGCAAAGCGATTAAACGCCCGCAGATCGAACCCTTCCGCCTCTTGCGGCCGCCAGAGGTCCAGAAGTTTTGGGCTTTCGACAAGCTGCGCCATCAGCGTCCCGCGTTCGGGAATTGCCCGTGCGTCCGGCTTGGCCAGCGCACGCATGGCATGGGTGAGCGTCGCAAGCGCCCCTTCGCCAAGCAGAACGGTGTCGACGATTTCCGAGATCACGACATCCGCCGGTCCCGGCATATCCTCCCCGATGACGATATCATGCGACCATTTCGCGATGACCGTGATGCGGTCACTCAGGCCGTTTTCTGCGATCACACGCGCTGCGGCCTCAGCGATTAACGGTTGCTGCTCGCAGGTGTAGACATGCTTGGCACCGGCGCGCGCCGCCAGCATCGCCGTCAGACCGGCACCGCAGCCGATATCCAGAACCACATCGCCCGGCCGCACTTTCGCCGCGATGGCCTTGGCATAGGCGCTGTTGCGCGCCTTGTCGGCAAGCATCGGGAAATGCCAGCGGGGGACGAACATCTGATGCAGCCGTTCTTGCAGCACCTGCGCCTCATGGTGGTGCGGATCCTTGGTGAGAGCCTCCGAAAGGATCTGCGATGTCCGGAGGCCGCCATCGGCCAGAGGTTCCGATTTTGCGAGCTGGACCAGTCTTTCTGCTTCTTGCGCGTCTTGCAGTGGATCGTTTTGCGAAGGCCGGGGCGTCTGTCTTTGGAGCAACTTCTGTTTTTCCTTGTTTTGAAGCAAATGCAGCTCTTGGGACTATTCCCCACACGCGTCTAAGAAATGGTAAAGGGCTAACCTCGGCCCCGCGCTGAATTGCTCAGCACCGCGGTTCGCGCCGGCAAAAGCAGCCAGAAGCCCGGGCACGAAGACCCCGGAGCCAGGTAACCTTCATGGGAATTGCAGGGCGGCGGCGGCCCGTTGGCCTCAGAGGCTTTGCGGCAGGTCCACCGTGCCGCGCATCAGCACAAATCCCTCGCCCGCGACCCGCACGCCCTCGATTTCCTGCGCCGTGCCGATTCGGCTCACGCTGGCCTGGCCGGGGCGGCCCAAACCGTGGCCCTGTTCGGCGATGAACTCGGCCTTGTCCAGCATACCGTGATGCCAGAGGTAGGAGGCCATCGCGCCGGTGGCGGAGCCGGTGAAGGGATCCTCCGGCGGGCTGGGCGGTGCCATAAGGAGGCGCGAGAAAGTATCCCCCGCCCCGGTCGCGCCCTCCAGCGTCACCAGGAAGGGCTCCATCATGTCGATCCCGTCAGCGCCGAGCGAGGCGCCGAGGCGCTGCAGTGCGTCCAGGTTCAGCCGCGCCGCCTCGAGTGCCTTGCGGTTCTTCAGCACAGTGACGCAGAACGGCAGCCCGGTGGAGACCTTGCGCGGCTGGCCCAGGATCGCGTCCTCGGGCAGGGAAACCGCAGCTGCCACCAGCGCCGGATCGGCAAAGGGGCCGAACTCGGGCGCCACCTGCGTCATCTCGATCATGTCCCCGTTCAGCCGCACCGGCACCAGCCCGGCGCCGGTCTCCAGCGTGATTTTGTCCCCTTCGATCAACCCGCGGTCGCGCATCGCCGCTACGGTGGCAAGCGTCGGATG
Source organism: Cribrihabitans pelagius (assembly GCF_048820915.1). Classification (NCBI taxonomy): domain Bacteria; kingdom Pseudomonadati; phylum Pseudomonadota; class Alphaproteobacteria; order Rhodobacterales; family Paracoccaceae; genus Cribrihabitans; species Cribrihabitans pelagius. The sequence continues at coordinate 112,349 of NZ_JBMERR010000008.1, read as the reverse complement.
GCCCGCGAAAGGGATCTCGCGGCTGGCGAGGAAATAGCGCACCTTGATATCGGCCGCTTCGGACGGGCCGGTGAAGGTGCATTCGACCAGCGAGGTCTCCCGCACATAGGCGGTGCAGATCTCTTCCGGCAGGCCCGCGCCGCCATGCACCACCGCACATCCGTTGCCGCCAAAAGCCCGGGACGAGAATGCGTCCACCCAATCGAAATCAAACCGTGCCATCACACCCTCCCCGCGTCTTTCCTTCAGGCAGCAAAAAGGCGGGCCTGAGCCCGCCTCGCGCATCTTGTGGAATCGCGGTGCGGCCGTCAATGGGCCGCAGCCGGACCGTCAGTGCACCGGCACCGGCGTGAAATCGTTCTGCCGCGCCAGCACGAATGCCAGGCGGCGGTCGGCGACCAGCGCCAGCTGCCCGCCCTCGGCGTCGTGCACAGCGTAGAAATGCTTCCGGTCGCCTGCCCCTGCCTGCACATCCTTGGGCAGATCGGCTACATCGACCGTCTTCACATAGACGGTCTGCTGTCCGGCATCTTTGAAGTCATACAGTGTGTGCATTGCTCTTACCCCTTTCTGATGTTGATCGTCTGAACCACCGTCTCCGGCCGCGCGCGGGTCAGATCCACGTGCAGCAGGCCGTTTTCCATCACCGCTTCGCCGACTTCCACGCCATCCGCCAGCACGAACATGCGCTGGAACTGGCGGGCGGCGATGCCGCGGTGCAGGAACACCCGCCCGTCGCTGTCGTCGCGCTGGCGGCCGCGGATCACCAGCTGCCGGTCCTCGACAGTGATGGCAATGTCGTCTTCGGCAAAGCCCGCGACGGCCAGGGTGATCCGGTAGGAATGATCGGAGGTCTGTTCGATATTATACGGGGGGTAACCCTCGTTGCCCGACTTGGCCGAGCGTTCCAGGAGGCGTTCCAGCTGCTCGAACCCCAGCATGTGCGGGTAGGAGCCCAAAGTAAGTTTCGACACGTTTCTTCGTCCTTTGTTCGAAAGCGACGGGTGTGTGCGGTCCCGGTTCCGGCGGCCGCTCTTGCAAGAATATGGGAAGTTTCTCCCCGATCACAAGACCATGCGCGCATCTGCGCAGGCGGCGGCGCGAAATTTCCCCAGATGCTGCGCGGGGCTGACCGGCGGTGGCCGGCGCGCCGCCGCAGCGGAGCCCGCCACGCGGCCCCGGCCGGGAAAATCGCGTGCCAAGTGCCGCTTAGCCCCGAATAACGTCCGCCAAGACTAGCCGAACAACCGTTAAGGAAGTATCTTGCCGCTTACCCCATTCATCAGCTTGCAGAGTCGCCCATGAATGCCCCCACCGATATTTCGATGAAGACCGATGAGGTATTGAAGGTTGAGCTGGAAGTTTTCCGCCGTCAGCACCGTGACCTGGACGCGGCAATTTCGGCGCTGGAGGAGCGCGGCACCGGTGATCAGCTCACCATCCGCCGCCTGAAAAAGCAAAAGCTTGTGCTGAAGGACAAGATCGCGCTGATCGAAGACCGGCTGACCCCGGACATCATCGCCTGAGCATCATCCCCGGCGCCCGCCTGCCTGGTGCCGCGCACCGGCCCCGCGGCAGTTCTGCCAGACCCCCGCCCTGCTGCCGTCTGACACCACGGCCGGCCCGGGCAGCGCCGCATTTCCGCGACCGCCGTCCGCGCGATGCGGCCCCAGGTCCTGTCCCGGATTGGTCAAGGCCGGCGTGCGCGGCCAGGCACCGCCGGGCGGTTGCGCCGGGCGCCGGGGGCGGCCACCGCCGCAGCCAGACGAAAAACAGGAACGGGCCCCAAGGTCACGGCAACCAGGCAAGGGGACGCGCCGCCGCTCACGCGGGATGCGGAGATAAGTTTGAACTGAAACAGGCGCGTGCTGGCGCGCAGATACTCTTCGCGGCGTTTGGCGCGCTGGCGCAGGCGCCGCTTCTCACCGGGCTGGACCCCAACGTGGCGCTGATCACCGCGGGTCCGGGCGCGCCGGAATGGAGACCCGTGGCATCCAGGACACCACGCTGGGTGACGGGCCGGGCGACAGGCCGGGCGACGGGCTGGCCACCAGCCCGATGCCGGTGATCGGCGGCATCGTGGACCTGCTCTTCGGCAGGGTGGCCGTGGCGGGGTTTCAGTTTTGACCAAACTGGGCAAGGCGCCGACGAAGGCGCGCAGCCGGGTGATCCTCTCCACCGTGCCGATCATCGGCCTTCGCGGTCTGACGCCGGAATTCGGCGAGGGCTTCACGCTTGCGGGCATTGGCCGCTCCGGCGTCGCAGGCCTGCTCCTGAACCAGGTGCTGCCAAAGGCGCGCTGAGCCGGCGTCCGCCGCGCGCCAGCGCGGCGCCACGCCCAACCGGGCGGCGCGGCAGGTTTCCTGCTGTCCGCACGGGCGGGAGCCCCCCTGCCGGCTGCAGGCGTAAATCCTGCCCGCTGCAGGCACCTCCCCTGCCAAACGCCGCCTGCGTCCAACCCCGGGAATCGCCGCCAACAGGCCCGCAAACCGCCATTCGGCGGATTGCGCAGCAACCCAGTTTCCCTATAGTGCGCGCTCCACTTCCCTGCGGGCCGCGGCCTCCCGCGTTGCGGCGCGCCATGACAGGAGCCGAACCCTATGGCCGAACCACGCGTGGGCATCATCATGGGCAGCCAGTCGGACTGGCCGACCCTCAAGGAAGCCGCCAATATTTTGGATGAACTGGGCGTCGCCTACGAGGCCAAGATCGTCTCCGCCCACCGCACCCCGGACCGGTTGTGGGACTATGGCAAGACCGCGGCCGCGCGCGGGCTGCAGGTGATCATCGCGGGCGCCGGCGGTGCCGCGCATCTGCCCGGCATGGTGGCCTCCAAGACCCGGGTGCCGGTGGTGGGCGTGCCGGTGCAGACCCGGGCGCTTTCGGGGGTCGATTCGCTTTATTCCATCGTGCAGATGCCCAAGGGTTTCCCCGTCGCCACCATGGCCATCGGTGCCGCAGGTGCGGCCAACGCGGGGCTGATGGCAGCGGGTATCCTGGCATTGCAGGACGAAGGTCTGGCTGAGCGGCTGGACACCTGGCGCGCCGCCCTCTCCGCCTCGATCCCGGAGGAGCCGGTCGATGACTGAGATGCTCCCCCCCGGCGCCACCATCGGCATCCTCGGCGGCGGCCAGCTGGGCCGGATGCTCTCGGCCGCGGCCTCCCGCCTCGGCTTCAGGACCCACATCTTCGAGCCGGGCAAGAACCCGCCCGCAGGCGATGTGGCGGCCCGGGTCACCACTGCGGGCTACGAGGACGCCGAGGCATTGGCAGCTTTTGCCGCGTCCGTCGACGTGATCACCTACGAGTTCGAGAACATCCCCACCTCGGCGCTTGACCTGCTGGAAGCGCAGAAGCCGATCCGGCCGGGCCGCGAGGCGCTGCGCATCAGCCAGGACCGGCTGACCGAGAAGACCTTCCTGCGGGACCTCGGCCTCAAGACCGCGCCGTTTGCGGACGTCACCGATCAGGCCAGCCTCGACGCGGCGCTGGCGGAGACCGGCACGCCCGCGATCCTGAAGACCCGGCGGTTCGGCTATGACGGCAAGGGACAGGCGCGGATCATGTCCCCGGAAGACGCGCCCAAGGCGCTGGCCGCGATGGCCGGGGCGCCCGCGGTGCTGGAAGGGTTCGTGGAGTTCAGCCACGAGATCTCGGTCATCGCCGCGCGCAGCCCCAGCGGCGAGATCGCCTGTTATGATCCCGGCGAGAACGTCCACCGCGACGGCATCCTGCACACCACGACGGTGCCCGCGCGACTCAGCAAGGCACAGCGCATGGACGCGGTGCTGATGGCGGGCAAGATCCTGAATGCGCTCGATTATGCGGGTGTGCTTGGGGTCGAGCTTTTTGTCACGCCCGGCGGGCTGATCGTCAACGAGATCGCGCCGCGGGTGCACAATTCCGGCCATTGGACCGGGAACGGCTGCACCGTGGATCAGTTCGAGCAGCACATCCGCGCGGTGGCCGGCTGGCCGCTTGGCGACGGGCAACGCCATTGCGATGTGGTGATGGAAAACCTGATCGGCAGCGACATGGAACGCGTGCCGGAGCTGGCCCGGGAACGGGACTGCGCCCTGCACCTCTACGGCAAGGCGGAGGCCAAGCCGGGGCGCAAGATGGGCCATGTGAACCGCATCGTCCGGCCGCAGGACTGAGACGAGGGGGCGCTGCCCCCGCCGCGGCTGCGCCACGGCTCCCCCGGGGTATTTCGGGCCAGAAAGCAGCGCGCCCGGTTGCTGGCAGGTGGCGAAAGTGAAAGCGGCCCCGCCGGTTTCACGCGCCGCGAAGAGGGCCATCCGGCCAGATGAGCGGGGCTGCCCCCTTGGCTGCTAGGCCAGGAACCGCGCCGCCACATCCCCGGACATATAGCTCACTCGCCCTCCGGACAGGGTGGCGGCGACGCGCAGGCTTTCCTTTTCCAGCACCGCGATATCGGCCCTGAGGCCCGGCGCCAGGCGGCCGCGGTCTGCCAGCCCCAGCACCTGCGCGGGCCCTTCCGAGACCAGCCGCCAGGCCCCTGTCAGGTCCAGAAGGCCCGAGCGCTCCAGCAGCAGCGCCGCACGGCGCGGGCTCGGGTAGTGGTAGTCCGAAGCGAGCGCGTCGCAGAGCCCCATCGCTATCAGCTCCAGAGCCGAGGCGTTGCCCTTGTGCGAGCCGCCGCGCACCACATTGGGGGATCCGAGGATCACCGCATCCCCCGCGGTGTGCGCGGCTTCCGCCGCCTCCGCGGTTTCGGGAAACTCCGCAATGCGCGCGCCTCTGGTCCGCCACAGCGCCCGGTCGTCCGCGGTACGGTCGTCATGGCTGCCCAGCCGCACTTCCTGATCGCTGAGCGACGTGCACAGGGTCTCGAGCGCTGCGGGCAGCTCGTCCCGCCGGGCGTGCATGTCCTTCATCATCTGCCAGTGGACATCCGGGTTGCGGCCCGCCTTCAGCGCCTGGCCGGTCAGCCGCGGCGGCTTTTTCCCCTCGGCCAGCCGCTCGTGCGGCAGGTGATCGTTGAACACCAGGTAGGGCACCTGCCACGCCGCCAGATTGTCCGGCAGCGCCGCATAATGCTCCAGCATGTGGACCTCCAGCCGAAGCTGCGGCAGCAAGTCGGTGACCAAGCTGCCCCGCACGTCCCTGATTGCAGAAAATACTTGAGCGGCAAACTCCGGCCCGCGCAGCCCACCCTCCCAGGAATAGAACTGCGCCAGCACCGCCGTGGTGATGCCATTGGCGGCCAGCTCGGCCTCTGCAGCGGCAACGCCCTCCTCCATCTGTTTCATCGCCCCGCGGCGCGGCGCCAGGTGGCGCTCGAAACCGTCGCCGTGCAGATCGACGATGCCGGGCAGCACCAGATAACCGGAGAGATCCACCCGCCGCCCGGCAGGCGCCCCGGCCACCAGCCCGCCGCCGATGGCAATCTCGCCGCCGCGCTCCAGCCCCTCGGGACGCAGCACGTCGCCGCCCTGCAAGGTCAGCTCCAATGTCATTCCGGCTCTCCTTCGCCGCCCTCGCCGCAGCCGCCTCTCAGCAGGCAGGCCTCGCGGATGATCTCGTCCACCGCGGCCAGCCAGCCTTGCGAGGGCGCAAAGTGGCCCTCCTCCAGGAAATGCAGGGTCTGCGCAATCACCCGCGGATTGTTCATCATGTAGGTATGGGTCACGGGGAGGGTCAGATGCGCCCGCATCCCTGCGACCTTGGTGCTTGCAACAGAGACCTTGCCGTCATCCGGACCCGGGATCAGGTGCGAGAACACCGGGTTAAGGGTCTCGTTCCCGGCAATCACCCCCAGCTCGAACCGCACGGGCGGCAGGCGGCGCGGCAGACTGTCCGCCCCGGTGCCGAGCTGCCCGCCCGCCGGCCCGTGCAGCATGCCAAACAGCGCCCAGTCGCCCATCTCGTCCACCAGCTCGCTGCCCTGGTTGGGCGGCGCCAGCATCACCACACGGCCCAGGTTGCGTGGCCCCTCCCGGCGCAGCCAATGGCGCAGCAGGATGCCGCCCATGGAGTGCGTCACCACATGGGTGCGCGCGCGGCCGCAGGCCTCAAAGGCCCGGGGCAGCACCGTCTGTGCCAGCACCTCCACCGGCGCCTCGGTCGAGGCATAACCAGGCCGCACCACCCGGTAACCGCGCGCCGCCAGCACCTCACCCATCACAGCAAAGGAGGCCTCGCTGCGCGCGAGCCCATGCAGCAGAATCACGCAATCGGCCGCGGCAGGGCGCGGCAGCAGCAGGGCGGCAAGCAGAAACAGGGGAGAAAGACGTGCGATCATGAGCTCCAGATAAGCGCAATCCGGCGCCGGTGGAAGGCCTCTCAGCCCGCGCGGCGGCGGCCGGTGCGCGGGTCCGGCTGCGGCGCCCGCAGGACCACCAGCGCGATGCCGCCCAGCACTGCCGCGGTGCCAAAGACCAGCCGCAGCCCGATCATCTCGCCCAGAAGCGCGGCACCTGCGAGGATCGCGATCACCGGCACGCACAGCTGCACCGTCGCAGCGACCGCCGGCTGCAGCTGCGGCAGAACCCGGTACCACAGCGCGTAGCCCAGCCCGGAAGTCACGGCGCCAGAGACCACCGCCAGCCCCGCGCCCCATAGGCTCCACACCGTCCCGCCGCCCGCAAGCCACACGACGGGCAGCATCAATGCCGAGGCAAACACAAAGTTCACCGAAGTGGCCGCCAGCGGCTCGCGCGAACCGCGGCCGAGGAGGCTGTAGATCCCCCAGCCCAAGCCCGCCGCCGCCATCATCAGGGCCGCCCCGGGCGTAACCGCGCTGCCGCCCGCGGGCCAGACCACATAGGCCAGCCCCAGGAATGCCAGCAGCGCACCCAGCAGCTGTGCCGCACTTGTCGGCGCGCCGCGCAGCATACCCCAGAGGAACATGGTAATCTGCACCACGCCAAACAGGATCAGCGCGCCCAGGCCTGCGTCCAATGCCTCATACGCGATGGAAAACCCCGCGATGTACAGCGTCAGCGCCGCCCCGCCCCCGAGGCTCGTCCGCAAGGGCTGGCGCAGCGGCACCGCGCGCACCCGGCACAGCACCACCAGCATCCCCGCCCCGGAAAGCAGCCGCAAGAGGCCAAAGCCGGTCGCATCCATATGGCCGCTGCCAATCGCCATCCGCGCGAGAATCGAGTTGGCGGCAAAGGCGCACATGGTGAGGGAGACGAGAAGAAAAAGCCGCATGCCACCGGGCTACCGCGGCGCCGAGGCCAGCGCCAGCGATTTCTCCCTGGTCCGCATCCCCCACCCCTCCGTACCGCCCTCGCACCGCCCGCCGCCACTTTCTGACCCGAAATACCCCCGCCGGAGGCAGGCCCGCGCCAGCGGGCCTCTTCGGGTCAAAAAAATGGGGGCCGCCCGAAGGCAGCCCCCAGATCATCCAGCAGGATGGCGGTGATTACATCATGCCGCCCATGCCGCCCATGCCGCCCATGTCGGGCATGCCGCCGCCTGCGCCTGCGCCTTCCTTGGCGGGACGGTCTGCGATCATGGCTTCGGTGGTGATCAGCAGGCCGGCAACCGAGGCCGCGTCTTCCAGAGCGGTGCGGGTCACTTTCGCCGGGTCGATCACGCCGAAGGAGAACATGTCGCCATATTCGTCGGTCTGCGCGTTGTAGCCGAAGTTGTTGTCGGAGGATTCGCGCACCTTGCCGGCAACCACGGCACCGTCAACACCTGCGTTCTCGGCGATCTGGCGCAGCGGCGCCTCAATGGCCTTGCGCACGATGTTGATACCGGCGTTCTGATCGGCGTTTTCACCTTCCAGGCCTTCCAGAGCCTTGCCGGCCTGAACCAGTGCGACACCGCCGCCGACGATCACGCCTTCCTGCACAGCTGCGCGGGTTGCGTTCAGAGCGTCGTCCACACGGTCCTTGCGCTCTTTCACTTCCACTTCGGTCATGCCGCCGACGCGGATCACGGCAACGCCGCCTGCCAGTTTGGCAACGCGTTCCTGCAGCTTCTCACGGTCGTAGTCCGAGGTGGTTTCCTCGATCTGGGTGCGGATCTGGGCGACGCGCGCTTCGATCTCCGCCTTCTCGCCAGCACCGTCGACGATGGTGGTGTCGTCCTTGGTGATCTGAATCTTCTTGGCGGTGCCCAGCATGTCCATGGTCACGGACTCGAGCTTCATGCCCAGATCTTCGGAGATCACCTGGCCGCCGGTCAGGATCGCGATGTCCTGCAGCATGGCCTTGCGGCGGTCGCCGAAGCCCGGTGCCTTCACGGCTGCGATTTTCAGGCCGCCGCGCAGCTTGTTGACCACCAGGGTCGCCAGCGCTTCGCCTTCGACGTCCTCGGCGATGATCAGCAGCGGCTTCTGCGACTGGATCACCTGCTCCAGCAGCGGAACCATCGGCTGCAGGGAGGAGAGTTTCTTTTCGTGCAGCAGGATCATGCAGTCTTCGAGTTCTGCAGTCATCTTGTCGGCGTTGGTCACGAAGTAGGGCGACAGGTAGCCGCGGTCGAACTGCATGCCCTCGACCACGTCGGTCTCGGTTTCCATGCCCTTGTTCTCTTCGACGGTGATGACGCCTTCGTTGCCGACTTTCTGCATCGCGTCCGCGATCTGGCGGCCGATTTCAGCTTCGCCGTTGGCGGAGATGGTGCCGACCTGCGCAACTTCCGCGGAGTCGTTCACCGGGCGCGCCATTTCCTTGATGCCTGCGACGACCTTGGTGGTGGCGAGGTCGATGCCGCGCTTCAGGTCCATCGGGTTCAGGCCGGCTGCAACCTGCTTCAGGCCTTCCTTGACGATCGCCTGGGCCAGAACGGTCGCGGTGGTGGTGCCGTCACCGGCTTCGTCGTTGGTGCGCTGGGCCACTTCCTTGACCATTTGGGCGCCCATGTTCTCGAACTTGTCCTCGAGTTCGATTTCCTTGGCAACCGAGACACCGTCCTTGGTGATGCGCGGTGCGCCGAAGGACTTGTCCAGAACAACGTTGCGGCCTTTGGGGCCCAGGGTCACCTTCACCGCGTCGGCGAGGATGTTCACGCCCTTGAGCATGCGGTTGCGGGCATCGGTGTCGAATTTGACGTCCTTAGCAGCCATAGATCAGTCTCCTTGAGAATACTGTGTTTGTGCGATGGAGGATGTGCCGGAGCGGATCGCTCAGACGATCACACCCATGATGTCGCTTTCTTTCATCATCAGCAGCTCTTCGCCGTCGACGGTGACTTCGGTGCCGGACCATTTGCCGAACAGGATGCGGTCACCCTCTTTCACGGCCATCGCGATCAGCTCGCCGCTGTCCTTGCGCGCGCCTTCGCCGGTGGCGACGACAAGGCCTTCACTCGGCTTTTCTTTCGCGCTGTCGGGGATGATCAGGCCGCCAGCGGTTTTTTCTTCGCTTTCGGTGCGGCGAACCAGCACGCGGTCATGAAGCGGTTTCAATGCCATCTTTGCAGCTCCTTAAAGGCTCAAAGGTTGTTGTCCCTGCGGGCCCGGCACGCTGGCCGGGCCGCGTTATCACTCACGAGGGGTGAGTGCTAACGACCGGGAAGCTAGGAATGGGACCGCGGCTTGTCAACACGGAATCAGCAGAAAAACCGCAAGTCCGCCGCTGCTGTCCGATGCCGCGGCAAACCGTGCCCGGCCGGGCCTGCGCGGCCTCAGGCCTCTTCCCAGCTGCCGGCCCAATGCGCAAGCCCCGCACGGCCTTCGCCGGTGAGCTGATAGATGCCCTTCTCCACCCGCTCGAACCAGCCATAGTGGTTCTTGGCCATTAGCTGGGTGGCGCGGGCGACGCCAGTGGCGCGGGCGACTTCCGCGCCCTTGCAGGCACCTTCAGCGGCCAGATGCGCCGCACAGATAAGCGCGTCCTGGCGGTAGGCGGTGACCAGCCCGTGCCTTGTGGCGCCGCCCGCGTTGGGATCGCCGCGCAGGCTTGCAAACTCGCGCAAGAGCCGGGCCTGCTTCTTCTTCGACTTGCGCGGCGCATAAGGCCCGGGATCGCAATGCACCTCCGCCCGCCCGTCCGCGAGCACGGTGATCAGCCCCAGGCCCAGCCTCCGGCAGAGCGCCAGATTGTCCTTCAGCATCCGCCGCGCCTGCCGCCCGCCGGGCCGCGGCACCGCGATATAGACGTGATCGGTGACCGGAAGCCGGGCAATTGCCTGATGGAACAGCGACAGCGAGAACTTCAGCTTCAGTTCCACGATTACCGGCGGCTCGGCGCCGCGGCAGGCCACCACATCGGCGGCGCCGACCTCGCCCTTGACAGTGTAGCCCTGCGCCTCAAGCAGCGCCTTCACCGGCGCATAAAGCTGATCTTCCCGCTGCATGCCGCCATCACTGGCAGGAAGCCGCGGCAAAGACAACCGGCGCGGCTGCTGCTGCGGCGTTTCCCGTTGCCCGGGGGCGGCGCAGGGCCTAAAGCTGGTATTCCCGGACCACCTGAAGTGGTCCCGGACCACGCGAAGGGGCCGACATGACACGGATTCTGCTGCTGCTTGCGCTTTTACTGCAGGCCAGCGCCGGATATGCCGCCTGCCGCGGCGCCGACTTCCGCGACCAGCTCACTCCGGCGGCGCAGGAACGGCTGGCCAGCGAGATGGCCGCCACTCCCTTTGCCGTGGGCAACCATTGGGTCGCCCGCAATGGCGCGCGCTCGATCCACGTGATCGGCACCATGCACGGCGGCGACGCCCGCATGGGGCGGGTGATGCGCACCCTGCGCCCTGTGCTGAACAAGGCCGGCGCCATTTACCTGGAAACCTCGCGCGCCGAGCTTGAGCGCTACAACGCCAACCCCACCCGCTTTGCCGGCCGCTTCCTCCTGCCGCGCGGCCAGGAACTGCGGCGGCTGGTCTCGCCGCTCAGCTGGGAGCGCTTCGTGATCTTCGCCCGCATCAGCGGCACCGACCTGGAGCTGTTGAACCGGATGCAGCCCTGGGCGGTGTCGATGTTCCTGATCCAGAGCGGCTGCCGCCCCTACGGCTTTGGCACAAGGCGCGGGCTGGACGACCGCATCGCCGGTCACGCCCGGCGCAAGCGCATCCCGCTGGGCGCGCTGGAAACCGTCGGCGACGGGCTGAAGGCGCTGTCGGAGCTGCCGCTGCGCGAGCAGGCAAAGATGCTGGACCTCGAGCTGCAGCTCCTGCACTCCGACAAGCCCGAGGACGCCACCCCGGTGGAGGCCTATTTCGACGAAAGCGTCTGGAGCGCCTTCATCCTCGCTCCCTGGGTCAACGCGCAGTTCACCGGCATGCCCGCGGCTGAGGTCGCGCGTCTGTGGCGGCTGAACAACCGCCACCTGCTGGAGCAGCGCAACAAGCGCTGGCTGAAGCCGATCCTCGCCGCCCGGCACGAAACCATCGTGGTTGCAGTGGGGGCTGCGCATCTGCCCGGGCGCCATGGCATCCTGAACCTTTTGCAGAACCACGGCTTCCGCCTCACCCGCGCCCCCTGGCAGCCCGGCCGCTGACATGTCCGATCAAGGGGTGCCCCGATGCGAATCCTTCTGAGCCTGATCTTCTTCCTTCTGCCCGCAGTCCTCTGGGCGGCCTGTTCCGGCACTGACCTGCGTATGAACCTCAGCCCCGCGGAACGCGCCGGCATCAGCGCCCGCGTTGCCGCCCTCCCCTACGGCGAAGGCAACCACTGGATCGCCCGGCGCGGGGAGCGCCGCGTGCATGTGATCGGCACACTTCACCTGAACGACCCGCGCATGGAGCCGCTCACCGCCCGGCTCGCCCCGGTGATCGAAGGCGCCGATGCGCTGCTGATCGAGGCCGATGCTGACGCCGAGGCCGCGTTTCTCGAAACGCTGGCGCGCGACCCGTCGCTGACGCTTATCACCGAAGGCCCCTCGCTGATCGACCGGCTGCCCGCGGCAGACTGGCAGGCGCTGGCGGCAAAAGCCCGCCGCCACGGCATCCCGCCTTGGATGGCCGCCAAGATGCAGCCCTGGTTCTTGTCCGTCAGCATGGCGGTGCCGCCCTGCCTGCGCGCCCCCGGCTCGGCGCCTGAACCTGGACTCGACAAGCGGCTGGAAGCCCGGGCCCGCGCCGCCGCAGTTCCGGTCGCGGCACTGGAAGACCCGCTCACGCTCCTGGCTCTCATGGCCTCCGATCCGCTGGACCAGCAGGTGCGCGAGCTGCGCGCGATGCTGGCGCTGCTGGGCACCGATGGCGATGCCTTCCGCACGATGACCGAAAGCTACTTTGACGAGCAGGCCGCATTTTTCCTGGAGCTGAACCGGCGCGATTTCCTAGCACAGGGAACCCTGCCCCGGCCTGAACTGGAGGCGATGTGGCAGAAGACGCTGACCGGACTGACCGGCCGGCGCAACCGCGCCTGGCTTCCGGTGATCGAGGCCACCCGGGGCAAGCGCATCGTGGTGGCGGCCGGCGCGCTGCATCTGCCCGGGGAAAACGGCCTGTTGAACCTGCTGGCGCAGGCGGGCTACAGCCTGAAGCGCGCGCCCTTCTGAACCCGCCGCGGCCCAAGGCCGCCCGTGCAGCACCGGCGGGGTGACAAGCCTTCCGCCCGCGCCTATAAGGCGCCCAAACCTCCCCTATCGCGACTCATTTCACGGACAGGACCCGCCATGACCATTCAAGTTTTCGGCCACAAATCGCCCGACACAGACTCCACCGGCTCCCCGATCATCTGGGCCTGGTACCTGAACGAGGTGCAGGGCCAGAAGGCCGAAGCCGTGCTGCTGGGCGAACCCAACACCGAAGCCGCCTTCATGCTGGAGCGCTGGGGCTTTGAGAAGCCCGCCATCATCGAAGACGTGGCTGACGGCGCGCCGGTGGTTATCGTGGACACCAACAACCCCGCCGAGCTGCCCGCGAACATCAACGGCGCCGACGTGCAGGCGATCATCGACCACCACAAGCTGGTCGGCGGCCTGGAAACCAAGGGCCCGATCGACATCACCATCCGCCCGCTGGCCTGCACTGCCACCATCATGCATGACCTGATGGGCGAAGATGCCGCCCGCATGCCCCAGGCCATCAAGGGCGCGGCGCTGACCTGCATCCTCTCCGACACGCTGGAATTCCGCTCGCCGACCACCACCCCGCACGACAAGGCGGTGGCCGAACAGCTGGCCGCCGATCTGGGCATCTCCATCGCCGTTTATGCGGCCGAGATGTTTGCCGCGAAGTCGGATGTCTCCTCCTTCTCGGACGCCGAGCTGATCCGCATGGATTCCAAGGAATATGCCGTCGAGGGCACCAAGTTCCGCGTCTCGGTGCTGGAAACCACCGCGCCGGGCGTGGTGCTGGACCGCAAGGCCTCGCTGATGGAGGCGATGGGCACCGTGGCGCAGGAAGACGGCGTCGACCAGGTGCTGCTCTTCGTGGTCGACATCCTGAAGGAAGAAGCCACCCTGCTGGTGCCGAACGATCTGGTGAAGGCAGTGGCGCAGAACTCCTTCGGTGCCGAGGCGCAGGGAGACACCGTGGTGCTGCCCGGCATCATGTCGCGCAAAAAGCAGATTATCCCCAACCTCAAGCTGTAACTGCGCAGCCCGGGCAGCAGCGCCCGTCATCTCAGTGCTCTGCCATCCGCGACAGTCAGGCGCCCCCTTCCGGGGCGCCTTTTCTTTTGGCTGGCGTTTCTTTTACTTGCCCGGTCTCGCTGATTTCCGGCCTTTTGCGCCGGCCGCAGCCGCTAGGCGCACTCCGATGGGGACCCTTTCTTGCCGCTCAGACAGCGGTCAGTCCGCGGTCAGCCGGCGGCGCCCTCCCCGCGCCACGGGATTCCCGGCGGCGCGGAGAGGGCAAAGGGGCCACCGCGCCGCCCCCCAGGCGCGTCCTCAGGCGGATTGCGCCAGGGGCCGGCCATCAAAGGTGCCGTCCCCGGGATGCGCGAGGGCCGGCGGCCGGCTCCGGTTCTGACCCTTGTGCTGCCCCTGGGCAGCGGAACTTCTCAAGGTGAACTGGCCGACCAGCGAGCTAAGCGTCGTGGTTTCCGAGTTCATCAGCCGGATCGCCGCGCCGGCCTGCTCGACCATCGCAGCGTTCTGCTGCGTCACCGAGTCGAGCTGCGAGACGCCAATGTTGATCTCGTTCAGCCCCTGCGCCTGCTCCGCCGATTCGGAGGAGATGCCGGAAACCAGTTCCGCGATGCTGGCGACCTGGGTGACCACCGCGGAAAGCGCCTTGCCCGCACCGTCCACTTTCTCCACGCCCTCTTCGACGTTCTTGGAGCTGGCGCCGATCAAGGTCTTGATCTCCCCGGCCGCATCCGAGGAGCGCTGCGCCAGCGCCCGTACTTCGGAGGCCACCACCGCAAAACCGCGGCCGACCTCGCCCGCCCGGGCGGCCTCGACCCCGGCGTTGAGCGCCAGGAGGTTGGTCTGGAAGGCAATATCGTCGATCACGCCGATGATCTGGGAGATCTGATCGGAGGATTTCTCAATCTCGTTCATCGCCGCGATTGCGCCTTCGACCACGCGGCCGCTGTGCTCCACATCGTTGCGGGCGGTTTCTACGGCTTCCTCCACCTGCCGGGCGTTGGTGGCGGAGCTGTTGACGCTGACCGTCATCTGCTCCAGCGCCGCGGCGGTCTGCTCCAGCGTGGCGGCCTGGCTTTCGGTCCGCGCCGACAGATCGTCGGAGGCGGACTGGATTTCACCGGACTGGACCTGGATGCCCTGGCTGGCCTGCACCACCTGCGACAGCAGCTCGTTCAGCTTGTCGACGGTTTCATTGTAGTTTTCCCTCAGCGCTTCGTAGCCGCCGGTGAAGGCCGTCTCGATCCGGGCGCTGAAATCGCCCGCGGACAGCTGCTGCAAACCGCGGCGCAGCCGGTCGATCACCTGCTCGCCTTCGGCGCGCAGCGCGTTCTGCTCCTCCAGCGCCTTGATCACCCGGCCCGACACGGCATCGATGTCCCTGGCGATCTCCCCGAAGTCATCGGCGCGCATGCGGTCGGCGATCCGGATCTTGAAGTCGCCCTCGGCCACGTCATGCAGCGCCTCGCGCAGGCGGCCGATCGGCTTGGTGATGGTCTGGGTCACCTTGTGCGCATTGTACATCATCAGCGCCACGGCTGCCGCGGAGAACCCGAGCAGCGTGTACAGCAGCTGCATGTCATGCGCGCGTGCTGCCTCCGCGGTTTCCTTGGCAGAGGATTTTATCTTCTTGCCAAGCGGTTCCAGCGCGACCTCGAGCGCGTCATACTGCTGCTGGAAAGCGGGCAGCGCGGCCAGCGCCGCCTGGGTGTCGCTGAAGGCAAGCTTGGCGACCTTCTCCCCCTCGGTGATGAAGGCCTCCATGATCGGGGCCAGGGCCACCACCATCTGGCGGATATCGGGCTCCAGATCCATCTTCTGCAGCTCTTCCACCGAGCGGCGGAAGGTTGCCGTGTCTACTTCCAGCTTGGCCTTGATCGTCTTCTGCTTGGCGGCAGAACCATCGGGTCCGATCAGGATGCCATAGACCACTTCCGCCTCGATGGCGTCATGCATCATGTCTGCGGTCAACTCGTGCCGGACGGCCTCGGTCACGTTGATTTGCCTCTCAAGCTCCAGCTCGCTCTGCCAGAGGCTGTATACCGACAAAGCCGCGAGGATCACGGTGGCCAAGATAGAAACCACGCCTGAGACGATCAGCCGGGTTTTCATGGGTATGGTTCGGAACATCGCAAAAACGCCACATGATTGTTAAAGGGACAGATACTCACAACCATTGAGACGCATGAAGTCTGAAAAACTGGTGTAAGCCATGCTTTATTTCGACCAATATTCGCTCAAAAGTTGTGCAATCGGGCCCCTCTGGAGTCCTCGCACGGGCCGCGGCGGCCCGCGTGCGGCTGGTCAAGACCTGCGCGCTCTGCCATAGCTGGGCGAGTTGAAGCTTTCGCGAAAGACCCCGCCATGGCACAGATCATCGAGTCCCTGTCCGACGTCTCCGGCCGCTACAAGGCGCTGTTCGTGGATCTATGGGGCTGCGTCCACAACGGCATCACCGCCTACCCGGAGGCGGTTGCCGCCTTGCAGCGTTACCGCGCGGCGGGCGGCATCGTTGTGCTGCTGACCAACTCGCCGAAGCCGCGGGCGGGCGTGGCAGAGCAGCTCAGCCAGTTCGGCGTGCCGCAGGATGCCTATGACACCATCGCCACCTCCGGCGACTCCGCGCGCGCCGCGATGTTTACCGGCGCGGTCGGCAACAAGGTCTATTTCATGGGCGAATGGCAGCGCGATGCCGGCTTCTTCGAGCCGATGCATATTATCGAGAACCCGGCGGAGATCACCCGCGTGCCGCTGAAGGAGGCCGAGGGCATCGTCTGCTGCGGCCCCTTCGACCCGCAGGCCGACCCGGATGTGAACCGGCCCGATTTCCTTTATGCCAAGCAGATGGGGCTGAAGCTCTTGTGCGCCAACCCCGATATCGTGGTGGACCGGGGGGAGACGCGGGAGTGGTGCGCGGGCGCGCTGGCACGGCTTTATACCGAGATGGGCGGCGAGAGCCTCTATTTCGGCAAGCCGCATCCGCCGGTCTATGACCTGGCCCGCCGCCGCCTGGCCGAGATTGGCGCCGAGACCTCCGATGGCGAGATCCTGGCGGTCGGCGATGGGCCGCATACCGACATCGCGGGCGCCATGGGGGAGGGGATCGATTCCCTCTTCATCACCGGCGGGCTGGCAGCTGCGGAAACCAGAACTTCCAAGCAGCCGGACCCGGCCGCGCTGGCGGCCTACCTAAAGAAGGAGCAGTCCGCGCCCACCTATGCCATTGGTTTTTTGCGGTAAAACCCGCTTGCCCGGCGGTGCGCGCCGCCTGCCCCTCACCTAGCCTGCTCTGGCCCCGCCCCTTCGGCGGGGCTTTTTCATGCAGAAAGGGCTTGATTTTCTGCAACTGCAAAGTAATAAAGTTGCGTAGCCAGCGCCAATCGCGCTGGAAAATTACACACCCGGCGGGAGGGGCAAATGCTGGACAACATGCCGCGCGGAACCATCTGTATCGAAGACATCGAGATGGGCATGGTGCGCTACCTGCGCAAAACCATCACCGATGAGGACATCCAGATGTTCGCCACTGTCTCCACCGACCGCAACCCGGTGCATCTGGACGACGACTATGCCCGCGACACGATCTTCGAGGGCCGGATCGCGCATGGCATGCTGACCGCGGGGCTGATCTCGGCAGTGATCGGCGAGCAGCTGCCCGGGCATGGCACCATCTACATGAGCCAGTCGCTGAAATTCCTCGCCCCCGTGCGCCCTGGCGACATGGTGCTGGCCGAGGTTGAGGTGACCGGCATCGAGGTCGGCAAGCGCCGGGTCAAGCTGGACTGCCGCTGCATGGTGGACGGCAAGAAGGTCCTGGTGGGTGAGGCCATGGTGATGGCACCCTCGCGCAAGTTCGACTGAGGCGGCCCGTTTATCCGAGCCTCCTCCTTCAGCGGCCCCTGGCCCCGCCGGGACCGCCACCTGCCAGCCCGCTATCAACGCGCGCTTCAGTCACCCGCAACGGAATACGCCTGCCCGCTTGAACCGCCGCCGCCTTGGCGCTACGGATGCGCCATGCGTATCGTCAGAGACCACCAATACGTCGAACCGCAGGACCGCGGCGCCACCGTTGCCATCGGCAATTTCGATGGCGTTCACCGCGGCCACCAGTCGGTGATCGAACTCGCCCGCAAGGCGGTGCCCGGCGCGCCCTTGGGGGTGATGACCTTCGAGCCGCACCCGCGCGAGTTCTTCGCGCCGGGCACCGCCCCGTTCCGGCTGATGCGCGCCGAGACCCGCGCCCACCGGCTGGAGAAGCTTGGGGTTGAGAGGCTTTATGAGCTGAACTTCAACACCGCATTGTCGAGCCTCACCCCCGAGGAGTTCGCCCGCGACGTGATCGCCGTAGGCCTCGGCCTTGCGCATGTCGTGGTGGGCGCCGATTTCTGTTTCGGCAAGGGCCGCGCGGGCGATACCGCAGACCTGGAACGCTTTGGCAAGAAATACGGTTTTGGCGTCACCATCGCGCCGCTGATGGAATACTCTGAACACGCTGTCTCTTCCACTGCGATCCGCACCGCGCTGAGTGAGGGCCGCCCCCGCGACGCCAAGGAGATGCTGGGGCATTGGCACCGGATCGAAGGCGTGGTGATCGGCGGCGAGCAGCGCGGCCGCGAGCTGGGCTTTCCCACCGCCAACATGTCGATCGAAGGCCTGCATCAGCCGCGCTTTGGGGTCTATGCAGTGCTGGTCGATGTGCTCGACGGACCGCATGCGGGCAGCTACCACGGCGCCGCCTCCATCGGAGTGCGGCCGATGTTCGGCGGCGAGGTGCCCAATATCGAAACCTACCTCTTCGACTTCTCCGGCGACCTCTACGGCGCGACGCTGTCTGTTGGGCTGGTCGACTTCCTGCGCCCGGAGCTGACCTTTGACGGGTTGGAAGCATTGATCGCCCGCATGGAGGCCGACTGCGCCGAAGCCCGCGAAATCCTGGCAGCGCTATGACTTGCCGCAAGCCCAAGCCCCATCGCCAGTCTGAGCCCCGGAGCGAAGACGTGATCGACCGCACCGGCCTCACTCCCCGCTTCTGGGAGAAGAAGCCGCTTGCCAAGCTCAACCAGCGCGAATGGGAAGCGCTGTGCGACGGCTGCGGCAAATGCTGCCTCAACAAGCTGGAGGACGAGGACACCGGCGAGGTCGCGCTCACCCGGGTGGCCTGCCGCCTGCTGGACGACGCCACCTGCCGCTGCGCGCAATACCCGATCCGCCACCAGTTCGTGCCGGAATGCATCGTGCTGAAGCCGGAGAACCTCGACACCCACGCCTACTGGATGCCGGAGACCTGCGCCTACCGGCTCCTCTGGGAGGGCAAGCCGCTGCCCAAGTGGCACCCGCTGCTGACCGGCACGCCGGAGAGCGTGCATGAAGCCGGCGTGTCTGTGCGCGGCTGGACCGTCTCCGAATTCGAGATTTCCGAAGAGGAATGGGAAGATCACATAATCGAGGAGCCAACCTGATGCATTTCGCCTCTGACAATTCCGGCCCGGTGCCGCAGCCGATCCTGGACGCGCTGGCCCGCGCCAATCAGGGCTATGCCATGGGCTATGGCGCCGATCCGGAGATGGCGGAAGTCACGGCCAAAATCCGCGAGATCTTCGAGGCGCCGGAGGCCGCGGTCTACCTGGTCGCCACCGGCACCGCCGCCAACGTGCTGGCGCTGTCGACGCTGGCGCAGCCCTGGCAGACGATCTTCTGCACCGGGCCAGCGCATATCAACATGGACGAATGCAACGCGCCCGAATTCTACACCGGCGGCGCCAAGCTGACCCTCGCCACCACCGCCGACAAGATGACCCCCGCTGATCTGCGCCGCGCCATCGAGGGCGAGGAGACCCGCGGCGTGCACGGGCCACAGCGCGGGCCAGTGTCGATCACCCAGGTGACCGAGTTTGGCACCGTCTATTCCCTGGATGAGCTTCAAGGCCTCTGCGCGTTGGCGGCTGAGCACGATCTGCCGGTGCATCTGGATGGCGCCCGCTTTGCCAATGCGCTGGTGGCGCTTGGCTGCACGCCCGCGGAGATGACCTGGAAAGCCGGTGTCAGCGCGGTCTCCTTCGGCGGCACCAAGAACGGCTGCCTCGGCGTGGAGGCGGTGATCTTCTTTGACCCCGCCCGCGCGCAGGAGTTCGAATACCGCCGCAAGCGCGGCGCGCATCTGTTCTCCAAGCACCGCTACCTGTCGGCGCAGATGCTGGCCTATCTGAGCGATGATCTCTGGCTGGACAATGCCCGTACCGCCAACGCCAATTGCGCCGCACTGGCCGAGGGGCTGCGCCAGGCCGGGGCCGAGTTCAGCCACGCGCCCCAGGCCAACATGATCTTTGCCGCCCTGCCCCGCAGCACCCACAGGCGGCTCTTCGAGGCCGGCGCCGTCTATCACCTCTGGGACGGCGGCCTGGACGGCCCCGGCGATGAGTTGGTGACCGCGCGCTTTGTCTGCGACTGGTCGATATCCCGCGCGCAGATCAGCGAATTCATCGCGCTGCTTTGAGGACAGCGTCCGAGCGCCCCCCAATGGAGAAAGACCGGCGCCGGGCGCCGGTCTTTTTTGTTGGAGCGCCCGCGTGTCCTGCAGGAGCCTTTCTGAACCGCCGCGGCTTGCCCGGAGAGCATTTCGTTCCACGCGTTACGCAGCCTTGTCCATTGCTTCGATCTGTTCAAGGTATCGCCTTTCGGCCTCGGCTGGCGGCATGTCGCCGATTGAGCCCAGCAGCCGGTCCTGAGTGTCCCAATCGGCCCGGTTCATGGTTTCCCATTCGGCGTCCTGCATCGTTTTCCATGGCCCGGGCTGCTTGATGACTTCGGCCGTCCCGGCTGATGGGTCTGCCTCGGCCAAACGCTCCGTGTGCCTGGTGGGCAACGATTGCGGCCCGCGGCCCGAATGATGGATCAGGCTTTTGTTTCCAGGAGACTTTCTTTGCCACAGAGCTTGCTCGGGAGCATCGGGCCGGAACCGGGCCGTCATCAGGCTGGACACGCGCCAGTCCACGGTCCTTCACGCGAAGACGCCAGGGAGCGAGCCGTTGAAGGCGGCATTGATTCAAGCCCGGCGGCAAGCGGCCACGCAGACGGTGCCCGGCCAGGCCGGCACAGAGGTGAAATCGGACGCCTGGAGCTGGGTTGACCGGCCGGCACGGAAGGCGCGGTGGACCTTGTCGCCCTCCGCAGCTCCCGGCTCTCGCGTTCGGGCGCCTTGATGCGGGCCCTCTCTGCGCTCGCCGGCCCCGCTTCCTTGCCCGCGCCGCGCCGCGCTTGCGTGGACCAGACCCGCAAACTGTCCGGCGGGCAGCCGAGCTTGCCGGCGATGCCGCGCCCCGCCGCCGTCAAGCTGCGGCAGCCATCAAGATGGCCTATCACCATCGCCACCGCCCGCTCGCGGAAGTCCGCCGGGTACGGGATCGCCGTGTGCTTCTTCTTGTCCGGGGAAAGCTATCCTTTGAGAATTTTGCTCTCCGGGCAAGCCGGGGCGGTTCGTTCTTCCCGGAGACCGTGCCGCGCCAAAAGCTGGTTTGGCGGCCCCTTTCCGGCTGCTTCCCAGCGCAGAGGAAGGCCGCAGACCGGCGCACATCGCCGTCGCTCCCCCGCGGACCGGCAAATCACGGCGGCCCGCTCAGCCCTGCCCCCAGAGCTCCCGCAGCAGCCTGGCCCCTTCCCCCGGATGCGTCACCGGCAGCATATGCCCCGCGCCCGCGACGATTTCGGCCCGCGCCTCGGGCAGACGCCGGGCAAGCCCCCGCGCGATTTCCGGCATCACCTTCGGGGAGACATCACCCGCCACCACCAGCGCAGGCATCGTGACCCGCGCCAGCGTTTCCGGTTCCAATGTGCCCGTGTCGTCATGATAAAGCGTGCGGTAGCTCGCCGGGATCACCGGCATCGCCCGCATCATCGCGGCGCGCAGCTGCTCCGGCAGATACGGCCATCGCGGCTCGCCCGGGCCCCACATGCGATTGAACAGCCGCGTCGCCAGCTCCACGTCACCCGCTTCCCAGGCCGCATCGATAGGGCCGCTTTCCTCCTCCATCGCCGCCAGCATTTCGGGCTGGTCGACGCGGGCCACGGCAAAGAGCACAGGCTCGATCAGGGTGAGGCTCTTCACCAGCTCCGGCCGCGCCGCCGCCATCCTCAGCGCCACAGTCGCGCCAAAGGAATGACCAAGCAGGTCCACCGGCTCGCGCAGGAGCTCCAGCCCGGCCGCGACATTCAGGGACTGGTAATTTCCCCCGCCGTCCCAGTCCGGGCTGCGGCCGTGGCTCAACAGGTCGAAACCGGTGAGGGTGATCTCCGCGTCCATCTCCGCCGCCAGCCCGCGCCAGGCGCCGGAATGGGCAAGCGAGCAGTGCACCGCGAGCACCTGCCGCGGCCCGGTGCCAAAGCTGCGGTGATAGACCTCCGCGCCGCTCACGCCGCCTGCCCAGCCAGATGCGCGTCGAGATCCGCCAGCCGGTCCTGGCCCCAGAACTTCGCCCCGTCGGACGTGATGTAGAAGGGTGCCCCGAACACCCCGGCCGCCACCGCGTCCTCGAGGTTTTGCGCATAGGTCTCCGCGCCGGTCAGGAGGCCGCTGTCAGCCAGCGCGGGGTCGAAACCGGCGCTTTGCAGGCACTTCCGGATCACACTGTCCTCTGCGATGTTCTTCTCCTCCGCCCAGCAGGCCCGCAGCAGGCCATGAACCAGCGTTCCCATGTCCCCGCCGCCCGCGTTCTGCGCCGCGATCACCGCATAAGACGCAGGCGCCGGATTTGCGGGCCAATGCGCGGGCTTGAGATTCATCGGCAGGCCCTGCTTGGCCGCCTGGCGCTCCATCTCGATCAGCCGGTATTCCTGGCGCGCAGGGTGCCGGTCCTTCGGAGCGGTGCCGCCGGTGCGGGCAAACAGCGCCATGATGTCGAGCGGCTTGTAGGTGACCGTTGCGCCCCGGCTTGCGGCGATCTCCTCCAGCCGGGTCCCGGCCAGGTAGGTAAAGGGTGAAAGGGTTGAGAAATAATAGTCAACGCCTGCCATAAGTTGTATCTCCCGCTTTGAACTTTGCGCGAAGTTATGTGCGTGTTAAGCGGGGTTCAATATCACGAATCTGTCACATAGCCATTGCTGCCTGGGGATATCAGCCAATGCCGACCTTGAACGAACCCAAGCTTATTGCTGGGAACGCAAACCTTCCGCTTGCCCAATCCATCGCACGCCGCATGAGCATGCACCGCGGCGTCGACCAGGGGCTGGTGGACGCACGCGTCGAGCGCTTCAACGACGGCGAGATCTTTGTCGAGGTCTACGAGAACGTCCGCGGCGAGGACATGTTCGTGATTCAGCCGACCTCGAACCCGGCCAATGACAACCTGATGGAGCTCTTGATCATCTCCGACGCGCTGCGCCGGTCTTCGGCCCAGCGGATCACTGCGGTGATCCCCTATTTCGGCTATGCCCGCCAGGACCGCCGCACCAAGGCGCGCACTCCGATTTCCGCCAAGCTGGTGGCTAACATGCTGACCGGCGCCGGCATCGAGCGGGTGCTGACGATGGACCTGCACGCCGCCCAGATCCAGGGCTTCTTCGACATTCCCGTCGACAACCTCTATGCCTCGCCGATCTTCGCGCTGGATGTGCGCAACCAGTTCAAGGACAGCATGGGCGACCTGATGGTGGTCTCTCCGGACGTCGGCGGCGTTGCCCGCGCGCGCGAGCTGGCCAAGCGCATCAACGCGCCGCTTTCGATCGTCGACAAGCGCCGCGAGAAAGCCGGTGAAGTGGCTGAAATGACCGTGATCGGCGACGTGAAGGACAAGATCTGCCTGATCATCGACGACATGTGCGACACCGCCGGCACGCTGTGCAAGGCCGCCCAGGTGCTGCTCGACAACGGCGCGCGCGAGGTGCACGCCTATATCACCCACGGCGTGATGAGCGGCCCGGCAGTGGAGCGGGTCACCAACTCGGTGATGAAATCGCTGGTTCTGACCGACTCGATCCAGCCGACCGAAGCGGTGAAGGGCGCCCCCAACATCCGCATCCTGCCGACCGCACCGCTGTTCACCCAGGCGATCCTGAACATCTGGCACGGCACCTCGGTGTCCTCGCTGTTCGAGGACAAAACGCTGATCCCTATCTATGAAAGCCTCTATTCCAACGGCGGCTGAGCATCCGCCCCGCCGGAACACCCGAAGCCCCGCATACGGTGTTGCCTGCGCAGGGCATTTTCTTGCGCACCCCATCCGCGCCCGCGACACGCTCGCCCTTGCGGCGGAACCCGGGGTAATGTCCCTTGTCCTGCGGTTTCGGCTGGACCACGCGGCGCCTGCCCCCCATAGTACGCTGATGCTTCGCAGCTCCTCCGGCAAGGCGCGCGGGCAGAAAGTTGAAGGACCCCCCATGCGCGCTGAACACCATCCCGCCCAAGCCGACCGGCTGCAGACGCTTTACAGCTACGACATCCTCGATACACCGCGCGAACGCAGCTTCGACGAAATTGTGGAACTGACTGCACAGATTTGCGATGCGCCGATCTCGGTGATCAACCTGATCGACCAGGACCGGCAGTGGTTCAAGGCCGAAGTCGGACTGAACGCCCGCAGCACCCCGATCGACACTTCGATCTGCGCGCATGTGATCCTCGGCCAGGATTTCACCGAAATCGAGGATACCCTGCAGGACCCGAGGATGGCCGACAACCCGCTGTGCCTTGGCGATCCCGGGCTGCGGTTCTACGCCGGGGCGCGGCTTCTGGCGGCGGACGGGTTGCCGCTGGGCACGCTCTGCGTGCTCGACTACAAGCCGCGCAAGCTGACGGCCCTGCAGCGCAGCACGATCCAGGTCCTGGCGCGCCAGGTCATGCATCAGCTGGAATTGCGCATGGCGCTGAAAAACGTCGAAGTGCTGCGCGCCGAAGCCGATCACCGGGTCAAAAACTCGCTGCAGACCCTGGCCTCGATGGTGCGGCTGCACAGCCGCAACCTGAAGGAGGAAACCGCGCGCGAGGCACTGGACGCGGTCAGCCGCCGGCTCGGCTCGATCAGCGCGCTGCACCGGGAATTGCAGGACGCGCCGCTGGGCGGCAAGATCTGCACCCGTTCCTACCTGGAGCGGATCACCGAAGTGCTGCGCGACACCCTGCCGCCGCATGTCCGCCTCAAATGCAACGCGGACGAGATACTGGTCTCGTCCCACAGCGCCACGGCTCTGGCGATGATCGTGAGCGAATTCGCGGCCAATTCCGTCAAACATGCTTTCCCGGACGGCCGCCCGGGCCAGGTCACGGTGACGGTCGGGCTCGAAGACCGGTCCGTGGTGCTGGAATGCCGCGACGACGGCATCGGCGGCGGCGCAGCTTGCGCGGATGTTTCCGGAGCGGCGACCAGCCTGGGCAGCAGCCTGATGGAAGCTGCGGCGGCTCAACTCCGCGGTGAAATCAGCACCCGGCTGACGCCAGAAGGCTGCTGCTTGCAGCTGCGCTTTCCCGCAGGCTGACCGCCGCCTCAGTCCACCTGCCAGTCGTCGGCGAACGGCAGATCGCCGATGGCCAGCCAGCTCGCGCGCAAGCGGGCGGCGCGGCTGTCCGACCAGGTGCGAAAGACAACTTCAAAGCCCTCGCACGTGATATTGGCGGCGACCAGTTCGCCCCGGATCGGCGCAGAGGAGTCCATGTCCCAAAGCGACGGCGACAAGTGCACTGCGGGCGGGCTGGCGAAGGTTTGGGAGAACCGCACGTCCTTGCGCCGCTCGCGCGGGCCCTGGCCAGTCCACATGCTGCCGCCCTGTTCGAATTCCGAGAACACTTCCGTGTCGCCCTGATCAATGCCGGTGCGGGGATTGCGCAGCCGCTTCATCGTCTTTCCCTTGGCCTGCCCGTTTGCCCCAAGCTAGCCGAAGCCGGGCGGAACACCAGAGGCAGGGCGCGGCGCCGCACAAGCAACCGCAAGACGATGCCGCCGGGCCACAAAAAAACCGGCCCCCAACCAAGGGCGCCGGCTTCCATTTCGCGGATCCAGGGACCGGATCAGATCGCCATGTGGGTGCCCAGGGCTTCCATATCGGCGAGCAGCTTGGCCGCGTCCTCGACCAGGCCGTGCGGCTGGTCTTCCTCTTTCGCGGTCTTGTACATCTCGCGGGCTTCCTCGATCAGCGCATCCATCTGATCGCGGGTCATTTCGCTCATCGGAATCGCGCGCTCGGCCAGGACGGAGAGGCTGTCGCCTGCGATTTCGGCAAAGCCGCCGGTGACCAGATACTCCGCAGTGCCTTCGGGGCTTTCGACCTTCAGGACGCCGGGGCGCAGGGTGGTGATGGTCGGCGCGTGCATGGGCATCGCCGTCATGTCACCCTCGGAGCCGGGGATCAGGACCGCGGTTACCTGCTGCGAAGCAAGGCTCCGCTCAGGGCTCACGAGGTCGAATTGCATCGTTTGTGCCATTGGGGCCTCCTTTCGGGGATCCCCCGCACCGCAAGCGGCGCGGAGGAAAATCCGTGCTTAGGCGGCTTCCGCTGCCATCTTCTCGGCTTTGGCTTTCACCTCGTCGATGCCGCCGACCATGTAGAAGGCGCCTTCGGGGAGGTGGTCGTATTCGCCGGCCACAACCGCCTTGAAGGAAGAGATGGTGTCTTCCAGCGGCACCTGCACACCGTCGGAGCCAGTGAACACTTTCGCCACGTCGAACGGCTGGGACAGGAAGCGCTGGATCTTACGGGCGCGCGCCACGGTCAGCTTGTCCTCTTCCGACAGTTCGTCCATGCCAAGGATGGCGATGATGTCCTGCAGCGACTTGTAGCGCTGGAGGATCTGCTGGACGTCGGAGGCCACCTTGTAGTGCTCCTCGCCCACGATCGCCGGGTCCATCAGCCGCGAGGTGGAGTCGAGCGGGTCCACGGCCGGGTAGATGCCCAGCTCGGAGATCGCACGGTTGAGAACGGTGGTCGCGTCCAGGTGGGCAAAGGTGGTTGCCGGTGCCGGGTCGGTAAGGTCGTCCGCGGGAACGTAGACCGCCTGGATCGAGGTGATCGAGCCGTTCTTGGTGGAGGTAATGCGCTCCTGCATCGCACCCATGTCGGTCGCCAGGGTCGGCTGGTAGCCCACAGCGGAGGGGATACGGCCGAGCAGAGCCGACACTTCCGAACCCGCCTGAGTGAAGCGGAAGATGTTGTCCACGAAGAACAGAACATCGGTGCCGGACTGGTCGCGGAACTGTTCCGCCAGGGTCAGGCCGGTCAGCGCCACGCGGGCACGCGCGCCCGGAGGCTCGTTCATCTGGCCGTAGACCAGCGCCACCTGCGACTCCGGCAGGTTGTCCGGCTTGATCACGTTGGATTCGATCATCTCGTGGTAGAGGTCGTTCCCTTCACGGGTCCGCTCGCCCACACCGGCAAACACGGAGAAGCCCGAGTGCACCTTTGCGATGTTGTTGATCAGTTCCATGATCAGAACGGTCTTGCCGACGCCGGCGCCGCCGAACAGGCCGATCTTGCCGCCTTTGGAGTAAGGCGCCAGCAGGTCAATCACCTTGATGCCGGTCACCAGGATTTCCGACTCGGTCGACTGCTCCGCGAACTCGGGCGCGGATGCGTGGATCGGGCGGGTTTCGTCGGCGTTGACCGGGCCCTGCTCGTCGACGGGCTCGCCCACGACGTTCAGGATGCGGCCCAGGGTGGCGTTGCCGACCGGGATCGAGATCGGCGCGCCGGTGTCGGTCACTTGCTGACCGCGCACCAGGCCTTCGGTTGCGTCCATTGCGATGCAGCGGACGGTGTTTTCGCCGAGGTGCTGGGACACTTCCAGAACCAGCGTTTTGCCGTGGTTGTCGGTGTTCAGCGCGTTCAGAATTGCGGGCAGGTGGTCGTCGAACTGGACGTCCACAACGGCGCCGATGATCTGGGTCACCTTGCCTTTTGCTTGTGCCATTAGTTGGTCTCCGGGTTTCTCTTAGAGCGCCTCGGCGCCCGAAATGATTTCAATCAGCTCGTTGGTGATCACGGCCTGGCGGGAGCGGTTGTACTGGATGGTCAGCTTGTCGATCATCTCGCCCGCGTTGCGGGTGGCGTTGTCCATCGCGCTCATCCGTGCGCCTTGTTCGGAGGCGCCGTTTTCCAGCAGGGCAGCGAAGATCTGGGTCGACACGCCGCGCGGCAAGAGGTCCGCGAGGATGCGCTCTTCGCTCGGCTCGTACTCGTAGACCGCGGAAGCGGCTTCCACCTCGCCCGCGTCGTAGGAGGCCGGAATGATCTGCTGTGCGGTCGGGATCTGTGTCACCACGTTGACGAACTCCGAGAAGAAGATCGTGGCAACGTCGAACTCGCCCGCGTCGAACCGGGTCAGCACGTCTCTGGCGATCTTCTGCGCGTCGACATAGCCGATCCGCTTCACTTCGCTCAGGTCCACATGGCCGGCGAAATCACCGCCCAGGTCGCGCTTCAGGGCGTCGCGGCCCTTCTTGCCGACGGTGAGGATCTTCACCGTCTTGCCCGCGGCCTTCAGCTCTTGCGCCTTCTGGCGCGCCAGCTTGGCGATGTTCGAGTTGAAGCCGCCGCAGAGGCCGCGCTCGGCGGTCATCACGACCAGGAGGTGAACCTGGTCGCTGCCGGTGCCGCGGAGCAGCTTCGGCGCGGTGTCGCTGCCGCCGACCGAGGCCGCCAGCCCCGCCATCACGGCGTTGAACCGCTTGGCATAGGGCCGGGAATCCTCGGCAGCTTCCTGGGCGCGGCGAAGTTTCGCCGCGGCCACCATTTGCATGGCTTTGGTGATCTTGCGGGTCGATTTGACCGACTCGATCCGGTTTTTAAGGTCCTTGAGAGAAGGCATGTCCCGACTCTCTCCTTATGCGAAGGTGGCGGCGTATTCGTCGATCGCAGCCTTGAGTTTTGCAGCGGCGTCGCCCTTGATCTTGGGATCTTCGTTGGTGATCCAGTCCAAGGTTTCCTTGCCCTTGCCGCGCAGATGCGTCAGCAGGCCCGCTTCCCAGCGGCCGACGTCCTTCATGTCGATCTTGTCGAGGTAGCCGTTGGTGCCCGCAAAGATGACGCAAACGATTTCGGCGTTGGTCAGCGGCGAGTACTGCGGCTGCTTCATCAGCTCGGTCAGGCGCGCACCGCGGTTCAGCAGCTGCTGGGTGGCGGCGTCGAGGTCGGAGCCGAACTGGGCAAAGGCCGCCATTTCGCGGTACTGGGCCAGCGACAGTTTCACAGGACCGGCAACGGTCTTCATCGCGTTGGTCTGGGCCGAGGAGCCGACGCGCGACACCGACAGGCCGGTGTTCACGGCCGGGCGGATGCCCTGGTAGAACAGTTCGGTTTCCAGGAAGATCTGGCCGTCGGTGATCGAGATCACGTTGGTCGGGATAAACGCCGACACGTCGCCGCCCTGGGTTTCGATCACCGGCAGCGCGGTCAGCGAGCCGGCGCCGAACTCCTCGTTCAGCTTGGCCGAACGCTCCAGCAGGCGGGAGTGCAGGTAGAACACGTCGCCCGGGTATGCTTCACGCCCCGGCGGACGGCGCAGCAGCAGCGACATCTGGCGGTAGGCCACGGCCTGCTTGGAGAGGTCATCATAGACAATCAGCGCGTGCTTGCCGCTGTCGCGGAAGTATTCGGCCATCGCGGTTGCGGCGTAGGGCGCCAGGAACTGCAGCGGGGCCGGGTCGGAAGCGGTGGCCGCAACCACGATGGAGTATTCCATCGCGCCGGTTTCTTCCAGCTTCTTCACCAGCTGCGCCACGGTGGAGCGCTTCTGGCCGATCGCGACGTAGACGCAGTACAGCTTCTTGGACTCGTCGTCGCCAGCGGCGTCGTTGTAGGACTTCTGGTTCAGAATGGTGTCGAGCGCCACGGCGGTCTTGCCGGTCTGGCGGTCGCCAATGATCAGCTCGCGCTGGCCGCGGCCGATCGGGATCATCGCATCGACCGACTTCAGGCCGGTTGCCATCGGCTCATGCACCGATTTACGCGGGATGATGCCGGGCGCCTTGACGTCGGCGACCAGACGCTGGGAAGCGTTGATCGGGCCCTTGCCATCCAGCGGGTTGCCGAGGCCATCGACCACGCGGCCCAGCAGCTCGGGGCCTGCGGGCACGTCCACGATCGAGTTGGTGCGCTTGACGATGTCGCCTTCTTTAATGTCGCGGTCGGAGCCGAAGATAACCACACCAACGTTGTCGTTTTCCAGGTTCAGCGCCATGCCCATGATGCCGCCCGGGAATTCGACCATCTCGCCGGCCTGCACATTGTCGAGGCCATAGACGCGGGCAATGCCGTCCCCAACGGACAGCACGCGGCCGATTTCTGCCACCTCGGCTTCTTGACCAAAGTTCTTGATCTGGTCTTTCAGGATCGCAGAAATCTCTGCTGCTTGGATACCCATTTATCCGACCTCTTTCATTGCGTTCTGTAGGGAGTTGAGCTTGGAGCGGATCGAGCTGTCGATCATCTTCGAGCCCACTTTAACGACGAGACCGCCAATGATGCTTTCATCGACGGTTGCATTGATGGTGACCTTCTTGCCCACGCGTTCGGCCAGGGTCTTGGCCAGCTTCTCGCTCTGGGTCTTGGTCAGCGCCTTGGCAGAGGTCACCTCGGCGGTGACTTCGCCGCGGGCCTCGGCCAGGCGGGCGCGCAGCGCCTCGATCAGTGCGGGCAGCACGAACAGGCGGCGTTTGTCCGCCATCAGCGCCAGGGTGTTGCGCAGCACGGAATCCAGGCCCATCTTCTCAGCCACGGCGGTGATCGCGGCACGCTGCTCCTCTCGCGACACGAGGGGCGAGGCGATCAGGCTGCGGAGGTCTTCGCTGTCAGCCAGCGCGGCTGCCAGGTCATTGATGCTGGTTTCAAGGCTGTCGAGCGCCTTGTTCTCTTCCGCGATGCCGTACACCGCAGTGGCATAGCGCGCAGCAATGCCTGCAGAAATCGAAGCTGGTTCGGACACGTCCACCCTTCCGATATTATTATGGCCCCGGTGCGCACACCTGGTGACAGGCAGCGTCCGGGGGCGTGTGACAGCCCCCGATTTGGCGGGGCGTTGAAATCAGCGTGGGTCTAGCAGAGCAAATCCGACCTATCAACTGTCTATAACGGTTCCGGGAGAAAGCTTGTTCCGAACGATTTCAGGGCGTTAAGCAAAGTGCGGCTGTTTGGCCATAGTCGGAAAATTAAAAACCCGGCGGCAAGGCGGCGATTTGGCGATTCCAGAATGCCGCTTTGGCCGCCGAACCTGTCACATTTGCGCCGCCGGCGGCCTGCCGCGGGCAGCGGGCCACTCCTTATATATACGATATAGACGCCCAAGCACGCATCCGGGTGACTCCGGGCCGACCCGCTTCAGGCCGGTTCCGGCAGCGGGCCGGAGAGCCCCTCCAGCACCCGGATCCAGCCCTGCCCTTGCCCTGCCTCCGCGCCTGCAGCCTGCAGCACGGCAAGGGCTGGACGGAAAGTGCGCTGGAAACGCCAGGTTCTGCCCGCAATTACGACGATTGTTCTGGCATCATTTTCACTCAAGGAGATTTTTCATGTTGGCCGCCCTAGTGATAGAAGCCGCGGGGTCGCCGTTGCGGCGGCCGTAGTCGGCGGCAATGACGACAACGACGAAGGAAAGCACCGCGGGAAGCGGGACAACCCCGATACGGTACGGCTTGTGTATACACCCGGTGCCGCTGACGAACTGCTTGAATTCGGAACCGTTCGCGGCACGTTCACCATGGATGAAGACGACGGGCTGCTGCTGGACTTCCCGGAAGGGACCGAAGGCGCGGTACAGCCTGTCTACTGGATACACCCGTGCCAGCCCCGGCGACGGATGCTGTTCCGGCGGTGAAAACCATGAGCTGACGCTTGTCTGCGTGCCGGTGGGGGTGGAGTATTAGGAGCAGGATCCGCTGCAGAACTCCAAATCCGATTGGCGGGACCGTGGCATCGTGCCGCTTGCGGACGTGTACCCGGGGCATCGCGGCTGGGTATATCTGACGCGTGATGGGGCGGTGTTTCGGAATGGGATAATGTGACCAATCTGCCGGTGCTGGCTGCCAATCTGACGCTCGCACCGCAGATCACGATCGACCTCACCTGAGGCCCGGCCGCCCGTCGCCCGGACCGGCGCCCCCGGGCACCCGGTCTGCGACGCGAAGCCGTCGGCCAGCGTGCAATCCCGGGTTCCGGCCCTTGGTTCCGGCTTGCGCAAGCCGGCCCGGTCAAGCGGGTTCCGGCAGCGGGTTGGAGAGCCCCTCCAGCACGCGGATCCGGGCCGGTGTCTTGCGCCGCGTCATGTGTCCGCGCTGCGGGTAGGTCTGCTTGCTCACCTCGACCATGAACACGCCGCCTGCCAGCATCGCGGGCAGCTTGCGGCCCATGCGCTCGAACAGAGGGCCGGACTTCAGCCAGAAGCGGCGGTGGCTGGGCAGTCGGTAGAGTGCGGCGGTGTGCTGCTCGATCGCGAACTGGTGCTGGCGCAGCTGGCCCTCCAGCTGACGCAGGGTGTAGGGGCGGCCGTAGCCGAAAGGCGTGAGGTCCGAGCGCGCCCAGAAGCCCGCCCGGTTCGGCACGATGAAGATGGCGCGCCCGCCAGGCCCCAGCACCCGCCAGCATTCCTCCAGCAGGCGCGAGGGCCGCTCGGAGGTCTCCAGCCCGTGCAGCAGCACCAGCCGGTCGACCCGGCCGGTATCCAGCGGCCAGTCGGTCTCCTCGCAGAGCACCGAGACGTTGGGCATCCCCGCGGGCCATTGCATCACCCCCTGCGGCCCCGGCATCAGCGCCAGCACCCGGCGCGCATCGGCCAGATAGGGCCTGAGCAGGGGCGCAGCAAAACCGAACCCCGCCACCGTCTGCCCCTCGGCCGCGGGCCAGAGCTCTTGCAGGCGGCCGCGGATCGACGCCTGCGCGGCCCGGCCCAGCGTGCTGCGGTAATAGAAGTTCCTCAAATCCTGAACGTCCAGATGCATTGCGGGCGCCTGCTGCTTCGGCCAATCTGGCGGCAGTTTAGCAATGATAAGGCGAATGACCATGCCCCTTGAGATCGTCACCCTGCCCTGCCTGTCCGACAATTACGCCTACCTGATCCACGATGCGGAGGGCGGCCGCACCGCGCTGGTCGACGCGCCCGAGGCTGCCGCCATCAAGGCCGAGCTTCAGCGCCGCGGCTGGGGGCTTGACTGGATTTTGCTCACCCACCACCACTGGGACCACGTCGACGGCACCGCCGAACTGGCAGAGAGCTATGGCGCCAAGGTCGCAGGCGCCGCCGCTGACGCCGCCCGGCTGCCGCCCCTCGACAAGCAGCTCAGCGATGGAGAAAGCTTCGATCTGTTCGGCGAGGAGGTGCGGGTGATGGATGTCTCCGGCCACACCGTCGGCCATATCGCCTTCTACATCCCCGGCGCGGGCGCGGTCTTCACCGCCGACAGCCTAATGGCGCTCGGCTGCGGGCGGCTGTTCGAGGGCACGCCGGAACAGATGTGGCGGAGCCTGTCGCGGCTGGCCGCGCTGCCGGCTGAAACCATCGTCTGCTCGGGCCATGAATACACCCAATCCAACGCCCGCTTTGCCCTCACCGTCGACCCCGGCAATGCGGCCCTGAAAGCACGCGCCGAAGACATTGACGCGGCTCGCGCAGAAGGCCGCCCGACCGTGCCCTCCAAGCTGCAAGTGGAGCTCGACACCAACCCCTTCCTGCGCGCCGGGGACCGCGCGCTCAAGGCGCAGTTGCGGATGGAAGGCGCTGAGGACGGGGCGGTTTTTGCCGAGATCCGCAAGCGAAAGGACAATTTCTGACCCGGCTGCGGGCGCGGCCGCAGCCGGCGCGCCCGCAGCGCCAAAAATAATTGTGACCTGAAAATGAAGAAAAGCCCTTGAAGCCGGCGCGCTATCAACCAAACTCTAACCATATAGACAGATGGTTGAAGAGCGGGGTTGGTTGACCCCTCCGCGCCCGGCCAACCCAAGATCAGAGGAGCACGCCCGTGCCTTCATTCTCGAGCACCCTGGAACAGGCCATTCACGCAGCGCTGGCGCTGGCGAATGAACGCCGTCACGAATTCGCAACCCTTGAGCACCTGCTCCTGGCCCTGATCGAGGAGCCCGACGCCGCCCGCGTAATGCGTGCCTGCAGCGTCGACCTGTCCGAACTGCGCGCGTCCCTGGTGGAATTCGTTGATGAGGATCTCTCCAACCTGGTGACCGACATCGACGGCTCCGAAGCCGTGCCGACCGCCGCTTTCCAGCGGGTGATCCAGCGCGCCGCGATCCATGTGCAAAGCTCCGGCCGAACCGAGGTGACGGGCGCCAACGTGCTGGTCGCGATCTTTGCCGAGCGCGAAAGCGACGCCGCCTATTTCCTGCAGGACCAGGAGATGACGCGCTATGATGCGGTGAACTTCATCGCCCATGGCGTCGCCAAGGACCCGGCCTTTGGCGAGGCGCGGCCGGTGTCCGGCGCCCAGGAGACGGAGGAGGAGACCGTCTCAGCCGCCACCACGGAGGGCGACAAGAAGGAAAGCGCGCTGGCAAAATACTGCGTCGATCTCAACGCCAAGTCCCGCGAAGGCGAAATCGACCCGCTGATCGGCCGCGAGCCTGAGGTGGAGCGCTGCATCCAGGTGCTGTGCCGCCGCCGCAAGAACAACCCGCTCCTGGTGGGCGACCCCGGCGTCGGCAAGACCGCCATCGCCGAGGGCCTGGCCCGCAAGATCGTCCAGGGCGAGGTGCCGGCAGTGCTTTCCGAGACCACGATCTACTCGCTCGACATGGGCGCGCTGCTGGCAGGCACCCGTTACCGCGGCGACTTCGAGGAGCGCCTGAAGGCCGTCGTCTCCGAACTGGAGGACCACCCCGACGCGGTTCTTTTCATCGATGAGATCCATACCGTGATCGGCGCCGGCGCCACCTCGGGCGGCGCGATGGATGCCTCCAACCTGCTGAAGCCTGCGCTGCAGGGCGGCAAGCTTCGCACCATGGGCTCCACGACCTACAAGGAATTCCGCCAGCACTTCGAGAAGGACCGTGCCCTCTCCCGCCGGTTCCAGAAGATCGACGTCAACGAGCCTTCGGTGGAGGATTCCATCGAGATCCTGAAGGGCCTCAAGCCCTATTTCGAGGAGCACCACGGCATCAAGTTCACCGGCGATGCGATCAAGACCGCGGTGGAGCTGTCGGCGCGTTACATCAACGACCGCAAGCTGCCGGACAAGGCCATCGACGTGATCGACGAGGCCGGCGCCGCCCAGCACCTGATCATCGAAAGCAAACGCCGCAAAACCATCGGCGTCAAGGAGATCGAGGCCGTTGTGGCGAAGATCGCCCGTATCCCGCCGAAAAGCGTCTCCAAGGACGATGCCGAGGTGCTGAAGGATCTGGAAAAATCGCTGAAACGCGTAGTCTTCGGCCAGGACGATGCCATCACCGCCCTGTCGAGCGCAATCAAACTGGCCCGTGCCGGGCTGCGCGAGCCGGAAAAGCCGATTGGCAACTACCTCTTTGCGGGTCCCACCGGCGTCGGCAAGACCGAGGTCGCGAAGCAACTGGCCGACCAGCTTGGGGTGGAGCTCCTGCGCTTCGACATGTCGGAGTACATGGAGAAACACGCGGTGTCCCGCCTGATCGGCGCACCGCCGGGTTATGTCGGCTTTGACCAGGGCGGCCTCCTGACCGATGGCGTCGACCAGCATCCGCACTGCGTGCTGCTGCTCGATGAGATCGAGAAGGCGCACCCCGATGTCTACAACATCCTTCTGCAGGTGATGGACAACGGCCAGCTGACCGATCACAACGGCCGCACCGTCAACTTCCGCAACGTGATCCTGATCATGACGTCCAACGCGGGTGCCTCCGACATGGCGAAGGCCGCCATCGGCTTCGGCCGCGACCGCCGCGAGGGCGAGGACACTGCCGCGATCGAGCGCACTTTCACGCCCGAGTTCCGCAACCGGCTGGACGCGGTTATCTCCTTCGCGCCGCTGCCGAAAGAGGTGATCCTGCAGGTGGTTGAGAAGTTCGTCCTGCAGCTCGAAGCGCAGCTGATGGACCGCAACGTCTCGATCGAGCTCACCCGCAAGGCCGCCGAATGGCTGGCCGACAAGGGCTACGACGACAAGATGGGTGCGCGTCCCCTGGGCCGGGTCATCCAGGAGCACATCAAGAAACCGCTGGCGGAGGAGCTTCTCTTCGGCAAGCTCACCAAGGGCGGTCTCGTCAAGGTCGGCATCAAGGACGGCAAGCTGGAGTTGCGGCTCGAAGGGCCGGGCAGCCCGCAGATCTCGGGCAACAAGCCGCCGCTGCTGACCGCCGATTGATGCGCCCCGCCGCGCTCCTCGCGCTATTAACGCTCGCCGCGCCCGCCGCGGCGGGCGATTTTCGTCTCCAGTTTCCGCTTGACTGCTCCCTGGGCGACAGTTGCCACATCCAGCAGTTCGTCGATCACGACCCGGGCCCGGGCGCGCGGGACTTCCGCTGCGGCAGCCTCAGCTACGACGGCCACAAGGGCACCGATATCGCCCTTCCCTACCTCACGGACATGCAGGCGGGCGCCGCGGTGCGTGCCGCCGCCGATGGCGTGGTCGCGGGCACCCGCGACGCAATGCCGGACCGCTACGCCACCAAGGCTAACGCGGAGAGCTACGAGGGCCGCGAATGCGGCAATGGCGTGGTACTGCGCCACCAAGGCGGCTGGGAGACACAATACTGTCACATGAAGCGCGGCTCGATCAGGGTGGGGAAAGGCACGCGTGTGAAGGCCGGCACCGTGCTGGGCGAAGTGGGACTCTCCGGCAAGACGCAGTTTCCGCATCTGCATCTCTCGGTGCGCAAGGACGGCGCGGTGGTCGATCCCTTCGCGCCGGACACGCTGGACAGCTGCGGCGCGGCAGCGGGTGCAACCCTCTGGGCCGCGCCGCCCGCCTACCAGCCCGGCGGGCTTCTTGGCGCGGGCTTTGCCACCGGCATTCCAGAGTACGATGCCATAAAGGCGGGCCAGGCCGATGAGGCCCCTCTGCCCCCCGATGTGCCAGCCCTGGTGTTCTGGGCCTATGCATTCGGCGGCCAGGCCGGCGATGTGCTGGAAATCACCGTCACAGGCCCCGATGGCGCGCTGGTGGAGCAGCGCGCAACCCTCGGCAGGGCGCAGGCGCAGTTCTTCCGCGCCGCTGGCCGCCGGTTGCGCGGCAGCGGCCTCACTGCCGGCAGCTATACCGGCACCGCGGTCTTGCTGCGGGCGGGCCGCGAAGTCGACCGGTACTCGCAGGTCATGACGCTGCCGGACGCCACGCAATAGCGCCCGCGCGGCAGCCTGGTAACAGTACCCTGGCCGGATCATGGTGCCGCAGCCGGCGGAGGCGTCGCCCCGGCGGCGCCGCGACCCAACGGGCGCGAATACCCGCGAAGGCAGTCCGGCGCCGGACGGGAGGGCTCCGGCCGCTGTCGGGCCGCTCGATCGGTGGCGAACGTACCGGCCCGGCCCGCCTTGGCAGGCTATTTTTCGGTAAATTTCAGCTCGATCCGCCGGTTCTGCGCGCGCGCTTCCGGCGTGTCGGCCGGGTTCACTGGCTGGAACTCACCAAAGCCATTGGCCGAGAGCCGCCCCGGCGGCACGCCAAGCTCCTCCACCATATAGCGCACCACTGACAGGGCCCGGCCCTGGCTCAGCTCCCAATTGTCGGCGAACTTGAGATGCGCGACCAGAGGCCGGTCGTCGGTATGGCCGTCGACCCGGATCACCCAGTCGATCTCCGGCGGGATCGCCGCGGTCACGCTTTGCAGGATGCGCGCCACCTTGGCGATCTCCTGCCGACCCGCTGCAGAAAGCGTGGCGCTGCCCGGCGCAAACAGTACCTCGGAGGCAAAGACAAACCGGTCGCCCTGGATGCGCACGCCTTCCTGGTTGCCTAGCAGATCGCGCAGGCGCCCGAAGAATTCCGAGCGGTAGCGTTCCAGATCCTGCGCCCGGCCCGCCAGCCGCTCGGCTTCCGCCTCCAGCCGCTTGCGCTCTTGTTCCTCCAGAAGGCGCCGCTTGCGCTCTTCCGAGGCCGCCCGGGCCAGCGCCGCGTTCAGATCCTGCCCCAGGTTTTGCAATTGCACCTGCTGGGCGGAGTCGCGTTCCTCAAAATCGTCCAGAATGGCCTGCAGACCGCCCAGCTGATCCCGGAGCGCCGCCACCTGCTGATTGAGCAGCGCGGTCTCGCGCCGGGCGCCCTCCGACAGGGCCTTTTCCTGCGCCAGCGTCTCGCGCGCCCTGGCCAGGAGCGCGGCGCGCTCCTCGGCCCGGCTGTGCTGCTGAGCGGCGGCGGCCTCGGCATCTTCCTGAGCCCCCAGCGCCGCGGACAGGCGCTGGCGCAGCACGTCCAGTTCACCCGCACCCGCTTCGGCCGCGGCCTCCGCGGCGGCGAGTTCCGCGCGGGTCTGGGCCAGCTCTGCGGTCAGCTCATCCGCCTTAGCGTCGGAGCCCGCACGCGCGGCTTCCAATTCGTTTAAGCGCGCATCCAGCTGCTTTTTTGCAGCCTCTGCTGCGGCAAGCAATGTCAGCGTATCCTCGGCCTCCTGCCGCTGCGCTTCCAGCGCCAGTGTCATCGCGGTCAATTCAGCATCGGCGTTCTCAAGCTTCTCGCGCAGGGCCTCCGCCGCGGCGGCCTCGGCGAGGCGGGCGGTTTCCTCGGCGCTAAGCTGCTCTTCGAGGCTCGCGATCTCGCCTGCGCGCGCGTCGCCTTCGGCTTCCAGATCCGCCACCAGCGCCTCTAGCGCCTCGCGGCGGGCGGCGGCGAGGCGGGCGGCCTCGGCCTGGGCGTCAACCTCGCTGCGGGCCTGGGCGAGAGCAAGGTTCAGCGCTTCCTGTTCACTCATCAATTCGGCCTGCGCGGCCTCAAGCGTCTCGCGCTCAGCCGTGAGCCCCGCGATCTGCTCCCGCGCCGCATCGCGGCTGGCGATCAGCGCCGCGACCTCGGCCTCGAAACGGGTGATTTGGCTTTCCGCGGCCTCCCGCTCCGCCGCTTGCGCGTCGCGCTCGGCGGTGAGCCCGGCGATCCGGCTGCGGGCCTGCTCGAGGTCCGACTGCGCGGTGTTCAGCGTCGCGCTCAGCGCGCCCAGCCGGGCCTGCAGCTGGCTGTTTTCCCTCTCTTCCAACCCTAGCGCACGGGCTAGGGCGCTGACTTCGGCCGAGAGGGTGTCGAGCTCGCTTTCCTGGCCCGTGATCGTCTCGCGCAGCACGAATTGCACTACCATGAAGATGGTCAGCACGAACATCAGCACCAGAAGCAGCCCGGTCATCGCGTCCACGAAGCCCGGCCAGATCGAGGCCTGGAACCGCTGACCGGTGCGCCGCGACAGGGCCATGGCTTATTCCCCCGCGTCCATGCCGCGGCGGGAGCCCGCATCGCGCGCGCCTGTGCGCCCCAGCCCGCGCGGATGGGCAAAGGCTTTGACCAAAAGGTCGATATCCTTGCGCAGCTCGGCCAGGCTTTCCTGCCGTCCGGCAGAGATTTCTTCCAGGATGCGCAGCATCTGCACGTCGATCGAGCGCAGCCGCATCCGGCTTTCGGCGTCGATGCCGCCCTGCTCGCCATGCGCCCGCATCAGCTCGGTCAGCGCCTCCTGCCCAACCGCCACCCGGTCCAGCGCCGCGGTAATCGTGCCGGTCTGCTCCTGGCGGCGGTTCATCTCGCCGATGGTCTCCACCAGTTCGGTCAGCCGGCGGTCCACCGCGGCGCGGCCCTCGGAGGTTTCGGCAAACATCGCCTGCAGCGCGTCCATCTGCTCGGCCATCGTGTCGAGCACCTGCGAAACCACACCGCTGTCGCTGGCGCCATCCTCGCCCGAAGAGAAGCTGACGCGGGTGATCGAGGAGAGCCATTCCTCCAGCTCACGGTAGAAGCGGTTCTGGCCGTGGCCCGCAAACAGCTCCAGGAGGCCGACGATCAGCGAACCCGCAAGCCCCAGCAGCGAGGACGCAAAGGCCACGCCCATGCCGCCCAGCTGCGCCTCAAGGCCGGTCATCAAGCGGTTGAAGACCGAGAGCCCCTCCTCACCCTCCTGCGGCGCCAGGCTGCGGATGGTGTCGACCACCGCCGGCACCGTGGTCGCCAGGCCATAGAAGGTGCCCAGAAGCCCCAGAAAGATCAGCAGGTTGACGATATAGCGGGTGATCTCGCGGTCTTCGTCGATGCGGCTGGCTACCGAATCCAGGATCGAGCGGGTGGAGGCGGAGCCCAGCTGCATCCGCGCCCCGCGCGACCCAAGCAGCGACGCGAGCGGCGCCAGCATCGAGGGGACGCGGCGGTCCTCCATCCCCTCGCCCGCGGCAAAGCGCTCGATCCAGCGCACCGAGCCGATCAGCTGCACCACCTGCCAGAAACAGGCCAGCACCCCGATCACGAAGACAAAGACGATGAAACCGTTGAGCCAGGGGTTCGCCTCGAACACCGGCAGCACCCGCGGCAGCGCGACAAAGGCACCAAAGCCCGACAGGCCCAATGCAATCAGCATCATGATGATCTGCCGCACCGGCTGGGAAAACTGCGGCCGCACCTTGCGGACTGGCTGCGCCATATTCTCGGGCTCCTGACGGATGACTGCTCTTTTAGGAAGGCAGCCTATAGGCAAAGTGTCAAATGCGCCAAGGCATTATCCGGCGATCTGGCGCACCCGCGCGGCCAGCCAGTCCAGATCGCGGTCATGCAGGCCGATCTCGGCCAGGTGCTGGGCGGTGTTATAGAGGTATTCGGTGTTGGGCCCGCGCCCGCCCGCCGCATGGGCGATGATACGGGCCTGGTCCTCCAGGCTCATGCCGCCGCAATACTGCACGTGGTGCGGGTCGATCACATAGGTGACGGCGTTAACAAAGCGGCCATCCGCCAGTTCCACTTCCAGGTTGCGCTCCAGATAGGCGGAGGAGATCAGCTCGCGCTCGCGCAATTCTGCCAGCGTCTGCTCCTCGTGGCCCGGCTCCACCGCCAGCGCCAATCCCTTGCAATGCGCGCCTTCGGTCTCGTCCAGCGCCAGCACCAGGCCGGGCTGTTCCGCGGTGCCGCGGTGATGGATCGAACTCATGCAGAAGGAGCGCGCATAGCCGTGCAGCACCGCTGTCTCGCGGCGCGCCACCCGAAAGCCCGGGTTCCACAACAAGGATCCGTATCCGAATACCCACATGGTCATGCTGTCTGGCCCTTTCTTTTGCGGCTCTGTAAACAGCAAATCAGCGCCGGAAAAAAGAGGCTGTGTCGAAATGCGCCTGGCAAAATGGCTGCTTGCCGCCCTTCTTCTGTGGAGCTTCTTCTGGGCGGCGGCTGCCTGGGGGCTGCGTCAGGGTATCACCGGCTGGTTTGCCGAGCGGGTGCGTCACGGCTGGCAGGCGGAGCTCACGGGGATGGAAACCGCGGGCTACCCTTTGCGCCATGAACTCCGGCTGCTGAACCCGGCCCTCGCCGATCCCGGCACCGGCGCCGCCTGGCGGGCGGAGTGGCTGGAGCTGGAAAGCCCCGCAATCTGGCCCGGCTACCAGCGCCTGCGCTTTCCGCCCGCGCCGCAGCGGCTGTCCTATTTCGATCAGACCGTGGAGATCGCGGCCGAAGGTCTCACCGCCGTGCTGCGCCTGGCGCCGGGCACCGCGCTCACGCTGGAAGAAATGGCGCTGGAGGCTGCGGGCTGGGAGATCCGCCAGGACGGCACCGTGGTGCTGGGCGGCAGCGCGCTGCAGGCGCAGATGGTGCAAGGAGAAGCGCCGGAGACTTACCGGATCACGGCGGAGGCCAAGGATTTTGCCCCCCGCGCGGCCTGGCGGCGCAGGCTGGCCGCGGCCTCGGACCTGCCCCCGGCGTTTGACACCCTTGCACTCGACATGGAGGTCTTCTTCGATGCCGCCTGGGACCGCGCCGCACTGGAGCAGCGCCGCCCGCAGCCGCGCCGGATCGCGCTGAAACTGGCCGATGCGCGCTGGGGCGATCTGCGGCTCAAGGCCACCGGCACCTTGACGATTGACGAGACCGGCCTGCCCCAGGGCAGCCTTGCGCTCCAGGCGGAGGAGTGGCGCGGGTTGCTTGCCATGGCCGAGCGCGCAGGCAGCCTGCCGCCCGCGATACGCGCGCCTCTGGAGCGGGTGCTGAGCCTGTTTGCAGGCACGGGCGGCACTCGGGAGACCCTGGACATCACCCTCAATTTCTCGGACGGGATGGCGATGCTGGGGCCGCTGCCGCTGGGCCCGGCGCCGCGTCTCGTTCTGCGCTGACGCCGCTCGCGCGCTCCGCCGACGGCACCCGCCGCCCCCCGCAGCGCGCGCCAGCGCGCTGCCTGGCCCAACGCTGCAATGGGGCCGCAAGGGCCCCTTCAGGGGCGGGAGTCCTCGCCTAGCGGCAATAGGGCCGCCGTCTGCGGGGGGCTACGTCCAGGTGAAAATGGTCGCGGTGATAGCGGTCGGCTTCCGGCCCCAGCACGGTGCCGAACGGGCCGCAGGCCGCTTTCCAGATC
Source organism: Cribrihabitans pelagius (assembly GCF_048820915.1). NCBI lineage: Bacteria > Pseudomonadati > Pseudomonadota > Alphaproteobacteria > Rhodobacterales > Paracoccaceae > Cribrihabitans > Cribrihabitans pelagius. The sequence continues at coordinate 70,481 of NZ_JBMERR010000008.1, read as the reverse complement.
TTTTTCAGCCGCTTGCGCGTCCGCCGCTTCTGCCAGCCCTCCAGCACGGTGACGGTCTGGCCGTCCTCCAGCGTGAAGGCGGAGATATCGATGGCCCGCCCGCGCCCGTGCTCCGAGATCTTCGCGCCTGGCTGGTTGTTGCGGGTGCGGCAGGCGTAATGCGCTGCCACCCGCATCGAGACCACCCTGTTGCGGCGGCCAAAGGCGGTGGCCACTTCGCGTTTGACCCAGGTTTTCAGCGCCTTGGCCGCGCCGCAGGTCATCAGCGCCTCACGGTTCAGCCGCACCCCCGCCACCTCGCGCACCCGCACTGCATCCTTGATGCCGCAGCCCGTCCGGCTGCCGGCAATGTCGCCCGCCGGTTTGCCCTGGATCGCGGTATCGCCGCAGACCGCCCCCTTGCGCCGCTTCAGCCGCTTGAACAGGGCCTGCCGGGCCAGCCCCTCCGGCCGCGGAGGCGGCTGCAGCGACACGGCAGGCGCGGCGGCAGCCGCCGCCAGGGTCCGCGGCTTCGGCCCGGCAGGCCAGGCGGCGGCAGGCCGCGCTTCAGGCAGCAGGGACGTTTCCGGGGCGCGGGCCGCTGCCGGGCCGGTGATCAGCGCGGCCAGCAGCAACCCCCATGCGCCCCGCAGCCTCACTTCTTGCTGCCCCGGCCGAAGTCCGGCGCGGCGGTGTCCTGGCCCGCTTCGATGATGCCGCGGCGGATCGCGCGGGTGCGGGTGAAATAATCGTGCAGGTGCTCGCCGTCGCCGGTGCGGATGGCGCGCTGCAGGGCAAACAGCTCCTCGGTAAAGCGGCCGAGGATCTCCAGTGTCGCGTCTTTGTTGGTGAGGAACACATCGCGCCACATCGTCGGGTCCGAGGCGGCAATCCGGGTAAAGTCGCGAAAGCCCGCAGCGGAATACTTGATCACCTCCTGATCGGTCACCCGCCGCATGTCGTCGGCCACGCCCACCATCGTATAGGCAATGAGGTGCGGCGCGTGGCTGGTCACCGCCAGCACCAGATCGTGGTGGTCGGCGTCCATTTCGTCCACATGCGCGCCCATGCCTTCCCAGAGCGCGCGCAGCTTGGCCACGGCGTCCGGGTCGCTGCCCTCGACCGGGACCAGCAGGCTCCAGCGGTTGTCGAACAGCTCGGCGAACCCCGCTTCGGGGCCGGAATGCTCGGTGCCCGCCAACGGGTGGGCCGGAACGAAATGCACGCCTTCCGGGATATGCGGCATCACCGCGTCGATCACATGCCGCTTGACCGAACCGACGTCGGACACTGTCGCACCCGGCTTCAGCACCGGCGCGATCTCCTCCATCACCGCGCCCATCGCACCCACCGGCACGCAGAGCACCACCAGATCGGCGCCCTCCGCGGCCTCGGCCGCGCTCTCGCAGACGCGGTCGCAGAGCCCGATGCGGCGGGCAGTGCCGCGGGTCTCAAAGCTGCGGGCATAGCCCGTGACCTCTCCCGCGAGCCCTGCGCGCTTCATCGCCCAGAACATCGAAGACGCAATCAGCCCCAGGCCAATCAGCGCGACGCGGTTGTAGACCGGAGCGCTCATGCCTTGGCCTTCCCTGCGTCGTCCTGTCCGGATTTGAACGCCTTCACCGCCGCCGCCACCCGGCGGCAGGCGGTCTCGTCCCCGATGGTGATGCGCAGCGCGTTGGGCAGATTGTATCCCGCCACCCGGCGCACGATCAGCCCCTGCGACTGCAGGTAGACATCGCAGGCCTCGGCCTCCGCTTGGCTGGCAAAACGCGCCAGGATGAAGTTGGTGCAAGAAGTGTCCGACGGCACCCCCAGCGAGGCCAGCGCATCGCTCAGCCAGCCGCGCCACCTGGCGTTCTCAGCCCGGCAATGTTCGACGTATTCGGTATCGCGCACCGAGGCCTCCGCCCCCGCCAGCGCGGTGGAGGAGACGTTGAACGGCCCGCGCACCCGGTTCAGCACGCCGATGATCCCGGCCGGGCCATAGCCCCAGCCGATGCGCGCGCCGCCCAGCCCGTAGATCTTGGAGAAGGTGCGGGTCATCACCACATTATTGCGCGACCGCACCAGCGCGGCGCCGGCGTCAAAGCCTTCGACATATTCGGCATAGGCGCCATCCAGCACCAGCAGCGCCCCCGCGGGCAGCCCATCGGCCAGCCGCGCCACCTCGGCCGCGCCGATCATGGTGCCGGTGGGGTTATTCGGGTTGGCGATGAAGACCAGTCTGGTGCGTTCGGTGCAGCCCTCCAGCAGCGCGTCCACATCGGTGACGCGCTCGTGCTCCTTCACTTCCACCGGGGTAGCGCCCGCAGCCAGCGCGCTGATCCGGTACATGGCAAAACCGTGCTCGGTGTAAAGCACCTCGTCCCCGGGGCCGGCATAGGCTTGGCAAAGGAAGGCGATGATCTCGTCGCTGCCCGCGCCGCAGATGATCCGCTCCGGCTCCAGCCCGTGCACCTCGCCGATGGCCTGGCGCAGGCTTGCGTGGTCGGCGCTGGGATAGCGGTGCATGTTGACCGCCGCCTCCTGCATCGCTGCCACGGCGCGCGGGCTGGGGCCATAGGGGTTCTCGTTCGAGGAAAGCTTGATGGCGTTGCTCACCCCTTTCACATGGGCAGCCCCGCCCTGGTAAAGGGCGATGTCCATGATACCGGGCTGCGGTGTGATGTGGGTCATGATTACGGGCTCCTTCGCGTCCTGCCCGTCATAACGGCCCAAGCGCCCATGGGGAAGCGGCAAGATGGCGCTCCCCCATTGCGCTGCCGGCCCGCCGCATCAGGCCGCGCGGGAGCGGAACCGGGCGGTGGCGGGGTCGGCCTCGTAATGCGCGGCCAGCTTGCCCGCCCGGCGGGCCAGATCGCTGACGCTTCGGATCACATGGGCCACGGTTTCCTCCGTCATCAGGTAGGAGAAGTTGAGCCGCACCCAGCCGGGCTTGCGCATCTCCTGCCCCGCCTTCAGGTCCGAAAAAAGGGCTTCGGACTCCGCCTCGCCGATCCCCAGCAGCCGGTGCGCATAAGGCCCGGCGCAGGCGCAGCCGCCGCGGGCCTGGATGCCGTGGACATCGCTCAGCATGCGGGTGAAGAGCTGCTGATGCACTGGATTGCCTTCGCTGTCGCGGACGAGGAAGGAGAAGATCGGCAATCGGGGCGCCTCGCGGTGGCCCAGAAGCGTCAGATGCGGGTCATTGCCCCAGCCCTCCCAGGCCATCTGCGCAAAGCGGGCCTCGCGGGCTTCGATCCGCTCTTGCCCCACGGCTTCCTTCACCAGCAAGGCAAGTGCCGCGCGGATGTCGCCGATCACATTTGGCGTGCCTGCTTCTTCGCGCGCGGAAAGGTCAGCGCTGTAGTCATGCTGCCAGGGCGAGACGAAGCTGACCGTGCCGCCGCCGGGCCAGGAGGGGCGGCGGCGGCGCACCGCGTCCTGATTGACGATGAGCAAGCCCGAAGCGCCGGGACCGCCGGGGAATTTATGCGGCGAGACCACTACCGCATCTTTGCGCGCGGCCCCCCTCGCGCCCATGTCCACCGGCAGATACGGGCCGCCGCCGGCATAGTCCCAGACCGCCAGCGCGCCATGGGCGTGCAGCAGCCGACTGACCGGATCGGGATCGGTGAGGATGCCGGTCACGTTGGAAGCCGCAGAGAAGCTGCCGATCTTCAGATCGCTGTCCGCATGCTCCAGCAGCGCCCGCTCCAGCGCGGCAAGGTCGATGCCGCCCTCCGCCGCTTCGGGGATTTCCACCACCTGCGCGCGGCTTTCGCGCCAGGGCAGGATGTTGGAGTGATGCTCGTAAGGGCCGGTGAAAACCACCGGGGCCTGGGCTTCGTTGATGCCGAAGAGGCTCACCAGCCGGTTCAGCCCGGCGGTGGCGCCGGAGCCTGCAAAGATCACCGCGTCCTGTGCCAAGGCGCCGGTAAGCCGGGCGATTTCCGCCCGTGCCGCGCGGCGCAGGCGGGTCATACGGGCGCCGCAATAAGACGCCTCGGTGTGCGAGTTGGCGTAGAAGGGCAGCACCTCGGCGGCGATGAAATCCTCGACCTGCCGGAGCGCGCGGCCCGAGGCGACGTAATCGGCATAGACCAGCGGCACTTCGCCAAACAGGCCCGGGATCATCACCCCCTCGCCGATGATGCTTTGAGCAAGAGCGCCAGCCGCGGCGGCCTCGGCGATAGTGTGCTTGAATGCGGACAGGCTCATCTGCGTCTCCCTCTGCGCCTTGCTGCGCCTTGGTTTTCCTGGCGGTCAGTATGAACGGAGATCCAAGCGGAATCGTTATCAATCTTTGAATGGATTCTGCCATTTTTGTGTCATATGATCGCCCCATGGCACATAATGCAGATCAAATAGACCGCGCCATCCTGCGTGCCCTGCAACAGGACGCTTCCCTGTCGCAGCGCGAGCTGGCCGAGACCGTGGGCCTGTCCCAGAACGCCTGCTGGCGGCGGCTCAAGGCGCTCAACGAATGCGGCCTCCTGCGCGGGTCAAAGGCGCGGATCGACCGCAGCCAGCTGGGCCTGGATCTGGTGGTGTTTGTGCTGTTGCGCACCCGGCACCACTCGGCCGGGTGGCTGCAGAAATTCCGCCGCCACGTGCTGACCATCCCCGAGGTGGTGGACTTCCACCGCATCGGCGGCGACTACGACTACCAGCTGAAAGTAGTGACCCAGGACATGGCGAGCTATGACCGGGTTTACCAGCGGCTGATCTCCGGCGTGGAGCTGGACAGCGTCACCTCTTATTTCGCGATGGAGGCGATTGCGGAGGAACGGCCGCTGCCGCTGTAGGGCGCGCGCCCCACACCGGGGAAGAGGGGGGCTCTGCCCCCAGCCCTGCGGGCTTCCCCCGGGTATTTCTGGTCAGAAAGTGGCGCGGGGGGGGGAGTGCGGGTGGCGCTAATGGCCGAAGGATGCGTTTTTCATGAAGGGCGGCCGCTTGCCTTCGGGGCCCATGCGCATATGCAGGCAGGACGTGCCAAGGCGCTGAAAATAAAGAATGTCGACCGGATACCAGCCAGCCTGCGGCACCCGGACCTGGGTCAGGGGCGTGCTGTCGCAGGCCTGGCGGCCATCGAAATGGCCCACAAGCTGGCCGCCGATGCGGGCAAGAAGACCATCGTTGGTCAGGAAGTCGATGTTGTAAGTGCCGGGCCTGTCGATGCGCACATAGCCAGTGATATGCGCCACCACCCGCTGCGCCCGTTTCGAGGTTAGCGTGATGTCGCCTTCGTTGGTGTCGCGGTTGTCGAGCCCGGCGATCGGGCGGCCGCGCTCACTGCGGTACTTGAGCGCGGTGCGGGCCTGGGCCAGATTCTTGACGTCGGCCGGGTAGGCATAGCGCACCGCAAGACCCGGCTTCACGCTTCCCGGCTGCGGATTAGCAGGCTGCAAGGTTGCCTGCGCGACCGCCGCCGGCGCCGCCAGCATCGCCATCCCCATTGCCGCGGCGGCCGCCATTCCAAAGATCCAACTTCTCATCGCCACATCTCCGCTGTTGCCTGCCGGGGCGGATGCCTCCGGGCCGCAGTCAGGATAGGTGGCCCCTGCCCCGCTTGGCAAGGGGCGAGAAACGGCACCGGGCAGCCGGACATGCGCGCCCCGGGGAGCGGGCACGAAAAAAGGGCTGCCCGGAGGCAGCCCTTCCCGACAGACGCCCTGAGGCGCGCGGCTTAGTTCTTGGCGTAGAATTCGACGACCAGGTTCGGCTCCATGATCACCGGGTAGGGCACGTCGCCCAGGGACGGGGTGCGCACGAAGGTTGCCTTCAGCTTGGAGTGATCGGCTTCGATGTAGTCGGGCACGTCGCGCTCGGCCAGCTGGGTGGCTTCCAGAACGGCAACCATCTGCTTGGACTTGTCGCGGACCTCGATCAGGTCGCCCTCTTTCACGCGGTAGGAGGGGATGTTGACGCGCTTGCCGTTGACCAGCACGTGGCCGTGGTTGACGAACTGGCGGGCGGCAAAGACGGTCGGCACGAATTTGGCGCGGTAGACGACGGCGTCCAGGCGGCGCTCCAGCAGGCCGATCAGGTTTTCACCGGTGTCGCCCTTCACACGCTCGGCTTCGCCGTAGATGCGGCGGAACTGCTTTTCGGTCAGGTCGCCGTAGTAGCCCTTGAGCTTCTGCTTGGCGCGCAGCTGGATGCCGAAGTCGCTGAGCTTGCCCTTGCGGCGCTGGCCGTGCTGGCCCGGACCGTAGTCGCGGCGGTTGACCGGGGACTTCGGGCGGCCCCAGATGTTTTCGCCCATGCGGCGGTCGATCTTGTACTTGGCAGACGTGCGTTTGGTCACGGCTGATCTCCTTAATTTTGGCTTCGCAGCTTTCTCCGAAAGCCGGTTCCCACTTTTCGGGCTGCGAACGCATCTCGCGGCTGCAACCGGCCAGTTTGAACCGTCCCGGGCTGGCCGCGACTATTAAGGGCGTTGTCCTCTTGCTCCGCATCCAGGATCCGGGCATGACAGGCATCCCCTTGCGGGGGCCACCAACACCAATGAAGCCGCGCTTATATCGGGGTTCGGGGCGGAGTCAACAGCGGCTGCGCGGGCCGGGCCGGAAAATTGCGCCCCCGCCCCTTGCCCGCCCGGTTACGGCAGCCGCGCACGCGCCTGCCGCAAGACCCCGGCCGAGTCGCGCACCACATCGGCCACCTGCATCAGCTGCCGCGCCAGCGGGTTGGAGCGGCGCCAGATCATGCCGATGGTGCGGGCGGGCTGCGGGTCGGCAAATCGGGCGACCGAGACGCGGGCCGAGCGGGTCTCTACCGGCACCGCCATCTCCGGGATCAGCGTCACCCCGATGCCCGCGCCCACCATCTGCACCAGCGTCGACAGCGAGCTTCCGTCCATCAGCTCGCGCGGGGCGGCGGACTGCATGTTGCAGAACGACAGCGCCTGGTCGCGGAAGCAGTGGCCCTCCTCCAGCAGGAGGAGCCGCATCCGCCGCAAGTCTTCGCCGTCCGGCACCGGTTTGCCCGCGTCCGCCTCCGGGCGTACCAGCACGAAGCTTTCGGAAAACAGCGCCACCTCTTCGAAGGCGGGCTCCGACACCGGCAGCGCCACCACGGCCGTATCCAGCCGCCCCTCCGCCAGCTCCTGCAGCAGCCGGGGCGTCACCGTTTCGCGCACCTGCAAATCCAGCCCGGTGTGCAGCCGGGTCAGCTGGCTGGCGATGGCAGGCAGCAGGTAGGGAGCAACGGTCGGGATCACCCCCAGCCGCAGCCGCCCCGCCAGCCCATCGCGGGAGGCACGCGCCAGCTCCCCCAGCTCGTCAACCGAGCGCAGGATGGCGCGGGCCCGCTCCGCCAGTTCCTCGCCCAGCCGGGTCAGCCGCACCTGCCGGGCGCCGCGTTCGACCAGTTGCACGCCAAGGGTTTCCTCCAGTTCCTTGATCTGCACCGACAGCGCTGGCTGCGACACCGCGGAAGCCTCGGCGGCGCGGCCAAAGTGCCGGTGCCGGGCCAGCGATTCAAAATAGCGGAGCTGGCGGAGGGTCAGATTGATCATAGGCTTTGATTATCAGTCCGATCAGTAAATGCAACTTAGTCCAATGGAATTCCTTTGCTAGGCTCGATTCGACAGCAGGACGGTCCCGGCGCCTCCCCCCGAATGCCGGGTGCCGGGCAAAACTCAGCGGCCGGAGAGGAGCGGCCGCACCGCACTCAGCACGACAGCCAAGATCGGAGACAGACATGGACGGAAACGACGCCGCAAACGCAGGCCAATGCCCGGTGATCCACGGCGCATCGGCCATCGGAGGCACCACTAACAAGGACTGGTGGCCGAACCTCCTCAACCTCAAGGTCCTGCACCAGCATGCGCCCGCATCGAACCCGCTGGGCGCGGATTTCGACTACGCCGAGGCCTTCAAGTCGCTGGATCTGGAGGCGGTGAAGCAGGACCTCTACGCGCTGATGACCGACAGCCAGGACTGGTGGCCGGCGGACTATGGCCATTACGGGCCGCTGTTCATCCGCATGGCCTGGCACAGTGCCGGCACCTACCGGGTGGCCGACGGGCGCGGCGGCGGCGGCTCGGGCAGCCAGCGTTTTGCGCCGCTGAACTCCTGGCCGGACAACGGCAACCTCGACAAGGCCCGGCGCCTGTTGTGGCCGGTTAAGCAGAAATACGGCAACAAGCTCTCGTGGGCGGACCTGATGATCCTCGCCGGGAACTGCGCTATCGAGTCTATGGGCGGCAAGACCTTTGGCTTTGCCGGCGGGCGCGCCGATGTCTGGGAGCCGGAGGAGGACGTCTATTGGGGGTCGGAGACCGAATGGCTCGCCACCAGCGACCAGCCCAACAGCCGCTATTCGGGCGAGCGTGATCTGGCGAACCCCTTGGCCGCCGTGCAGATGGGTCTGATTTACGTGAACCCGGAAGGCCCGGACGGCAATCCGGATCCGGTCGCTTCGGGCAAGGATGTGCGGGAGACTTTCGCCCGCATGGCGATGAACGACGAGGAGACCGTGGCGCTGGTCGCGGGCGGGCACACGTTCGGAAAGGCGCATGGCGCGGGCAGCCCGGACCTGGTCGGGGTGGAACCGGAGGGCTCCGAGATCGAGCACATGGGGCTGGGCTGGCTGAACACCCATGGCGCGGGCAATGGCGCCGACACCACCACCAGCGGCATCGAAGGCGCCTGGAAGCCCAATCCGACGACCTGGGACATGGGCTATTTCGACGTGCTGTTCGGCTATGAGTGGAAGCTGGTCAAAAGCCCGGCAGGCGCGCATCAGTGGCAGGCGCAGGACGTCCGCCCCGAGCACATGGTGGTGGATGCCCACCATCCCGGCAAGAAGCATCCGCCGATGATGACCACGGCCGATATGTCGATGCGGATGGACCCGGTCTATGAGAAGATCTCGCGCGGCTACCACGCCAACCCGGAGAAATTCGCCGATGCCTTCGCGCGGGCCTGGTTCAAGCTGACCCACCGGGATATGGGGCCGAAATCGCGCTACCTCGGGCCCGAAGTGCCGCAGGAAGACCTGATCTGGCAGGACCCGTTGCCGCCGGTAGACCATCCGCTGGTCGAGGCCTCGGACGTGGCCGGGCTGAAAAAGCAGATCCTCGCCACAGGTCTGACCGTGGGTGAGCTGGTCAAGACCGCTTGGGCCTCGGCCTCCACCTACCGCGGCTCGGACATGCGCGGCGGTGCCAATGGCGCCCGCATCCGCCTGGCGCCGCAGAAGGACTGGGAAGCGAACGAGCCGGAGCAGCTCTCCCGGGTGCTGAGCGCGCTGGAGCGGGTGCAGGACAGCTTCAACAGCGCCCAGAGCGGCCGCAAAAAGGTCTCGCTGGCAGATCTCATCGTGCTGGGGGGCGCTGCCGCCATCGAAGAAGCTGCCAAAGCGGCGGGCCATCCGGCCGAGGTGCCCTTCACCCCGGGCCGCACCGATGCCAGCGCGGAATGGACCGATGCGGAGTCCTTTGCGGTGATGGAGCCGCGCGCCGATGGTTTCCGCAACTACCAGAAGCAGCCGCTGGACGCCCCGGCAGAGGCGCTCCTGGTGGACCGCGCGCAGCTCCTTGGCCTCAGCGCGCCGGAGATGACCGTGCTGGTGGGCGGCCTGCGGGTGCTGGGCGCGACCCATGGCGGCAGCCGCCACGGGGTCTTCACGGACAAGCCCGGCACGCTGAGTACGGACTTCTTCACCAACCTGCTCGACATGAGCACGAAGTGGAAACCGGGCAGCGATGACGGCACCTACGAGGGCCGCGACGTCACCAGCGGCGAGCTGCGCTGGACCGCGACGCGGGCGGACCTGGTGTTCGGCTCCAACTCGCAGCTGCGGGCGCTGGCCGAGGTCTATGCCCAGGAGGATTCACGCGAAACTTTCGTGCAGGAGTTCATTGCGGCCTGGGTGAAGGTGATGAACGCGGGCCGGTTCGACCTGAACTGATCCCGCCGCTTGCGGCCAGTGACAAAAAATGGGCGCGGCCTCCTGCCATCTGGCGGAGGCCGCGCCCTTTTTGTGCCGGTGGCTCAGTTCATGAAGAACGCCAGCGTCAGCGCCGCGCCGGTGAGGGTGACAAAGCCGCGCAGCAGCTGGGTGCGCTGGATACGGCGGCTGATCCAGGCGCCGCCAAAGCCCCCCGCCCCCGTTGCCAGCGCCAGCACCATCGCCTGTTCCCAGGCAATCAGCCCGGCCACGGCGAAGGTGGCGGCCGGAATCAGCGACAGCACCGCCGACAGCAGGGTCTTCAGACCGTTCATCCCGTGCAGGCTGACATAGCCCAACAGACCAAAGGCCGCGAGCAGCACAATCCCCAGCCCACCGTTGAAATAGCCGCCATAGACCGACACCGCAAAGATCGCCGCCGCGGAGGTCACCGGTCCCGCCGCCGCGCTGCCGTAGCGGCGCGCCCGGCGCAGCAGCGCAGGGCCGGCGGCAAACAGCGAGGTCGCCGCGAGCAGCAGCCAGGGCACCACGCCAATGAAGACTTCGCCCGGGGTGACGATCAGCAAGCCAGCCCCGGCCAGCCCGCCCAGCGCCGCGATCAGGGCGGTGGCGCGCAAGCTCAGCGCGCCCTCGGCCTTGAGGTCACGGCGGAAGCCCCAGGCGCTGCCCGCATAGCCCGGCAGCGCCGACAGCGTCGCGGTGGCGTTGGCGGCCACAGGTGGAAGGCCCAGCCATATGAGCGCCGGGAAAGTCAGGAATGTGCCGCCCCCCGCCACCGCATTGAGCACGCCCGCGCCCGCTCCGGCGGCAACAAGCAGCGCAATTTCCGTGAGTTGCATGGCAGGGTCCTCTGGCCTCGATCCGTCCAGCGGCAACCTGCCGGACCTGGCCGCCGGATTGCAAGACCCTGACGGAAAGCAAAATGCATTGCGGCGGCACTACCAGCGTCCGCGGCGGCCAGGGCCTGCCTGGCTACTCCGGCTGCTGCGCCTGCGCCCCCTGCCCCAGCCGCTCCACCCGCGTGCCGGCGGTGTAACCGGATTCGATCACCATGATCGCGAGCAGCCCGATCATCGCCAGGGGCGGCAGCAGGATGGCGTAACCGAGGGCCAGCCGCTCCCAGGCCAGATGCATGAAGACGGCAATGATCAGCCCCGCTTTCAGCGTCATGAAGATCAGGATCAGGCTCCAGCGCAAGAGCCCCTCGAACCCTGCGTAATCGACATAGTAGGAGGCCGCGCTGAGCAGGAACAGAAGCCCCCAGACCAGGAGGTAAAGCCGGATCGGATGCTGCTGGCCGTCGTCGTGGGCAGCCTGGCCAGTATCGGCGGTTTGCGGTGAATGCGTCATGGAAGCCCCCTACCACAGATAGAAGAATGCAAAGATGAAGACCCAGACCAGGTCGACGAAGTGCCAGTAGAGCCCCATGATCTCCACCGCCTCGTAATCGCCGTTGCCCTGCGACATCCAGCTGCGCTGGTTGCGGTCGAAGTCGCCGCGCCAGACCCGGCGGGCGACGATCAGCAGGAAAATCACACCGATGGTGACATGGGTGCCGTGGAAGCCGGTGATCATGAAGAAACTGGCGCCGAACTGCTCCGCCCCCCAGGGGTTGCCCCAGGGGCGCACCCCTTCGGAGATCAGCTTGGACCACTCAAATGCCTGCATCCCGACAAAAGCCGCGCCCAGCGCAGCGGTGGCGAGCATTAGGAGGGCGGTGGCCTTGCGCGCCTTGCGGTAGGCGCAATTCACCGCCATCGCCATGGTGCCGGAGGAGGAAATCAGCACAAAGGTCATGATCGCGATCAGAAGCAGCGGCAGGTTCCTTCCGCCGATATGCAGGGCAAAGACCTCGCTGGCATTGGGCCACTCGGCGGTGGTGGAACTGCGTGCGGTCAGATAGGCGACCAGGAAACAGGCAAAGATGAAGGTGTCGCTCACCAGGAGGATCCACATCATCGCCTTGCCCCAGGAGACCCGCTTGAACACCCGCTGGTCCGAGCTCCAGTCTGCGGCAAAGCCGCTGTGGCCCTCGCGCGCCAGAGTCTGCTCCTCACCTTGCAACGGATGGTCCATCGGGTCTCCTCCTCCACTGTTCCCGTTCAGGTCACGGCCGCCCGGCACAACGCCAGAAAAGCGTTGCCCCAGCCCTGAAGCAGGGCAAAGAGCATCAGCCAGAACGCCAGCAGCGCATGCCAGTAGATCGCACAGAGCCGCACCCCTGGCAGCAGCTTGACCGCACTGGCCGCGGGCCGGGTCCAAAGCAGCGCCAGCGCGAGGATGCCGCCCGCCATGTGCAGCCCGTGCAGCCCGGTAATCAGATAGAAGAAGCTCGCCGCCGGCGCCCCGTCCAGCCGGTATCCCCCGGCCGTGAGCGCGGCCCAGACCTGCAGCTGGCCCGCCAGGAAAGCCAGCGTGGCCAGAACCGCAGCTGCCACCACCGCGCGCAGCCAGCGCTCCCGGCCCGCCCTCGCAAGAGCGACGGCAAATTGCAAACAGGCGCTGGCCAACAGCAGCAACACGGTGTTCAGCCACACCCGCCCCGGCAACGGCACCAGTTCCCAGGGCGTCGCCTCGATCTGCATCACAAAGGCGCTGCCCAGCATCGCAAACAGCGCGCCGATCACCGCCACCAGCACTCCTACAAAGACAACACCCGGCGCCCGGCCTGGCCCGTGGCCCGCGATAGGGGCAAGCCCGGTCTCCAGCCAGGGCCGCGACGCCAGCTGCTGGCGCGACAGCCACAGCCCGGCCGCCAGCGCTACCAGCGCCAGGAAGGCGATGATCACGCTCACAGCCGCCGCCCCGCGCCCTCGGGCACCCAGGGATCGTTCTGCGCCACATAATCCGCGGGCGCTCCCGGCACGCTGTAGTCATAGGCCCAGCGGTAGACATTGGGCAGCTCGTCCCCCCAGTTGCCGTGCTCGGGCGGAGTTTCGGGCGTCTGCCACTCCAGCGAGGCCGCGCGCCAGGGATTGGGCCCCGCCGCCTGCCCGTGCCGCAGGCTCCAGAACAGGTTGAAGAGGAACAATACCTGCACCGCCCCCACGATCAGCGCCGCGGCCGAGATGAAGGCATTCAGCCCATCCACCGGCGCGGTGAGGAAGGCGGGCTCGCCGATCTCGAAATAGCGCCGCGGCACCCCCACCAGCCCGACGTAATGCATCGGGAAGAACACCGCATAGGCGCCCAGGAAGGTGACCCAGAAATGGATGCGGCCCATCATCTCGTTCAGCATCCGGCCGGTCATCTTGGGATACCAGTGATAGACCGCACCGAAGATCACCATGATCGGCGCCACCCCCATCACCATGTGGAAATGCGCCACCACGAACATCGTGTCGGAAAGCGGCACGTCGACCACCACATTGCCTAGGAACAGCCCCGTGAGACCGCCGTTCACGAAGGTCACGATGAAGCCCAGCGCAAACAGCATCGGGATAGTCAGGTGGATGTCGCCCTTCCACAATGTCAGCACCCAGTTGTAGACCTTGAGCGCCGTCGGGATGGCGATGATCAGCGTTGTGGTGGCAAAGAAGAAGCCGAACCACGGGTGCATGCCCGAGACATACATATGATGGGCCCAGACGATGAAGCTGAGCGCGCCGATGATGACGATGGCCCAGACCATCATCCGGTAGCCAAAGACGTTCTTGCGCGCATGCACCGCAATCAGGTCGGAAACGATGCCGAAGGCGGGCAGCGCGACGATATAGACCTCCGGATGGCCGAAGAACCAGAACAGGTGCTGGAAGGCAATCGGGCTGCCGCCGCCGTAGCTGAGCTTTTCCCCCAGCTCTACCAGCGTAGGCATGAAGAACGACGTTCCCAGCAGCCGGTCAAACAGCATCATCACGCAGGCCACGAACAGCGCCGGAAAGGCCAGCAGCGCCATCACCGTCGCGGTGAAGATGCCCCAGACCGTGAGCGGCAGACGCATCATCGTCATGCCGCGGGTGCGGGCCTGGAGCACGGTCACGGCATAGTTCAGCCCGCCCATGGTAAAGCCGATGATGAACAGGATCAGCGAGACCAGCATCAGGACGATACCCGCCTGCTGGCCGCCTGGCGTGCCCGACAGCACCGCCTGCGGCGGATAGAGCGTCCAGCCCGCCCCGGTCGGACCGCCGGGGACAAAGAAGCTGGCCGCCAGCACCAGGACAGCCAGCAGGTAGATCCAGTAGCTGAGCATATTGACGAAGGGAAACACCATGTCCCGCGCCCCGACCATCAGCGGGATCAGGTAGTTGCCAAAACCGCCCAGAAAGATCGCGGTGAGCAGGTAGATCACCATGATCATCCCATGCATGGTGACGAACTGGTAGTACGCCTCGGGCGTGATGAAGTCGAATAGGTCCGGAAAGCCCAGCTGCAGCCGCATCAGCCAGGACAGCACCAGGGCCACCAGCCCGATCGCCACCGCGGTGCCGGAATACTGGATGGCGATGTATTTGGCATCCTGCGAAAAGACATACCTGCCGATCCAGCCATGCGCATGCGGCGGCATCACGTCCGGCACTTCGCGCGGCGGCAAGCTGCGGTCTGGCTCAGGCAAGTAGTCGGTCATTGCAGAACTCCATCCAATTCCGAGGTATCGCCCGGCCGATAGGCTCGGCGGCGCCCGGCCTCCCCGTCAAAGCGCAGGTTTGGCTCTGGCAAACGGGAAGGGCGCGCCACGCCCGCCAAGACCCGGGGGCTGTCCTTAGTGCCTTGCGAGCCTGGTTCCGGCCCCGGTTTCAGAGCCCGCATTGGCGTAGTCCTCAAATGTCAGCTGCTCTTGCAGCCACTCCTCATATTCCTCCGCCTCAACCACGGTCACCGACCCGCGCATGAAGGCATGCGCGGTGCCGCAGTACTCGGCGCAGAGCACCTCGAATTCACCGGTGCGGGTCGGGGTGAACCAGATGTAGGTCACCATGCCCGGCACCATGTCCATCTTGGCGCGGAACTCCGGCACGTAGAAATTGTGCAGCACGTCGACCGAGCGCAGCAGCAGCTTGACCGGCTGATCGACAGGCAGGTAGATCCCGCCGCCCTCGACGATGACATCGTCCCGCCCGAACCGGTCATGCGGGCTGACGCCAAGCGGGTTTTCGGCGCTGACCCACTCCGCATCCGCCATGCCCAGCCGGCCGTCCGCACCCGGCAGCCGGTAGGCCCAGCTCCACTGCTGGCCAAAGACCTCGGCCTCGGCCGCGTCTTCCGGCACGGTGACGAACTGGTTCCAGACAAACAGCCCCGGCACCAGCATCGCCGCCACCCCCGCCGCGGTGAACCCCGTCAGCACCCATTCCAGCCGCCTGTTCTCGGGATCGAATGCGGCCTTGTGGCCAGGGCGGTGGCGGAACTTCCAGACGCAATAGGCCATGAAGAGCACAACCGCCGCAAAGACGGCGCCGGTTATCCAGAAGGTGATGACCAGCGTATTGTCGATGTAATCCCAGTTCGACGCGATCGGCGTCCACCACCACGGACTGAGAAGATGGAACGCGACGGATCCCGCAACAATCAGGACCAGCACGGCCGCAATCAGCATCCTGCCCCCCTTTCCCCGCAGCCCGCGGACCGGAGCGGCCCGGCTGGCGGGGTTATCTGGCATAGAGAGGAAGTATAGCCGGTTCCGCGGATTTTTCCAGCAAACCCTGCGCGCTCCGCCACGAGGGGCTTTGCCCCTCTGCGCCTGACGGCGCATTCACCCCAGGGTATTTCCGGCCAGAAAGCAGCCCAGGGCCGCCCGCTGCTTTCTGACCCCCAATACCCCCGCCGGAGGCATGGCGCCGCAGGCGCCATTTGCGGAAACCGCTGATCCAGCGCCCGGCCTTGCTTGCAAATCCGTGGCGGGCGCGGCGGAAGTCTGGCAGCATCGGCGCCAGGCGGAAGAGGGGACCGGCAGCCGATGAAGCGCAAAGAGCTGAGCCTGCAATGGCTTGAGATGTTCCAGATCTGCGCCCGCAAGGGCACTTTGCAGGCGGTGGCGGCCGAGACCGGCCTTTCAGTCAGCACCGTGTCGCATCACTTGCGCAATCTCGAAGATCATCTCGGTGTGGCGCTGTTCGACCATGCCCGCCGCCCGATGGTGCTGACGCCCGCCGGGGCGCGCTTCCTGCGCAATATCGACGAAGCGCTTCTGGCCATCCGCAAGGCCAAAACCGAGGCCTCGGGTGGCAACCTCGCCGAAACCCGGCTGCTGCGGCTGGGGCTGATCGACGATTTCGACAGCGACATCGCACCGGAACTGGCGGTCTACCTGGCTGGGGCCTTGCCGAAATGCGATTTCCGCTACCACACCGACAGCAGCCATGGCGTGCTTGGCCTGCTGCAGACCCGCGAGCTGGACGCCGGGCTGGCCAGCGACCCGCAGGAGCGTTTCCACGGCCTGGAGGCGCGGCCCATGTTGCGCGACCCTTTTGTGATGGTGCTGCCCGCAGGTATTGGCCACGATCCTTCGGACATCCTGCACGGGCGCACACCGCTGCCTTTCCTGCGGTTCTCCGCCCGGCTTATGATCGCCCGCCAGATCGAGGCGCAGCTGCAAAGGACCGGAGTCAGCCTGCCGAACCGCTTTGAATGCGCCAACAACCAGACCCTGATGGCAATGGTGGCAAGCGGCGCCGGCTGGACCATCACCACGCCCTTGCAATACGCCCGCGCCCGCCGCTTCCGGCCGCGCCTGCAGGTGGTGCGTTTCCCGGGCCGCAGCTTTGCCCGCTCGATTGTGCTGGTGGCAAGCCCCGAATGCGCGCCGCCGGTGCTGGCGCTGGTGGACCAGAAGCTGCGCGAATTGATCTCCGCCCATGCGATCCAGCCGCTGCTGGCGGATTTCCCCTGGCTGCGGGACAGTTTCCACCTCGAGGACTAGGTTGCCGCCTGTGCTTGCTTCGACGTTCTGCCAGCAAGCCTCGCATGATTTCGAAGCGAGCGGAATTATCTTGGCTTGCACGCGATCTGTGCTGTCCTTGCGGCAACAGCAGACAAGGGAGCCCGGACCATGAAATCCCGCACCATGAAGTCCCGCACCAGGGCCGTCGTGATCGGCGGCGGCATCGCCGGATGTTCGACCCTCTACCACCTCACGCAGGAGGGCTGGCACGACGTCATGCTGCTGGAGCGCGACGAGCTGACCAGCGGCACCACCTGGCACTCCGCCGCGCAGGTGACGAATTTCGGCACCAATCAGACCATGGTGGCGCTGAAGTCCCATTCCATCGCGCTCTACAAGGAACTCTCCGAAGACCCGGACTACCCGGTCGGCTACCACCACGGCGACGGCGGCATCCGGCTGGCGGGGACCGAGGCGCATATGACGGGCTACCGGCATTTCGCGTCGATGGCGCGGGGCGTGGGGGTTGCGTTCGAAGTGATCGACGCCGCTGAGTGCGCCCGCCGCCATCCGCTGCTGTCGCCGGACGGCCTGGCAGGCGGGCTGTGGGATCCCTCGGACGGCGACATCGACCCGGCGCAGCTGTGCCAGGCGCTGGCGCGCCGCGCCCGCAAGGCAGGCGCCGAGGTGCACCGCCACACGCCGGTCACCGGTCTCAGGCAGCGCCGAGACGGCACCTGGACCGTGCACACGCCGCGCGGCGATGTGGATTGCGACGTGGTGGTGAATGCCGGCGGCTACCGGGTGAACGAGATTGGCGCGATGATGGGCGTGCATCACCCCGTCGCGTCGATGGAGCACCAGTATTTCCTGACCGAAGACATCCCCGGAATCGCGCAGTCCCCGGCCCGGATGCCGCTGATCCGCTGCCCGGTCTCCGATTTCTACTGCCGCCAGGAGAAGAACGGCCTGCTGATCGGCTTTTACGAGCAGGGCTGCAAGACCTGGGGGATGGACGGGATCGATCCGGAGTTCACCAATGCGCTCTGCCCCGATGACCTGGAGCGGGTGATGACGGTTCTGGACGGCGCCTTTGCCCGGATGCCCGCGCTGCGGGAGACCGGCATCCGCAGCGTGGTGAACGGGCCGATCACCTATACCATCGACGGCGCGCCGCTGGTCGGTCCGGTGCCGGGCAAGCGCAATGCCTATTGCATCATCGGGTTGCGCGCCGGGCTGGGCGAGGGCGGCGGACACGGCTGGCTGCTGGCGCAGCAGATCGTGCATGGCGAGGCCTGCGTCGACACCTGGTGCCTGGACCCGCGCCGCTTCGGGCGCCATGCCAATGCCGAGCTGACCGCGCTGAAGGCGGTGGAGGACTACCAGAACGAGTTCCGCTTCCATTTCCCGCATGAGCACCGCCCGGCGGGCCGGCCCGCCCGCACCACGCCGCTGACCCCGGTGCTGGAGGCTGCAGGCGCGGAGTTCGCGGTGGTGAACGGCTGGGAGCGGGCGGATTACTTCAAGCCCTCCCCGGCGTTCGAGGCCGCGCCCGGCTTCGCCTTCGGTGCCGAATTCGATGCGGTCGCAGCCGAGGTGCGCCAGGTGCAGAATGCCGCGGGGCTGAGCGAAGTGAACGGCTTCAACCGGCTGGAGATCACCGGCACCGACCGGGAGGCGTTCCTGGGCCGGATGTTCTGCACCCCGCTCCCCGGGCGCGACGGACGGGTGCGGCTGGGATATATGCTGAACCATCAGGGCATGGTGAAGAGCGAGGCAACGCTGGCGCGGCTGCCGGCCTCCGGCCGCGGGCCCGCGCGCATCTGGTACGGCTCCGCCGCTGCCAGCGAAGATCACGACCTCGACTGGCTGAACCAGCACATCCGCCCGGGCGAGGACGTGCGGATCCGCAGCCTCACCGAGGCGCAGACCGTGCTGGTGCTGGCAGGCCCGAAGGCGCGCGAAATCCTCAGCGCCTGCGCCCGCGGCGATTGGTCAGCGCAGGTCTTCCCCTGGCTGAGCCTGCGGGAATGTGTCGTGGGCATCGCCCCTGCCACGGTGATGAGCGTCAGCTACTCGGGCGAGCCGGCCTATGAAATCCACGTGCCCAATGCTTCGCTCCATGCGGCCTATCTGGCGCTGCGGCAGGCAGGCGCGGCGCACGGGCTCACCCTGTTCGGCGCCCGCGCGGCGGAGGCGATGCGGCTGGAGAAGAGTTTCCTGCACTGGAAGGCCGATCTGCTGACCGAGTTCGACCCGTTCGAGGCCGGGCTGGACCGTTTTGTCGCGATGGACAACCAGGATTTCAACGGCCGCGCGGCGTTGGCGCAGCGCCATCAGGACGGCCCGCGGCGCAAGCTGGTGACGCTGGAGATCGGCTGCAGCCATGCGCCCGCCCCCTCGGGGGCCTCGTTGATGCTGGGCGGCAAGGTGGCGGGCACGGTGACGTCCGGCGCATG
This sequence comes from Cribrihabitans pelagius, assembly GCF_048820915.1. Lineage (NCBI taxonomy): Bacteria > Pseudomonadati > Pseudomonadota > Alphaproteobacteria > Rhodobacterales > Paracoccaceae > Cribrihabitans > Cribrihabitans pelagius. Next base: position 51,320 of record NZ_JBMERR010000008.1, on the reverse strand, counting down.
GGGCCACCGAACCGGCAAGAATCTTGCGCTGGCCTATGTGCGGCCGGAACTCTCGGCGCCCGGCAGCGCGATGCAGCTGGACCTTTGCGGCGATCTGGTGCCCGCGCGGGTGATCCCGCCCTGCCCCTATGACCCCACCCACAGCCGCCTGCGCGCCTGAGCCGCCGCGCGCCGCACGAAAGGAGACGAGATGACGATCACCTATCTGAAGAAGGCAGGCCCGCGCCCCGCAGCCGAGAACGCGGATATCCGCGACACGGTGGCCATCATGCTGGCCCGGATCGCCCAGGGCGGCGAGGCGGAGGTGCGCCGCTATGCCGAGCGGCTCGACAAGTGGACCGGGCGCATCGCGGTCACCCCCGCCGAACGGGAGGCCGCCTGCGCCCGGGTGCCGGAAGCGCTGAAAGAGGACATCCGCTTTGCCCATGCCAACATCCGCCGCTTTGCCGAGGCGCAGCGGGCGACCATCCGCGACTGCGAGGTGGAGCTGTTTCCCGGCCATGTGGCGGGGCAGAGACAGATCCCGGTATCCAGTGCCGGCTGCTACGTGCCGGGCGGCCGTTACAGCCATGTGGCCAGCGCACTGATGACGATCACCACCGCCAAGGTGGCGGGTGTGCCGCATATCACCGCGGTCTCGCCGCCCCGCCCCGGTGCGGGCATTCCCGACGCGATCCTCTATGCGATGGATCTGGCGGGGGCCGACATGATCCTGAACCTTGGCGGCGTGCAGGGCATCGCGGCGATGGCGCATGGCTTTTTCGGCGCGCGGCCTGCCGATATCCTCGCAGGCCCCGGCAATGCCTATGTGGCCGAGGCCAAGCGGATGCTGTTCGGCCGCGTCGGCATCGACATGTTTGCAGGCCCCACCGACTCTCTGGTGATCGCGGACGGGGCGGCCAATCCTGAAACAGTGGCCTGGGATCTTGCGGGCCAGGCCGAACACGGCGCTGACAGCCCGGTCTGGCTGGTCGCCACCGATGCGGCGCTGGCGCAGGAGGTGATGGCGCTGGTGCCGCGGCTGGCCGCCACCCTGCCCGAACCCAACGCCACCGCCGCCAGCCAGGCCTGGGCCGAGCGCGGCGAGGTGGTGCTGTGCGAAACCCGCGAAGAGGCGGCGCAGGTCGCCGATTCTTACGCGCCCGAGCATCTGCACGTGCAGGCATCGGATCTGGACTGGTGGCTGGAGCGGCTCAGCAGCTATGGCTCGCTGTTCCTGGGGGCGGAAACAACCGTGCCTTTCGGCGACAAGGCGGCGGGCCCCAACCACGTGCTGCCCACCAGCGGCGCGGCGCGCTATACCGGCGGGCTGTCGGTGCACAAGTTCATCAAGACCGTCACCTGGCAGCGCAGCAGCCCCGGGGCCGCGCAGGAGCTGGCCCGGCGCACCGCCAGCATCAGCCGGGTGGAGGGCATGGAGGGCCACGCGCGCTCGGCCGAGCGGCGGCTGCACCCTGGACCGGAGGCGGGCTGAAGAGCCGGAGAGGTCGCGTTTCGGCCAGCGCCTGCACAATTTTCCGGCAGAGCCTCCCGGCACCCGCAATTTCCCGCGCCGGCCCCGCGCTGTCGCAATCGGCACATCCCGGAAGCCCGCCCGCGGCTGGCGGGCCGCAAGGGGTGCCGCCGCTGGCCAGCACTGTTTTGCAGCGCCCGCCGGGGCGCGTCCCGCCTGCACGCCATTGCTGCGAAGACGCCAAGGTCGCGCTATAAAGATATCAAAGACGACAACTTTCTGCGGCCGCATCAGGCCAGTTGGAACTATGAGTTCCTGCAAGTGGCACTACAGCCTGACCCGCTGCCGCCGGCACTCTGGACACAAGGACGCGCAGCCCGGGCCCTGACACCCGCTACCGGGCTATAGGCCGCGCCCTGCCCCGGCGCCTCGCGCCGCAAGCCTGCGCTGGCAACCCCGCGCGGGAACAAGACCGGAGCCATTACCGGATCGTAAACCAGCTAGGGAGATACCTGATGTTCAAGACCACGCTCAAAGCCGCGGTATCGGCAGCCGCCGTGCTCGCCGCCGCTCCGGCCGCCTTTGCCGCCGAGGAAATCACCGTCGCCTATTTTCTGGAATGGCCGATGCCCTTCCAATACGCGAAGGCCCAGGGCCACTACGAGGAGGCCATGGGCGTCAAGGTCAACTGGGTCTCGTTTGACACCGGCACCGCGATGTCGGCGGCGATGGCCTCGGGCGATGTCCAGATCGCGGTCAGCCAGGGGGTGCCGCCCTTCGTGGTGACCACCTCGGCCGGGCAGGACCTGCAGATCGTCGATGTGGCGGTGAGCTATTCCGACAACGACAACTGCGTGGTGGCGGAAGAGCTGGAAATCGGCAAGGAGAACGCGGGCGAGCTGGCGGGCAAGAAGGTCGGCGTGCCGATCGGCACCGCCGCGCATTACGGCTTCCTGTCACAGATGGCGCATTTCGGCGTCGATGCGGGCTCGATGGAAATTGTCGATATGGCACCGGCCGATGGCGCCGCCGCCTTTGCCCAAGGCAACCTCGACATGGTCTGCGGCTGGGGCGGCGCGCTGCGCCGGATGAAGGAATACGGCAATGTGCTGCTCACAGGCGCGGAAAAGGAAGAGCTGGGCATCCTGGTCTTTGACGTGACCAGCGCGCCCTCCGGCTTCATCGCCGAGGAAGGCGAGCTGCTCTCCAAATTCCTGAAGGTCACCGCCGAGGCCAACGCGAAATGGAACGCAGGCGATCAGAAGGACGAGATGCTGCCGGTGATCGCCAAAGACGCGGGCATGGACATTACCGATGCCGAGGCCACCATCGCCACTTTCACCTTCCCCTCGGTCGAAGAGCAGCTGTCGGACAAGTGGCTGGGCGGCGGCGCCCAGGAGTTCATGAAGGGCGTTGCCGAGGTCTTTGTCCAGTCGGGCAGCATCGAAAGCGCGCTCGGCTCCTATGATAACGCCGTCAACACCGCACCGCTGGCCGCCGCGCACGGAAGCTGACTCCAGCAGGCGCCGGAACGGGGCGGCCCGCTTGCCGGGCCGCCTCCGCGCAGCTTCAATCTTGAAGGGAAGATCATGTCAGGACTGGACATCAAAAACCTGTCCATGCGTTTCGACCTGCCCAACGGCAGCTCGGTGCAGGCGCTGAAGGATGTATCACTGAGACTTGAGGAGGGCGAGCTTCTGTCGGTGCTGGGGCCGTCGGGATGCGGCAAGACCACCCTGCTCAACATCGTTGCCGGGTTCCTCGCCCCCACAGGGGGCACGGTTGAACTGAACGGCCATGTGGTGACCGGACCCAACGCCGAGCGCGGCATGGTATTTCAGCGCGGCGCCCTGTTCGAATGGATGAACGTGCGCGAAAACGTCGAGTTCGGCCCCCGCATGAAGGGCATGCCAAAGGCCGAGCGGGACCGGATCTCGGACCACCTGCTGGAGATCGTCGGGCTTGGCGGCTTCAAGGACAAGGCGGTTTACGAGCTGTCGGGCGGCATGCAGCAGCGGGTGGCCCTGGCGCGCTGTCTGGCCAATGAACCGGACGTGATCCTGATGGACGAGCCCTTGGGCGCGCTCGACGCGCTGACGCGGGAGAAGATGCAAGGCCTGGTGCTGAAGCTCTGGAAGGAGACCGGCAAGACCATCATCCTCATCACCCATTCGGTGGAGGAAGCGCTGCTGCTGGGCGAACGGCTCCTGGTGATGGCGCCGCGGCCCGGCCGCATCCACCGCGAATACACCCTCCCCTTTGCCGAGCGCGGCGTGAACGCCGACCTGCGCGAGGTGAAGAAATCGGAAGGCTTTGCCGAGACAAGGGACGAGATCCTGTCGATGATCTGGGAGATGGAAGAGGAAATCATGGGCCGGACGGAGCAAGTGGCATGAACGTCCTTCTGTTCTACGTGGCGCTGTTTGCAGGCGCCTTCTTCCTAGTCCGGCTGATCCGCCGCGGCATGGAGGCGCGGCATGACTTCACCAGCCTCAAGACCGTGACCTTCGGAGACGAAAGCGCCGTGCGGCCTGACCGGGCGGCGTCGGTGATCTCGGTTCTGGTGATCTTCGTGATCTGGGCCGCCTTCACCGGTTCTTCGCTGTTTCCCCTGCATGTGCCGGGGCCGTTCAGCGGCGAGACGCAGTTCACCTACACGCTGGAGAACGCCGATGGCGACCGCGACGACGCCACCGTGCACGTGCGGGTGGCAGGCTTCGGAGAGGAAAACCCCCGCTTCGAGGTGCCCCCGGGCAACGGCTTTGCCAAGGACGATGCACTGGCCGCCGCCGCCTCGCGCTCCTCGACACTGATCTTCGACCGCAACGACGAGGCCAAGCGCAGGGAAGGCGCCAAGATCGTCGCCATCGACGGCGAGCCGATCGGGCCGGGCGCAGCGGTGGAGACCGGCGCCGGCACCGTCACCCTGACGGGCAAGGGAGCAATCAGCTTCACGCCCTCGGACGGCATGCAGATGAACCCGATCTGGCTGCCCGCGCCGGAGACCGTGGTTGCGCGCTTCTTCGAGATCGCCTCTGACGGCTATCAGAACTTTTCGCTCTGGCAGCATCTGGGCTGGTCGCTCCTGCGGGTGATCGCCGGTTTCGTGACCGGGGCGCTGGTGGGCATTCCGCTCGGCTATGCAATGGGGCTGTCGGGCTGGTTCCGCGGCTGGTTCGACCCGATCGTGGAGTTCATGCGCCCGGTGCCGCCGCTCGCGCTGATCCCGCTGGTGATTATCTGGTTCGGCATCTGGGAGACCGGCAAGATCATCCTGCTGTTCCTCGCCGCGCTCTGGATCATGACCATTGCGGCACGGGCCGGCGTCTCTGGTGTGAACATCACCAAGATCCACGCCGCCTATTCGCTGGGCGCCTCGAAATGGCAGATCATGCGCCATGTCATCATTCCCAACTCCCTGCCCGAGATCTTCACCGGCGCGCGGGTGGCGATGGGGGTCTGCTGGGGCACTGTCGTGGCGGCGGAACTGGTGGCGGCGCAGAAGGGCGCGGGCATGATGATCATCGCGGCTTCCAAGTTTCAGCTCACCGATATCGTCATCATGGGTATCGTGCTGATCGGCATCATTGGCTACGGCATCGACATTCTTATGCGCAAGGCCGAGGCTTGGCTGGTGCCCTGGAAGGGCCATAGCTGAGGTGCCCCCTGTCCGCGGCGCGCTGTTGGCGCCGCGGACAGCAATACCCTAAACTGACGCAAAGTCCCCGCAAGAAGTGGCGCAAAGTCCCCGTAAGGGCCTGCCTGCAGCCCCATGTCCATGCTAGGCTCCCGCCACGCGCACAGCCCGGAAGGATCAGCGCCCATGGCAGAATGGCCCGCGGAGCTCTACACGCTCAGACCGCTGGAGCAGGACGACCTGCCCGCGGTTGCGCGCTGGTTCCGCGATATCCGCGACCTCGCCAGTTTCGACCGCAACGCCCGCATCCCGCTGAATGCGGCGGCAGCGGCAAAGGCCTGGGACCTGGACGCGGCAGGCGCCGCCCAAAGCGGCAGATGCTGGTTCACTATAGTTGCGGGCGATGGCGCGCCTGCGGGCATAACCGGGCTGGAGGAGATTTCGCCCGTCAACCGCGACGCGGTGGTTGCACTATTTCTCGACAAACCTGCGCGCCGCAAGGGACTGGGCCTGCGCTGCCTGGGGCTGATGCTGGATTTCGGCTTCCGCCAGCTGGGGTTGCACCGGATGACCTCCTACTACCGGGAGGGCAACCAGGGCAGTGCCCGCCTCACCGCTGAGGCCGGATTTGTCACCGAAGGCCGCATGCGCGCCGCCTGGTTTGCCGAGGGCCGCCATCACGACATGCTGGTGGTCGGGCTGCTGGCCCAGGAATGGGAGACCCGGCGCAGCGCACTTGCAGGCCGGCTGCCGGCTGCAACCATGGTTGCTTTTGATGGCGCTAACGGCGGCGATTGGTGCTGGCCGCCCGGCGCTCCGGCGCTATCTCAGGACTGACAGCGAGGGCCCGCCCGGCCAGGATGGCTGGACCGGGACACGTTCAGCTTGAATGGGCGGCCTGCACCGACACCCCGCGGGCGCAGTCCGCCGGGACGGGCTGGAACGGGGAGCGGCAAGATGTGCAGCGCAGACCTATCGATCCGGCGCGGGCTGGGCGCCGTGCTATTCGCCGACGTCGTCGGCTACGCCCGGCTGATGAGTTATAACGAGATCGATACTTACTCCACCCTGAAATCGCTGCTGGTGGAACTGGAGACCGCCTGCGAGGAGCACGACGGCCGCGTGGTCGCGATCCGCGGCGACGGGGTGCTGGCGCTGTTCGGCCATGCCGCGGATGCGGTGCGTTTCGGCGTTGAGCTGCACCGCATCGCCGGGCGCAGCAACCAGAGCCGCCCGCCGGCCCAGCACATCCGCTTCCGCGCCGGCGTGCACCTGGGCGAGATCCTGATGGATGACCGCGGCATCCATGGCGACAACGTCAATATCGCGGCGCGGCTGCAAGAGATCGCCGAACCCGGCCGCGTATTCGTCAGCGCGGCGGTCTACGAGCAGATCCGCGACCAGCTGCGCTTCGGCTACGAGTTCCTCGGGGCGCAGGCGCTGAAAAACATCGCCCGCCCTGTTGCCACCTACTGCGTGCGCAGCGAGGTGGAGGGCGCGGCAATGGCAGCCACGGTGCGGCCCGGCGCGCAGCTCGCCGCGCCGCCGCCGCCCGAGGTGCCCTCGGTGGCGGTGCTGCCCTTCGAAAGCCCCGGCGAAGGCGCCGCGGGCAGCTGGTTTGCGGACGGGCTGACCGATGACATCATCCTCAACCTGTCGAAGTTCAAGAACCTCTTCGTGATCGCGCGCAACTCGGCCTTCTTCTTCAAGGCGCAGTCGCTGCCGCCGCAGGAGGCCGCGCGCAAGCTGGGCGTGCGCTACGTGGCGCGCGGCAGCGTGCGCCGGCAAGGCAGCCGGCTGCGCATCACCGCCGAGCTGATCGACGCCGAGGCGGGCCGCTCGATCTGGGGCGAGCGCTATGACCGCGACATCAGCGACATCTTCGCGATCCAGGACGAGCTGACCGAGGCCATCGTCGCCTCCGCCGCGGTGCTGATAGAGGCGCAGGAGCGTCAGCGCATGGCACAGGCCGTGCCCGCCGACCTTGCGGCCTATGGCTTTGTGCTGCGCGGCCAGCAGTATATCTTCCGCTATACCCGGCAGGACAACCATGCGGCGCAATCGCTTTATCAGAAGGCGCTGAAGCGGGACGGGCAATATGCCCGCGCCTCCGCCGCGCTGTCGCGCACGCTTAACATCGACTGGCGCTATTCCTGGGCTCCCGACGCAGGCCGGGCTCTGGACACGGCACTGGAGTTTGCCCAGCGCGCCGTCGATATCGACCCGACCGATGCGCGCGGCTTTGGCGAGCTGGGCTTCGTGCATCTTTACCGCAAGGACCACGATGCCGCGCTCAGCGCCTACCAGCGGGCGCTGGCGCTGAACCCGAACGACGCCGACCTGCGCTCCGACTATGCCGACGCGCTGGCCCATTCCGGCGACAACGAAGCCGCGATCAGCCACTTGCAGCAGGCGATGCGGCTCAACCCCTATTTCCCGGACCAGTACCTGTGGCACCTGGGCGGCGCCTATTACAACCTGGCCCAATATGACGCCGTGATTGCCACGCTGAACCGGATGAACAATCCGACCGAGGGCCAGCGCATGCTCGCCGCCAGCTATGCCCAGCTGGGCCAGATGGACAAGGCCCGGGAAATGGCGCGCAAACATCATGCGGCGCATCCGAATTTTTCACTGGACCGCTGGGCGCAGGTGCAGCCCGACAAGCTGCCGGAGGATACCGAACGCTTTGTCGAGGGGCTGAAGAAGGCGGGTTTCTGAGCGCGCAGCGCTGCCTGCTTGCTTGCATGGTCTCGGCCTGACTGCCGCCCGGGCCGCCCGGCCCGTTTCGCGCGGCAGCGGCGGCGGGTTCAGTCGCTGCCCCGGGCCTTGGCGCCGCTGACCTTCGCGCCGCTCACCTTGGCACCGCTCACCTTCGCCCCGCTGACCTTGGCGCCGCTCACCTTGGCGCCGCTGATGGCTGGGCCGGGGCCGCCGAAATAGACATCCAGCAGCACCTGCTCCAGCATGCCGGTCATCACGTCCATGCGGATGGTGTAATCGGCCTTGTCGTAGTCCCAGACCCGGATGCCGTCCGCAACCTGGTACTCCGCCGAGGCCACGCCCGATTCCGACGGGTTGAGCGGCGAGCGTGCATTGGGCCCGCTGGCGGCAAAAGCTTTTTCACCCTTGCCGTGCACCATAAAAACGGTGGGCTCCGGCAGTTCGTAATAGCTGCCCTCGTAAGAAAAACCGTAGATCCGCGCCAGCACCGCGTTGCCGCCGATCTGATCCTCCAGGAGCCGGTTCCTGCCCAGCGCCCGGCGCCTGCGCACCAGCTTGAAGGCCTGTTTCCCGCCGGAAAGCCGTTTGGTCTGCCGCCAGGTTCCCTTGCGCGCGCCGCGCTCAACCCGGAGGACGGTTTTCTTGGGATATTTCTGCTGGTCCACCCAGGGGTTCCCGGCGCTATCGTCGACCGTGTAAAGCCCGTTCCCGGTTTCGTCATCCTGCTCCATCAGCAGGATGTTGTCGCCAGGCCTCACCGCCTGATCGCTGACCTGCAGCCCCTGCAGGCTGGCGATATTGCCGGTGCTGCCCACCAGGGCGACCGGAAGGTCCGCCTCCCCGCCGGCAATTTCGAGATCTTCCACAACACGCCCAAATAGAAGCACTTCAGAAAAACTGAGTAAGGATTCGGCCACCATACTCACTCCCGTGGCTAAAGGTACATAAACACACTTTCCAGCTTTTCCCGCGCCGCTCCCCGGGCTGCAATTGCCGCGGGCGGGAAAAACCTATCCCGCAAAAATGCCACAAAAAGGGGCATAAAACAAAGGAATTGCGAATGTTTATTCCGGCACGCGGGTGCGCACCGAGGCCGCGTGGCTGTCCTTGCCCGCCTCTGCCAGCCTGGGGCCGGGCTGCACCAGGCCGATTTCGCGCATCCGGAAATTGCCTTCGATGATGCTTTCGAAGGCGCCGCCGGTGATCTCGCGATCCACGTGAAGCAACGCCTCTTCCACCGCGGCATAGCTGAGACTGTCCGCATCCAGAAGCCGCCAGGCCTCCGCCAGATAAGAGCCCATGAAATCGCGCGCCTCGATCAGGGCGCGGCGAAAGCCATCGGGATCAAGTGCATAGCGCGCATCGAACAGCGTCTGCATCACCGCGCCATAGTCGGGGCTGTCTTCCAGGTGGTCGGAGAGATCCTCCATCCCGGGCGTGATCAGCCCGTGTACCAGCAGGCGTTCGTGAAAGATGTCGACCAGAATGTCGAACAGCGCTCCGGTCAGCGGTTCCGACAGCGCGTGCTCGCTGCTCCAGCCGCCCGCGAAGTCGGACAGCACCCGGGTATTCGCTGCCATGCGGATCTGCGCGTTTTCCGACAATTCGGCAAAGCGGTTCAGCTGGTTGAAGGTATAGAGATTGCCGCGTGTCTGCTCCAGAAGCGTCTCGATCACCGAGCCGAAATGCAGCGCGGCCAGCAGCGAGACCATGTCGGCGGCGGATTCGTGGAAGCCGTAATATTCGCCCGGCGCCGTATCCTCGCTTGGCATGCCTACAACGCTGTAGATGACCGCATGGCCCATCTCATGCGCGACTACGTCGAAATTGAGGCTATAGGGCCGGTACTCGCCGCCATGCTCCTCGCTGCCGCCGGTCTCCAAAAAGCCCCAGCCGATATGGGCGTTGTCCAGCCCCGGCAGCAGCGACAGTTCCAGCCGGTCGAAATCACGGGCGAAATGCCAGGGAATTTCATGACCGAAATAACCCTCCCAGACGTCCAGCGTAAAATGCGCGGCGGCAAAGAGATGCGCGGCCTCGAAGCCCGGATCGGCGGGGGTTACATGCAGGAAGTGTCCCTGCGCATCCGGTGCGGGTGCCGGGCCCAGCGCGCCGTCCCAGGGCGGCAGATACATTTCTGGCCCGCCCTGCCCGGGAAGAAGCGCGCCGTAAGGCACGGTCTTGCCCAGGGGATCGACCGCATACATGCGCGGCCCCGATGGCCCTGGCCCGATCGTGCCCGGAGGGGCGGAGATTTCGATCAGCTCCAGCACTGGCTCTTCCGACCGGAAGGGCGACTGCGGGAACAGGAGGAAGCGTGTGCCGGGCGCCTCGCCGCCGCTTTCGTCGCTCATGTATCTCCCCTTCCTTGTTTCGCGCCTCAGCCGCTGCCGCGGGCCACCGCGCCGCCTTCGGCGTGGCGGAACCGGTATTCCTCTGCGATCAGCCGGCATAGCGCTGGCCTGTCCGCAAGGCCCAATCCGGCGGCATAGGCCTCCAGGTCCGGCGGCAGATCCAGGTCCCAGAGCTCCTCGAAGAACCAGATCAGCAGGGCTTGCTGCCCGGCCGGGTCGAGCGGTGGATCAGCCCCGGTGGCCTGAGCCGCCCGCCGCTTAGCTTCGGCCCGCGCCGCCAGCGCCGCATAGCCGCCCGACAGCCGCAACTCCGCCAGCAGATGCGGACCGAGGTCCGCGCCTGCCAGCGCTCCCGCTTGCCCCGCCTGCACCGAGCCGCGCAGCAAGTCTTCATAGCCGGCCGTGTCCAGCCCGTTCTCTGCCAGCCAGCGCTGCAGGTCGCGGCGCCGCGGCAGCCCGGCACTGGACCGGTGGCGCGCCATCTCCTCCAGCAACGCCGCGCGGCCGGGCGCAGTGCCGCGCGGAACACGGCCTGTCCGCATAAACAGACGCAGGCAGGCGCGCGGGTGCAGCGCGGCATAGCGCGGCGGGTCGAGGCGCAATTCGTCCAGCACTGCCCGCTCGGCGGCCTCCGGCTCCTGAGCCGCCATCCGCCGGGTCAGCCCCTGCCACGCCAGCGTGCGCTCCATTCGCTGCGGCCGCGGTGGGGCGGGTGCCGGGTGCTGCTCCAGATGCGCCGCCATGCGCCGGAGCATTTCGCAGGCGTCGCGGGCCTTGGCATCGACACGCCCGCCCGGCAGCCAGTCAGAAAACTGCCGGGTCTCCGCCCCAACGCCCGCTTCAGCCAGGATCCGGTCCCAGCTTCGGTGCTTGTAGAACAGCGCTTTGGCCGCGCTGCGCAGCGCTTCCGCGGTGCCGCGGGCCAGAACCCCGGCACCGCAGGCCGCGTCCAGAGTGGCGCGTACTGACACCATCGGCTCGCTCAAGGGTGGGAAGCCCAGCGCTTCGGGCCCGTGTTGCAGCGCGACTTCGTCGTCATCGCAAAGCGAACCGCTTGCGTAGGCCTCGTAGATCGTCCCCACGCCGATCATTCCAAAGCGATCCAGCTCCGCCGCCCTGAGCGCGCCCATACTGGCGCTGCCAAAGACGGCGATGCCCTGCTCCAGAGCCCAGAGTATCTCCTTGTGCCATACCGAGGGCACGCCGTCGAAGTACCCGTCGATCAGGCCTATTGCGGCCGGCCCTGCGCTGGCGGCGCGGTAGATGTCGCCCTGGCGCGCAGGCGGCCGCACCTCCGCCGCCAGCAGGCCGCGCACCCGCGCCGCCGCCAGCGTGGGACCGCAGAAGACTACCGCGCTCATGCCGCCCCGGCCCGGGCGGCGCGCGCACCGGGCAGGAAATCCGGGTCGTCATGCGGCGCCTCCAGGCCCGGGACCACCGCGCGCACCACGGCAATGCCGATCTCCGGCCGTGACAGATCCGCCGCCATCACCTGGCCGAACCCCGCCGCTTGCAGCCGGGCGAGCAGCCAGTCCATGTCTTCCTCGAAGGCTGCACTGTGCAAGGTGGGCACGTCCTGGAAGGGCGCCGTGGCTTGGGTGCCGCGGATCAGGCCCCGCACGTAAGCGGCCCTCCGGGCCATCTCCGCCCCGGTGAAATCGGCCGGATCCAGATCATCGCGCGCGCCTGAGACATAGGTCAGCCGGGTCTGCGCCGCCTCGCTCAGCGCGCGCAAGAGCGCGATGCCGCGGTCCGGGTGGCAGCCGTCCCCGATGCCGATGTGGCCCGGCTGCCCCCCGGCCTCGCAGAGCGCGCAGTGAAAGCAGGCGATGCCGGTATCGGTGGTCATGTCCCAGATCCCGGTCTCCACTCCGGCGGCGGCGAGCCGGGCCAGCACCCCGGCGCAAGCCTCATCCGACACCGTTGCCGGATCGAGACGGGGCCCGGGCGGCGCCTGATGCCAGAGCGTTGCGGCGTCGCGCTCGACAAGCTCGCAGATGGCGTGGCAAGCGGCCTCGAGATAGCCGTTCCCGGAAGCAAGCCCATTGGTGCTGCGCGGAAACGCGCCCTGCCCGCCCGCGGGCGGGCCGGTATAGTCGGTATCCAGCATTTCCGAGGGCACCCAGCAGGGCGCGCCGCTGTTCAGCTCCTGCGCCCGCGTCCAGAGCATCGCCCGGTCCGGATCAAAGCTGCCGCCCCCCACCCGCGGCAGGCGGGCGGTATCGGCAACCATACCTTCCTCCGCCAGATCGGCGGCACGGGCGCTGCGCTGCGGCAGGCGGATCCGTTCGGCGTGCCAGCTTTCCGCCGCTTCCATCACGGCAGAGGCCTGCGCCGCCGCCAGCGTCAGCCCCTTGCCGAGCGACACGGCAACCGAGCGGGAGTTGGGGCGCGCTGCCATCACCACGGGCAGGCCGATCCGGTCCAGCCCGGTCAAGTTGGCGATCCGGGTGATGCCCATGCGGTCCAGATGCGGCCTGACCTGCTCCAGCGTCTGCGCCGGGCCGCGCAGCCGGTGGGTGCCGTGCAGGAATTTCTTCCGCGATGCGGCGCACATGCGGCGGGCCTCACCTTCGATCTGCGTCATTTCCGGATGTCTGTGCGTCCGGTCTTCGGTCCTTCGGGCCGTCTTGTCTGCCGGGACAATCCCGGCACACCTCCCGGCGGCATTTGCCGCGGGCCAACGCCCGGCTGCCGCCTGCCAGATACCGCCCTTCCGCCGGCCATCAAGATGCCAGCGGGGTGCGGTCCTGCCCGCCAAGGATGATCGATCCGCCTCTGCCGGTCAAGAATGCACCGCAGAAGCCTGCGGCGTCACGCTGTTTCCGTCTCCTCTTTCTGTTTCAGCCGCAGGGTGAAGTGAATGGCCGTGCCCTCGCTGACTTCCGGGTCGCACCAGATGTCCCCGTTGTGGCGCTTGGCGATCTTGGAGCAAGTGGCGAGGCCCAGGCCGGTGCCGGGCAGGTCGCTGGTGCGCTGCAGCCGCTTGAAGGGCTCGAAGATCCGGTTGCGGTATTCCGGCGGCACACCGATGCCGTTGTCGGCCACCGTAATACGCAAGCCGCCCTCTTCCTGCACCGCGGCGATCCGGATGTGGGGTGTTCTGCCGCCGCTGTACTTGATGGAATTGCCCGCCAGATTCTGCAAGAGCTGGGTGATTTCAGGCGGGAAGCAAAGCACAGACAGTCCGTTTGAGATGCATTCAATCCGGGCGCCGGATTCCGCGATATCCTGCACCATGGTCACCCGCAGGCTTTCGACCAGGCTGTCCACCGTCACCACTTCCGCCGCGCCTTCGCTGTGCGGGTTGATATGGCAGGCCAAGCGTTCGATCAGGTCGGACATCTTGGCCACGGATTTCTTGATCAGCTTGAAACCGCGGGCGACATCCTCCATCTCTCCGGCGGCGTAATCCTCCTGAATCTGGCTGCTGAGGAATTGCAGGGCCCGGATTGGCGCACGCAAGTCATGCACCAGCACGTCGGAGAACAGTTGCAGCTCGTTCCGGTGCTCCTCGATGCGCCAGCGCATGTCGGCCACCTGCAGGGCATTTTCGACCATCCGTTCCAGCGCGCGGGCGGTGATCGCCGATTTCGGGATGTAGTCGTCCGCACCTTCCAGAATGGCGCTCTTGGCGACCTCCTCGTCGCCCTGCCCGGTGATCACGAAAAGCACCAGCCGCGGCCAGGCCGCCTTCAGATGCGCGATCAGCTCGATCCCCGTGCCGCCGGGCAGCAGGTAATCGACAAAGGCCACATCCACGGGGGTTTCCGTGAAGCCCAGCGCCTGGCGGCCGTTTTCGGCCTCATAGAGGCTGGCATCGGGGTAGAGCTTCCTGAGATGCCGGCGCAGCAGTTTACGGTCACCGGCATCATCATCGACAATCAGAATGTTCTGTGCTGTCATTACTGCATCCTTCTGGCATGTTTGCATCCTTCTGGCACTGCAAATCCGGAAAACCCCCGCCCGGCGGCGCGGCCGCGCCGGTATTCAGGCGCGCCCGCGGCGGCATCATTGCAACTGTCGTTCCCCTCCGGCGCCAATCGCGAGGCGGCAGTCGTGCACCACGGTTTCCACGTCATCCATGAACATCACCATGTCCTTGCAGCTGCGCTCCAGCGCAGAGAAATCCGACAGGTGCACCGGATCCGCGCCTTCCCCAGTGCGGGCCTGCGACTTGATCACCCTGAGGCCCGCCAGGGTCCGGCTCAGCAGCACCCGGATCTCCGGCCCGCAGCCCAGCATGAAGCGCTCGAAGATGCGCTTCAGTTCCTTTTCCGAGGCGCGGCTGCTGGAGAGCTGGCCATAGAGCGCGCGCCGCTCGATCGCGGAGGTCACCGATTTGATCAGCGCATCCACTGTCAGCTGCTCCTTCACAATGTAGTCGGCGCATCCCTTGCGCATCGCCTCCACCGCGATCTGGTAGCTGGTGGCGCTGGTCAGCATGATCGGCACCGCCTGCACCTGATCCTCATGGGTGACCAAAATCTTCAGCGCATCGAGCCCGGTGTCCATCCCGAGATTATGGTCGAGAAACACCAGGTCGTAGAACTCATCCTCCAGCTTCTGGCGCATTTCCTGCAGGTTCGCCGCCTCGTGGAAGTCGATCTGTAGGCCGGCGCTGCGGCAGATCTTGCGCAGGCGCATCCGGTCGATTTCATCGTCGTCCACCGACAGAACATTCAGCAGCAGCGGACGCTGCTGGGCGGCGGCCGGATACCCGGGCATTTGCATATTCGACATTACTTCACCCCGTAAACTTTACTATATCTTTGCTCGCGCTTGCACAGAGGCGCGGCAGTCCGGGGCCACAGGACGCAGCCGCCGCACAGATACCGAAGTTTCGGGTGATCAGCGTTAACGAAATCTGAGCACGGCTGGCAGTGAGGGGTATTTTAACGCTGAAGAAGCGGGCCGCTGCGACTTTTGACGGGCCGCTTGCGCCCGGCCCCGGGTCCAAGCTGCCGCAGCGGCAGCGTGAAGGCATATTGACACGCGCCGCGGTTGAGGCCAGCAAGAAGTACCGTATCCCCCGGAGGTTCATATGTTCAGTGAGGACTACGTATCGGAGGGGGAATGGCAGCAGATCGCGACCACGGTCTCGCGCACGGGGCGCTGGGTCTGGGATCTGGAATCGGATCTCTGCGAACTGGATGACACGCTGCGGCGGCTGACCGGCCTGACCGGCCTGCCGAAACGCGCTGACGCGGGCGAGTTCCTCAAGCATGTGCATGCGGAAGACCGGCCTGCGGTGGAAAAGGCCGTGGCCGACGCCACCACCACTGGCGCCCCCTACAGCGTGGAATTTCGTTTCCTGACGCCCGGCGGCAGCGTGCTGTGGCTGGCGGGCAAGGGCGCTTTCCTGCCGCGCGAGGGTCGCAAGGGCATCCTGATCGGGGTCAATTTCGACGTCACCGACTTGAAGAGTGCGGTCCTGCACAACGAGCTCCTGGCCGGGGAGATGTCGCACCGGGTGAAGAACATCCTGACGCTGGTCAGCAGCATCTACCGGATGCTGGCCCGCACCGCCCCCGGCATCCCGGAACTCAGCGAGTCTTTCCTGAGCCGGATCAATGCAATCGCGGCGCTCAACAACGTTGTCTTCGCAGCCAAGGACCGCAAGCCGCTGATCGGCGAGATTGCCGAAGCGGTGCTGGCGCCGATCGCCTTTGACACCCGCCTGCGGCGCGACATCTGCGCGATGGCGCTCAACGCCCAGTCTGCGCAGACGATTGCGCTGGTGCTGAACGAGCTGATGACCAATGCGATGAAGCACGGGGCGCTAGCGGTGCATGAAAACGGCACAGTCAGGCTGGAGATTTCCTGCCCCGGCGATGGCAGCATGCTGCTGCTCGACTGGAAGGAAACACTGCCGCGCCAAGTGGTGCCGCCGGCGGTCGGCAACGGGTTCGGCATGCAGGTGCTGCTGAAAATGGCCGCAGCCACTGCGGAGGGCGAGCCCAAGCTGGAGTGGCTGACAAACGGCATCCGCTTTCAGTGCCTGTGGCCGGTGGCCGAGCTGACCGCCTGAGCCCGCGCGCGGCGCCGCCACTACAGATCCCCCCGCATTTCTGTTCCGCCGCGCGCTCTGCGGCATACCGGCTTTGGCATCGCTCTGATCCAGCCGCGCTTTTCCCGCGCCGGACCAGACTGCGCCCGCGTGCCCGCGAAGTGCCGGAGTCAGCTCGCGCAGCCGAGAAAAACTGCGTGACCCGGGAACTTCTGCGCCTGTCAGGGGGTTTCATAGCCAGGAAATCAGGTTCAGCAGCGAGGAAAAAGGCATGCATAGCATCTTCTACATCATTGGCGTGGTCGTGGTGGTCCTCGCCCTGCTCAACTTCATTGCGTGAAAACAGGAGACTGAACAATGCCCGAACAGGACAAGATCAAATCCGCAGCCAATGAAGCAGCTGAAACTGCCAAGGCGATGGCGCAGGACGCTGTGGAGACCGCTCGGCACGAGGCGCATTCGCGCGCCGATGCCGCCAAGGAAAGCGTGGCCAAGGACGTGAAGTCCGTGGCCTCTGCCCTGCGCGAGGCCTCCGAGGAGATGCGCTCCGGCACACCGCAGGAGCGCGCTATCGGCCAGATCGCCGGAACGCTGGCGGATGTGTCCGACTCGATCCGCGACCAGGACCTTGGCGAAATGGTGACCTCGGTGTCGTCTTTCGCCCGCCGCAACCCGGTAATGTTCCTTAGCAGCGCAGCACTTCTGGGCTTTGCGGCGGCGCGTTTTGCCAAGGCATCGGAGAACACCCAAGCCAGCCCGCAAGCGGGCAGCTACAGCCCGGGCCCGAGCCCGGCCGCTCACAGCACCGCGCCGGCGGTGCCTCAGGGCACTGCGCCGGCGGCGCCCCGGCAGCCCGGCACTCCGGCTCCGGCCATCAACAGGGGAGAAGTCTGATGCAAGGTCCCGAAGGCACCGGCGGCACCAGCCCCGCCCATATCGTCAGTGAAGCGCTGAGCAACATCAGCTCGCTGATCCGTAATGAACTGGCCCTGGCCCGCGCCGAGGTGAGTCAGAACGTGAACCGCGCCGCGATTGCGCTTGGCATGATTGTCGGTGCGGTGGTGATTGCCCTGGTGGCGTTGAACGTTCTGGCGGCCGCGCTTGTGGCAGGCCTCACCGAAGCCGGTATCGATGCCGGCTGGTCTGCCCTGATCGTCGGCTTGGTCTTTGGCGCCATCGCTTTTGCCATGGCCGCCAAGGGCACCAGCGATCTGAAACTCTCCAGTCTCGCGCCGACGCGCACTGCTGAAAATGTGAAGCGCGACGCCCAAACCCTCAAGGAGACTTACAATGACAAGTGACAACCGTTCCCCATATGAAATTGAACGCGAGATCGAACGGGACCGTGCGCAGTTGAGCAGCAATCTTGAGCATCTGCAGGATCGCTTTTCGGTGGATGGTGTCATGCGTCAGGTCAGCGACCAGCTGCGCGAGCATGGCGGCGAGCTGGGCCAGGCGATCACCCGCACGGTCAAGGAAAATCCGGCCGCTGTGGCGCTGACCGGGATCGGTCTGGCCTGGATGATCTTTGGCAGCGGGTCCCAACCGCGCCGCGGCGACGACTTCCGCAGCCGCGCGTCCGCCGGCCGGCCGGGCAGCAGCCACCTTGAGGAGGAAGAGGCTCACACCCGCCAGACCTACCGCGGCAGCCGTCCGATCCCCCGCCCCGACCCGCGTTTCAAGGGCGGCAGCGTGGGAGTGCCCGCCTGGGCCCTCGCCGAAGAGGACGATGACGGCAGCCTCGCCGACCGTGCCGCCGCCAATGCGGCCGCGGCCCGTGACAGCGTGACCGGCGCCGTCGGTGCGGCACGGGACAAAACCGCAGCGGCCGGGTCCACCATGGCCGGCAAGGCGTCGGACGCCAGCGCTGCCGCCAAGGGCAAGGCCGCAGAGGCCGGGGCCGCCGTGAAAGGCCGCGCCGCCGCCGCCGCGGATGCCGCCTCGGGTGTTGCGCAATCGGCACGCGAAAGCGCCGCCCGCCTGCGCGCCCGCCTGGCCGAGGGCACCGAGAACCTCTCGGAGAGCGCGCGCGAACGGGTGATCGCGGCCCGTGAAGCCGCCATCGACGCCCGCCGCAACGCTGCCGCGGCAATGTCGGCACACTCAGAACGCGCAAGCGACTTCTTCGAACGGCAGCCGCTGGCCGCCGGCGCACTGGCACTCGCCGTTGGGGCTGCCATTGGCGGCGCGCTGCCGCGCAGCCGCAAGGAGGACGAATGGATGGGCGCTCACAGCGACGATCTGATCGCCCGCGCCGAATCCATCCTGCGCGAGGAAAAGGAAAAGGCCCTCGCGGTGGCCGAAGCTGCGAAAGAGGAGGCCCTCGAAATCGCCAAAGAGAAGCGCGAGGAGCTGGACGGCGGCGCGCCGGGCGGCAAGACCGCGGGCGAGGCCGTGGCCGATGAGGCCAAGGCGGCAGGCAAGCGGGTGGCCGATGCAGCCGGCAAGAAAGCCGAAGAAAAGAACCTCGGCAAACTGTCGTCCTGACGCAGAAGCACAGGGGGCTGGCGGGTGCACCGCCAGCCCCTTCGCAAGAAACAAGGGGGGAAGGGACATGGCCCGCGGCCGCCACGCAGACGCACCGCAGCAGATCCCGCCAAAGGGCTGGAAGGACATCGCGCTGCGGGTCAAGGATGAGCTCGCCAGCGACCACATAAGCCTGATTGCCGCCGGCGTCGCCTTTTACGGGCTGCTGGCGTTGTTCCCCGCCATCACCGCGCTTCTGGCCATCGGCGGGCTGCTGATCGAGCCGAAGCAGATCATCGACCAGATCTCGCAGCTTTCCGGCGTGGTGCCGCAGGAGGTGATGGACATCATCACCGGCCAGGCCACCGCGGTTGCGGGCTCGCGCGAGGGCGGGCTGGGGCTGACGGCGGTCGCAGGCATCCTGATTGCCATCTATTCCGCCTCTAAGGGGATGAACAGCCTGATCGAGGGCATGAACGTCGCCTATGACGAAGACGAGAAGCGCGGATACTTCATGAAGACATTTGTGACGCTGGCGCTTACGGTATTCCTGATCATCGGTCTGTTGTTCGGCATGGTGGCGACAATTGCCGTGCCTTCGGCGGTGGCGCTGCTGAATGCAGGCCCGGTGGTGGAGATCCTGGGCACACTGGCGGTCTGGGCGGTGCTGGTGCTGATGACGATGGCCGGGCTGGCGGTGCTCTACCGCTATGGACCGTCGCGCGACAAGCCGGAGTTCCAATGGGTCTCTGCCGGGGCCATTGCGGCCTGCGTGCTGTGGATCATCGGCTCCGCGGGTTTTGCCTTCTACGTGGCGAACTTCGGCTCCTACAACGAAAGCTTCGGCACGCTGGCAGGCGCCGTGGTTCTGCTGATGTGGTTCTGGATCTCGGCCTTCATCATCCTGCTCGGGGCCGAGCTGAACTCGGAAATGGAGGCGCAGACCGTGAAGGACACCACCGTCGGCCCGGATGAGCCGATGGGAGAACGCGGCGCGGTCAAGGCCGACAAGCTGGGCGAACGCAAGGGCGCCTGACCTTGGCGCCCCGCCGACCAGACTGCAGAAGGATCTTGAGAATGGCGATGTGTTCCCCTCTCCCCCCGCACCGGGACAATTTAACCCTCCCCCTTGAACGGGGCGGCGCGTGATGAGCCGCCTGCGCCCGGCCTCCGATGACGGCAGCGCGGCGCTGGTTCTCAAGGGGTTGCGTTTCGCCGCGCTTGGCATCTTCGTCCTGCTGCTGATCCGCACCCTGGTCTGGGCCAGCGACTTCCTGGTACCGGTCACCGCCGCTTTCCTTGGCTATTTCGTGCTGAACCGCCCGCGGCGCTGGCTGGACCGTTTCGGCGTGCCGCCAATGCTGGTGGCTGCGCTGTTTGCGCTCTTGCTGGTGGCCACGGTCGGGTTTGCCCTCCTGCGCTTCAGTGAGCCTGTGTCGCGTTTCATCTCGGACCTGCCTGGGCTGGTCGAGCAGATCGACGCCAAGCTGTCCACCCGCGGCGGGCCGCTGGAGGCGGTGGACAAGGCTGCCAAGGCCACCGCGGAAATCCTCGACCCCAAGAGCGAAGACTCCGAAGGCACAGTGGAGGTCGAGGTGGTCTCCGGCAACAGCGTCGCCACGCTGATCGCCGGGCTGGCGCCTGCTCTGCTGGGGAAGATCGCCTTTGCCATCCTGTTGCTGTTCTTCCTGGTTTCCTCGGGCGACATGTTCCTGCGCAAGACAGTGCAGAGCATCGGGCATTTCCGCGACAAGCGCAGGGCGGTTGAGATCGTGCATCACATAGAGGACCGGCTGGGCCGCTACCTGGGCGGCATCTGCGCGATCAACGCCGGGCTCGGCATCTGCGTGGCGGCGGCGATGACGGTCTGGGGCATGCCCAATCCGCTGATGATCGGCACCATGGCCTTCCTGTTCAACTTCGTGCCCTATATCGGCGCGCTCCTTGGCGCCACCATTGCCGGCACGCTGGCCTTCGTGGCGATCGACGGGGTCTGGCCTGCGGCCGGGGTCTGGCTCACCTATATGGCGCTGACCTCGATCGAGGGCCAGCTGGTGACCCCGATGCTGATCTCGCGGCGGATGCATCTCAATACCACCGTGGTGTTTCTCAGCGTGGCCTTCTTTGCCTGGATCTGGTCAGTGATGGGCATGGTGGTGGCACTGCCGGTCCTGACCGTCATCAAGATCGCCTGTGACGAGATCGAAGGACTGCAGACGGTGGCGCTGTTCCTCGGCGATGAACAGGAGGCGGACCCGCCGCCGGAACAGGAAAAGGAAGCCGGCAGCTAGAAGGTCAGCCCGCGACGGCGCGCCGGGCCGCGCCTTCAGCCCAGTTCACGGCGGTGGCGCCAAAGCAGTCGTGCAGCGAATCCACCGCCACCGCGCTCCCCTTGGCCATCCGGCCCAGAACATATAGCCCCGCCACCGGCGCCCCCGCCTGGCTGAGGGCCTGACCGCCATCGCCGGTCGCGGCGCCCAGCCCGTCGTCCAGCGGATGCAGCAGCCCAGCCGCAAGGAGACCTTGCAGCAACGGCTCCCGGGTGCGGGCCAGCGCGGGCGGGGCCAGCACCGCATCAACCATCACCTCCGCCGGGATCTCATCTGTGCCACCGGCCAGCTGCCAGCCCTGCGGCACCAGGCGCACGTCCGGATCCTCCACCGCGCGCAGGTCGGCCAGTCCGGCGCGGATCAGCGCCAGGAGCTCCTCGGCGGCGCTGACCGGCGGACCATAGGCGTAGGGCATCAGCCGGCCGTCGAACCCCGCAACCGCCTTGGCGGTCTCCTGCTCCGGGCGGCTGGCGGCAAAGACCGCGCGGAAACTCTCCAGCCAGTTCTGCCAGAGTTGCGCCGCGGCATAGCCGGGCGACGGCGGCAGCGTGCCGCGCGCCATCGCGATGGTGTCTTCGAGGAAGTCCGCCACCGGGGCCCGATTGCGGCCCGCGGGCGTGTCCTGCCCCTCGCGCAGCCAGTTGCGGATGTCCGCCGCGGTGCAGTGACCGGCAAGGATGCGCTCGAGCGGGCCCTGCAGCGCCTCGCACATCAGGTCAAGCGCCGCGTCCGGCGCCAGTGTCAGGGCTTCGGCCAGCCTCTGTTCAAAGGCGCGGGTCTCCTCCGGCGAGGGGGCGAAGAACCCGTCCACCGCCGCAGTCGCAGGCTTGGGCGCCGGCGGCTGGCCGTCGAGCGAAAAGGGGCAGATGCGGGCCGGCTCGCGCCCCGAGGGCACATAGCCCTCCGCGGTGAACCGCCCGCCCAAGCCTTGCGTCAGCAGCCGCAGCACGTCGAAGGCAGAGAGCCCCAGCCCCCGCACCGCAACCACTTTGCCCTGCCAGCCGTCTGCCGCGGCGAGCAGGCGGGCGGCCGGATAGGCGGGCAAGAGCGGCGCGCCGGTTTCGCGGGCATGCGCCTGCCAGCGCGCGAGCTGGCCATCGGCCCCAGTCTCGGGCTGACCCAGGGTCAGCAGCACCTCGTCATAGGGTCCGAAAGCGGCACCATCGGCCGCGGCCATCCAGCCGCCGACCGTTGCATCCGGCGGAGTCAGCCCGGACACGCGATGCGCATGGAGGCTGAGCCGCACGCCCTCGGGCAGATGCGCGCAAAGATGCTCGAACCGCGCCGCCAGATAAGCACCGATGCGGGCGCGCGGCAGGAAGGCGTCCGGGTCGCGTTCGGTCTCGGACAGGCTTTCGGCGAAGTCGGGAAAGGTAACGCCGCCGTGCTCCGCCTCGGGCAGCCAGAGACCGCGCAAAGGCAGGTTCAGGGGGCAGAGCGGGCTTTGATCCGGGTCGTAATTCGGCCCGGCGCCGGGGGCGGGCCCGGGCTCGAAGATGTCGATGGCAAGATCCGCCGCCTGCCCCCGCAGCTGCTTCAACAGCGCCTCAAGGGCGCCCAGACCGCGCGGGCCGAACCCGGCGATGGCAATTCTGTAGGACAACGCCGTCTCCTGCCTGCTTCAGCCATTGTTGTGCCGCGCGGCCGTGCCGGGGGCACGCCAAGTGGTAGCGGATTGCAGGTCTCAGGTCCATCGCGGCGCCAAAGACGCGTCCGCCCCGGCCGAGGATACAGGCCGGGGCGGACGAACACCCGTTTCGGGCGTGTTCTGTTTACGGGGGCCTCAGGCCGCTTTGGCCCGCGGCTGTGCAGTGGTGCCTTCGCCGGCGTTCACCAAGGCCTCGTGCAGCGCCTTGATGGCGGTGTTCAGGCTGTCGCGCGGGATCACAAATTGCACGTCCACGTTGCGCGGGGTCTGATGCGCAGCAATCACCTCGATGCCCGCCGCTTCCAGCGCCATCAGGCCGCGGCCAAGCACGCCAAGGCCGGTCAGATCGCGTCCGATCGCCGAGACGATGGCGGCCGAGCGCACCGGCACGTGAGCTGCGGGATAGCGTGTGAGCAGGTCCTGCTCGACCCGGCGCACGGTCTTCAGCGGCGCGTCGACGTAATGGGTGATCGTGTTCGCGTTCGAGGTTTTTGAGACGATCCGCACCTTGTGGCGCTGCAGCGCATCGAGGATCGCGGCGTCGTAGCCCTTTACCCCAACCATATCCTGCTCGAACAGCTCCAGTGCGGTGACCGGCAGGCCGGTCACGATCTCAACCGCGGGCCGCTCGGCGGGGCTGTCGTCGATCAATGTGCCGGGATCTTCGGGATCAAAGGCATTGGTCACCCGCAGGGGCACATCGGCCTGGCGCAGGGTCTTGGCCGCCTTCGGGTGAATTGCCTCCATCCCCATGTTCGACAGCTGGTCGGCCACGTCATAATTGCTGTGGCCCAGCTTGCAGACAGCACCGCTGCCGACCAGGTTCGGATCAGCCGAGGAGAGGTGGAATTCCTTGTGGATGATCGCCTCCCGCGCGCCGGTGCAGGCGGCAATATTGGCAAAGGTCACCTCGGAATAGCCGCGGTCGAACTCGCGCATCAGCCCTTCGGTGCACTGCGCATAGCCGGTGACGATGGGCAGTTCGCGGCTGAAGTCGATGCCTTCCAGCCCGGCGGTGATGCGCTCTTTGAGGCTGTGCTCGGACTCGTCCCGCCAGCCGCTGAGGTCGACGAAACGGGCATCCACCCCGGCCCGTTGCAACAGCAGCGCGGTGACAAAGGCGGAATGCGCCTCGCCGAGACCGGAGAGCAGCTCGCGGATCACCATCATGTGGCTCGACAGGCGGAAGTGCCCGTAGGAGCACAGCCGCTGCAGATCGAACAGGCAGCTGCGCGCACCCTCGATGCGCTCGCGCACGAATTCATCCGCCATAGCCAGGTCGCCGGCATGGTCCAGCACCTCGCCATGCGCCTTGCCCATGGCCTCGGCCACGCGGCTCAGCGCATCCAGCCAGCCGTGGTCGTCCTCGCTGCTCGCAAACAGCGCATAGACCCCGGGCGCGCCGGATTTCTTGTGCTCTAGCAGCAGGTTGGTGATGCCGGCAAAAGCCGACACCACGAAGATGCGATGATAGGGATCGGCAGCCTTGCCGCCGCCCAGGAACAGCGTCTCGCGCAGTTCGCGCACGCGGCTCATCGAGGTACCCCCGATTTTCTCGACGGTATGGGTCTCAGTTGTCACGGATTGTATCCCCCGAACCTTGCCGGGGCCTCCTGTTCAGCTGTCTTCCAGGGCGTAGGAACCGTCTGCCTGGTGCACTTCCTTGCCGGTCACCGGCGGGTTGAAGCAGCAGGCCATCACCAGCTCCTCCTCGGCGCGCAGGACGTGGCGGTCGTGCTTGTCGAGCGCGTACATCACGCCGGGGGTGATCACATGGGTCTCGCCGGTGGCGAGATCGGTGATCGAGCCGGAGCCCTGGACGCAATAGACGCTTTCGAAGTGGTTCTTGTACTCGAACTGATGCTCCGATCCCGCCTCCAGGAAGGTGATGTGGAACGAAAAGCCCATGTTGTCGTCGGCAAGCAGCATCCGGACCGAAGTCCACTTCTGATCCGACACCACGCGCTCGCGCTCGGTTTCGATGATCTTGTTGAAATCGCGTACAATCATTTTGGTTACTCCGCCGCCTGTTTGGTGGCTGTCATGGCGCCGCGCACAGAGTCGGCGAGGATCGACAGGCCTTTGGTGAATACGTCTTCGGGGGTGGTGATGGGGGCCAGCACCTTGACCACCTCGTCCTCCGGGCCGGAGGTCTCGATGATCAGGCCCATTCCGAAGGCCCGGCCGCAGATATCGCTGGCAAGCTCGCTCGAGCCCACGTCGATACCCTGCATCAGCCCGCGGCCCTTGAGGCGCGCGCCGGGGATCATCGCGGCGGCATCGGCCAGCGCCGCCGACAACACGTCGGCCTTCACTGCCAGCTCGTCGCGGAAGGTGCCGTCGGCCCAGAACTTCTCGATCGCGACGCGGCCGGTCACGAAGGCATGGGTGTTGCCCCGGAAGGTGCCGTTGTGCTCGGCCGGGCCGAAGATGTCGTGCTGCTCGCGTACCAGCATCAGCGCCATCGGCAGACCAAGGCCGGAGACCGATTTCGCCATGGTGACGATGTCGGGCATCACGCCCATTTCCTCGAAGGAGAAGAAGCCGCCGCAGCGGCCGCAGCCGGCCTGCACATCGTCGATGATCAGCAGCGCGCCATGCGCTTTGGCGATGTCGGCGACGCGGCGCACCCATTCGGGGCGCGCGGCGTTGAGACCGCCCTCGCCCTGCACCGTCTCCAGCAGGATCGCGGCCGGGGCATCGACGCCGCCGGATTTGTCGGACAGCATTTTGTCCAGGTAATCGGCGGTGTCCACGTCCTCGCCGAAGTAGCGGTCAAACGGCATCCGGGTCACCCCGCTCAGCGTCACCCCGGCGGCGCCGCGGTGGTAGCCGTTACCGCTGGCAGCCAGTGCCCCCAAGCTCACGCCATGGAAGCCATTGGTGAAGGCGATCACGTTCTGGCGGCCAGTCACCTTGCGAGCAAGCTTCAACGCCGCCTCGACCGCGTTGGCGCCGGTCGGGCCGGTGAACATGATCTTGTGATCCATGCCGCGCGGCTTCAGGATGTGGGTTTCAAATGCGGTGAGGAAACCCGCCTTGGTGTCGGTGTGCAAATCGAGCCCGTGCGCCAGGCCATCGCTGCTGATGTGATCGATCAGCGCCGCCTTCATGTCGGGGTCGTTGTGGCCGTAGTTGAGCGAGGCGCAGCCTGCAAGAAAGTCGATGTAGGTGTCGCCCTTGGCATCGGTCAGCTCGGACCCTTTGGCGCTGGTAAAGACGGTGTTGAAGCTCCGGCAATAGCTGCGGGCCTCGGATTCACGGCGTTTGAAAATGGCAATATTGCCGGTGTCAGACATCGGGGTGGTCATGAAATTACCTTTGATTTGGGGGAGGAGACTGCTGAGGACAGGCGGGTGCCACACGGGAAACACGCTGGATCACAAGGATTTTGCAGAGTTCACGCGGCGCGCTTGGCCTCTTCGAGCAGTTTGATGGAAACCAGATTCTCGGTTTCGTGGCGCCCGCGGAAGTGCAGGCTCTGGGTGTAGTAGGGCTGGATATCCAGCTTGGTCCGCTGCCAGTCGGCAAAGCGGCGGAACAGCGACCAGGAGGCTTCGTTGCCGCCGGTGATGGTGGTCTGCATCCGGCGCACGCCCTTGCAGGCGTCGCGCTGCACCAGCTCGCGCAGCATCAGCGACGCGAGGCCGGTGCCGCGGGCTGCCTCGGAGACGGCCACCTGCCAGACAAACACGGTCTCGGGATCATGCGGGATCACGTAGCCGGAGACCCAGCCTGCGATCTTGCCGTCCAGCTCGCCCACCACGCAGGTATCGCGGAAGTGGTCGCACTGCACGAGGTTGCAATACATCGAGTTCTGATCGAGCGGCGGACAGTTGCGAACCAGCTCCCAAATCTCCGCGCCATCGGCCGCAGCGGGCTTGCGCAGTTCAGGAAAAGGCTTCTCGAACACTTCTAGGGCGTTCCGCATCTGTCATCGTCCTCCAATTTCGTTCGAGAAGCTAAATAACACCCGCCCGTCAGTTCTTCAATAGGCTAAGCAAAATGTCGCAGACAGGCTAGGAACGGTTGATTTTTATGACACAAACGACCCCCTCAACACCACAAATGCTTCGACAAAGTGAAATAATAATATTTTGTAACGGCGATTGAATGCGCAGCCGCGCTCTGGCAAAATCGCTCAGCCCCGCAGTCAGGAGACCCCAGGAGAGCAAATGGACCGCACCGACAGCAGCCTCATCGCCCTGCGCCAGATCCTGCGCGCAACCGAATTGTTCGGCCGCAAGCTGGCCAAGTCCGCGGGCCTTACCGCGGTGCAGTTCCGGGTGCTGCAAGTGGTTGCCGAAAGCGGGCAGACCACGGCCAAGGAGATCTCCACCCGGATGCGGGTGTCGCAGGCGACGGTGACAGCGCTGGTCGACAAGCTGGTCGCCCGCGGCATGGTGGTGCGCGAGAAATCCCAGGCCGACCGGCGCCAGACCAATATCGTGGTGACGGATCTGGGCCGCAGCACGATCGAGGGCGCGCCGGATCCGCTGCAGCAGCGCTACGTGAACAAGTTCAAGGCGCTGGAGGACTGGGAGCAGGCGATGCTGGTGGCCGCGCTGGAGCGCGTGGCGGCGATGCTCGACGCCGAGGAGCTGGACGTGGCGCCGGTGCTGGACTCAGGCGACTTCCGCCAGATGGGCTGAAGCCCGCCGCGCCCGCCCTGCCCCGCCGCCGGGCGGCGCCAGGGCAGGGCGGGCGCGGCGGGCTTGGCGGCAGCGTCAGAGCTCGGTTTCCCACGGCCGCGACAGCCGCATCGCGCCGTTGATGATGCCGACCATCGAATAGGTCTGCGGGAAATTGCCCCAGGCCTCGCCGGTACGGAAATCGGTATCCTCCGACATCATGCCCAGATGCCCGCGCGCATCCAGCAGGTCGCAGAAATACTCCCGCGCCTCGCCGGTGCGGCCGATCCGCGCCAGCGCGTCCAGCCGCCAGAAGGCACAGACGTTGAAGCCGACCTCGGGCTCGCCGAAATCATCCGCCTCCTCGTAACGCAGCATGAAGGCGCCGCGCCCCAGCGCCGACGACAGCCGGTCCACGGTGGCCGCAAAGCGCGGCTCCGAGGGCGGCAGCATCCCGACCTCTCCCATCAGGAGCACGCTGGCGTCCAGCGTCTCGCCGCCGAAGCTTTCAACGAAGGCCTGGCGCTTGTCGGACCACGCCTGCTCCAGGATCTTGTCGCGGATCGCATCGGCGCGCTTGCGCCAGAAAGCCTGGCGGCTGGCAAGCCCCAGGTGGCCCGCGATCTTGGCCAGGCGGTCGCAGGCGGCCCAGCACATCACCGAGGAGGAGGTATGCACCCGCGCCCGCGTGCGCAGCTCCCAGATGCCCGCGTCGGGCTGGTCGTGCAGCTTCCAGGCCTGCTCGCCCAGGTCCTCCAGCATCCGGAAGGCATCGGCGCCCGCGTGCATGTGCAGGCGGCAGTCGAAGAAAGCGGGCGCGGCTCCGACGATGATGGCGCCGTAGGTGTCGTGCTGGAAATGCTCATGCGCCTGGTTGCCGATACGCACCGGACCCATGCCGCGGTAGCCCTGAAGACCGGGCGCGATGCTCTCGCTCAGCTGGCGCTCCAGCCCGATGCCCAGCACCGGCTGGATGTGGCCGCCGCCGGCGTCCGCCACCGCGTTCATCAGCCATTGGAAATAATGCTCAAGCGTCCGGGTCGCGGCCAGGCTGTTGAGCGCACGCACGGTGAAATAGGCATCGCGCACCCAGCAGAAGCGGTAATCCCAATTGCGGCCGCTGTCGGGCGCCTCGGGCAGCGAGGTGGTCACCGCGGCGACGATGGCGCCGGTCGGCTCGTAGCTGCACAGCTTCAGCGTGATGGCGGCGCGGATCACCGCATCCTGCCACTCGAAGGGCACCGCAAGCCGCCGCACCCAGTCGCGCCAGTATTGCACCGTGTCGCGAAGGAAGCTCTCGGTCAGCTCGGCCGGGTGCGCGCTCAGGCTTTCGTCGGGGCCCAGCACGAAATGCAGCGGCCGGTCGAGGTTGAAGACATGCTCGTCCAGCACGAGGTCGATGGGCGCATCGGTGGTCAGCCGCATGGTATGGCCGTTGCCGACATAGCGCACATGGTTGGAGCCGCGGGTGATCTCGGGCTCGGTCGCGCCCCAGTCGAACCGCGGCCGCAGCCGCACCTTGACACGCGGCCAACCCGATAGCGCCCGGATCCGCCGCACCACGGTCTGTGGCCGGAACATGCGTCCGCAATTGTCAAAACGCGGGGTGAAATCGACGATCTCCACCTCGCCCGACTCGCCGCTCAGCACCGTGCGCAGCACCGCGGTGTTGCGGTCATAGCTCTGGCGGGAGGACTTGAACCCCTCCAGCTCAATCGCAAAGCCGCCGCCGCCTGGCTCCCCAGTGCCCTGGCCCAGAAGCGAATGGAACACGGGCACCCCGTCGAACCGCGGCAGGCAGAGCCAAACCAGCTCCCCCCTGTCGTCCACCAGTCCCGCGATGCTGCAATTGCCGATCAGTCCAAGGTTCTTCATGTCTCACCATCAGATTGTCTGCCGCACGTCTGGCAGGATGTTAGCCCAATCCGGACCCCGCTGGCGAGCATGGCGTACCGGCGCCGGTGTTCCTAAGCGCTGCCATGCGCAACACAGGGGGGTGACGCAAGCGCTTCCCGCCCCTATTTAAGCACAGGTAATTGGTTTGGAGGGCTTTTGAAGATGAGGCTTGGGCAATGGGACGGCTGATCATCGCTTCCAACCGCACCGCAACCCCGGGAGCGCCGCGCGCGGGGGGGCTCGTTGTGGCACTGTGGGACGCGCTGAGCGAAAGGGGCGGCGGGGTGTGGTTCGGCTGGTCCGGCGACACCACCGAACGTGAAACCCGCGGAATCCGGCTGTTTGCCGAGGAAAACGTCGACTTCGCCCTGACCGACCTGACGCATGAGGAATACGAGAATTACTACCTCGGCTATGCCAACCGCACGCTGTGGCCGGTGTTTCACTACCGGGTCGATCTGGCGGAGTTCGAGGAGGAAACCTTTCACGCCTATCAGGCCGTGAACAGCCGCTTCGGCCGGCTGCTGGCCCAGACCGCGCGGCCGGAAGACACCATATGGGTGCATGACTACCAGTTTCTGCTGCTGGCGCGGGAGCTGCGTTACAATGACGTGCGCGGGCCGATCGGCTTCTTCTTGCACATCCCCTTCCCCGCCCCCGAGGTCTTTACCGCGCTGCCGCATCACGCGCAGCTGGCGCATGGCCTGGCCGAATACGACATGATCGGCTTCCAGACGGCCCGCGATACCGAAAATTTCGCCCGCTACATGGCAGAATTCCACGACGCCGAGCTGTTGGGCGACGGCTGGATGCGGGTCTTCGGCCGCACCATCCGCGCCGCCGCCTTCCCGATCGGCATCGACCCGCAGGAGATCGAACGCTTTCTGGAAACGGAGGAGGCGCGTTCCAGCGCCGAGCGGCTGGGCCGGGTCATGGACAGCCGCGCGCTGGTGATTGGCGCCGACCGGATCGACTATTCCAAGGGGCTGCCGCAGCGGCTGCAGGCCTTTGGGCGGCTGCTCGATGAATATGCCGAGCTGCGCGGCAATGTCGCGCTCTTGCAGATCGCGCCGCCCTCGCGGGAGGATGTCGATGCCTATCAGGACCTGCGCGAGGAACTCGACCGCATCGCCGGGCGGATCAACAGCGACTACGCCGATCTCGACTGGACCCCGATCCGCTATATCGCGCGCAACTACCCGCGCGAGGTTCTGGCAGGGCTCTACCGGCTGGCGCGCGTCGCACTGGTGACGCCGCTGCATGACGGCATGAACCTGGTCGCCAAGGAATTTGTCGCGGCCCAGGATCCGGAGGATCCGGGGGTGCTGATCCTGTCGGAATTTGCAGGCGCCGCCGAGGCGATGCCGGAAGCGCTGCTGGTCAACCCGCATGATGTCGAAGGCCTGGCCGAAACCATCAGCCGCGCGCTGTCCATGCCGCTGGAGGAACGCAAGCAGCGCTGGTCGGCACTGGCCAGCGGCGTCACCGCGCAGGATGTGATCTGGTGGCGGCGCAGCTTCCTGACCGCATTGGAAGAGGCAAGCGCCGTGAAGCATCGGACCATCGCCACTTCGGACGGCAGCGGGGAGACGGCGGAATGAGCGATGCGCTGGAGGGGTTTGCGCTGACGCGCGCGGATGCCCTGTTCGTCGACTTCGACGGCACGCTGGCCGAGATCCGCCCGGATCCCGGCAGCGTGTGCCTTCCGCCAGAGGCAGAGGCTGCGCTTCTGGCACTCTTGGACCGGCTCGGCGGCGCGGTGGCGGTGATCACCGGGCGCAGCCTGCGCGATCTGGCCAAGCGCACTCCGGACAGGCTGTGGCGCGCGGGCACCCACGGGCTGGAGCAGGCCGCCCCCGGCGCGCCGCTGCCGCCGCCGCTGCCTGACGCGCCCGCGGCGCTGCTGGCGCCGTTCCGCCCCGTGGAACAGGCATTCGAGGGCACCTGGCTTGAGGTCAAGGGCCCCGCCGCCGCCTTCCACTACCGCAGTGCGCCAGAGGCCGAAGCGAGGGGCCTCGCCGCCGCCGAGGAGGCCGCCGCGGCGGTGCCGGGCTATGTGGTGCAGCCAGGCAAGATGATCGTCGAGGTAAAGCCCGAGGGCGCCAACAAGGGGGTTGCCCTGCGCCGGATGGCGTCTGAGGCGCCCTTTGCCGGGCGGCGGGTGGTGATGATCGGCGACGACCGCACCGATGAGGACGCTTTTGCCGCCGCGCAGGCGCTTGGCGGCATTGCCGTCAAGATCGGCCCCGGCCCGACCGCGGCCACGCTGCGCGCGCCCGATCCGACCGCCCTGCGCGCCTGGCTCCGGGCGCAGGCAGAACGCCTGAGTTGACCCTGCCCGCCTAAGCCCTTGCCCCGTCGAGCGAGAAATGCGCGGGGAACAGCGCTGCAAGAAAGCGGAAGATGATGCGCGCGGCCTCCTCCCTGTCGAACCGGTCCGGATGCAGCAGGAAGTCGGTCCACATGCCCTCCAGGAGGGCCAGCGTGCCGTGGGTGGCATCGCGGGCGGCCCCGGAGGGGTCCGGCGTCCCGGCCTCCCGCACGATCCGGGTGAAGGCACCGTGGATCATGCCCCGCAGCCGCCCGTCGCGGGTATCCGAATATTCGGCAATGGCGGTGCGGTTGCGCGCCTCGCCGCGGAAGGCATACCAGATGCTGACATTGCGCCGGTTCAGCACCGGCGTGCTGAGATCGCCGCGCACGATGGTCTCGATCCGCGCCTGCGGACTGGCGCCCGCTTGCCGCAGCAGCGCCTCCAGCCCGTCGTAATACTCCTCCGAGGAGTGCCGCGCCGCGGCGTGAACCAGGTTGTCCTTGCCGCCGAAATGCAGGTGGATCATGCCGCGCGACAGGCCCGCGCGGCGGGTGATCTCGCTGACCGAGGTCTCCGAGATGCCCTTGGCGGCGACGGAATCCAGCACCGCTTCGATCAGAGCGAGGCGGTTCTGCTCGCGGTTCTGTTCGCGTTTTCCCTGCATTCTGTCCCGTCACGCAAATGAAGCCAGACCGGCGGATCTCGTGCGAGTCGGTGCCGCGCCAAGGCGCCGGCACCAGCCGCGAAGGGCCCGCCAGTGGGGAAAAGCTGGCATAGCGCAAAAAGAATATCCAGCAAAAATGGACGATTGTCCATTGAGCCGAGAAAAGCAGTTGACAGAAAGCCCGGACGGGATCCAGATTTCAATGGACGATTGTCCATTTTACCAGATGGCAAACGCCCAGCCCGCTGAAACTTAGTCCGCGACGGAGACCGATGGCCGGATTTCTGAGAACCGAGGAAGGCAAGGGCCTGGCGCTCAGCGCGCCCGCGTCGCTCTATGTCGGGCTGCTGGTGGCAGCGCCCCTGGGCATCCTGGTGGCCTACAGTTTCTGGACCCAGACCTATGTCAGCATCGACAAGACCCTGACCTGGGCCAACTATCTGGAGGCCGCGACCGATCCGCTGGTGCGCCACCTGATGCTGCGGTCGCTGGCGATCGCCGGCGCGGTCACCCTGGCGACGGTGGCACTGGCCTACCCGATTGCCTATTTCATCGCCTTCCGCACCCGCAAGAAGACGCTGTGGCTTCTGCTGATCACCATCCCGTTCTGGTCGAGCTACCTGCTGCGCGTCTTCAGCTGGAAGCTGATCCTTGGCTTCAACGGGGTGATGAACTCGGCGCTTCTGTCGCTCGGCGCGATCAGCGAGCCGCTGACCTTCCTGCTCTACAATGAGTTTGCCGTGGTGCTGACGCTGGCCCATGCCTGGGCGCCGTTTGCGATCCTGCCGATCTATGTCTCGCTGCAGAAGATCGACCGCTCGCTGCTGGAGGCGGCGACCGATCTCGGCTGCTCCCGGCTGGAACGTTTCCTGCGGGTGACGCTGCCGCTGACCGTGCCCGGCATCATCGCCGCGAGCCTGATCATCTTCATCCCCACCGTGGGGGATTACGTGACGCCCTCGCTGGTCGGCGGCTCGCAGGGGAAGATGGTGGCAAACCTGATCCAGGTGCAGTTCGGCCCCGCCAACAACTGGCCCCTGGGCGCAACGCTGTCACTGGTGGCCATGGCCTCTGTCGGTGCCGCCGCGATCCTTTTCGTGATCTCGGCCACCGCTTTGGGGAGGAGAATCCGTTGAAGCTGCTCACCCGCGCGCCCTGGCTCCTGATCTATGCGGTGGCCTACCTCGCGTTCCTCTACCTGCCGGTGCTTCTGCTGCCGCTGTTCTCCTTCAACGACGGCACCATCGTTGCCTTCCCGATGAAGGGATTCACCCTGAAATGGTATGCCCAGCTTGGCGGGCAGGAGACGCTGCTGCAGGCGATGGTGAATTCGCTGATCGTCGGCGCCGTCACCGCCCTGGTCGCCACTTCGCTGGGGCTGTTCGCGGCCCGTGCCTATGTGCGCTACCGCTTCACGGGGCGCGAGGTCTCCGAGGGGCTGGTGATGCTGCCTTTGGTCATTCCGGGCATCATTGTCGCCTCCTCGATGCTGGTGCTGTTCATCTCGCTGGGCCTGAAACCATCGCTCACCACCGTGATCCTCGGCCATGTCTTTGTGGCGCTGCCGTTCGCGGTCTCGATCCTGAAATCGGCCTTCGACGACTTCGACCAGTCGCTGGAGGAAGCGGCCTTCGATCTTGGCGAAAGCGTCATCGGCACTTTCCGGCGGGTGACCCTGCCGATTGTGGCGCCGGGGATCGTGGCGAGCCTGCTGGTCACTTTCACCGTCTCCTTTGACGAGTTCGTGCTGGCCTTCTTCCTTTCGGGCAACCAGCCGACGCTGCCGGTCTACATCTGGAGCCAGATCCGCTTTCCGGCAAAACTTCCGAACACGCTGGCACTTGGCTCCTTGCTCTTGCTCGCCTCGGTGCTGTTGCTGCTCACCGCCGAATACTTCCGCCGCCGCTCCACCAAATCCGCCTGACGAGGAACCAGATGAGAGACCAAGGAACAACCAGCGGGACCATCATAGACCTCTCCGGGGTGGAGAAGCGCTTTGGCACCTTCGTGGCAGTGCGCGACCTGACCCTCTCCCTGCGCGAAGGCGAGTTCTTCTCGCTGCTTGGGCCTTCGGGCTGCGGCAAGACCACGGCGCTCCGGATGATTGCGGGCTTTCAGGACCATGACGCAGGCAGCATCCGCATTGCGGGCCAGGATGTGGCGGGCATTCCGGCCAACAAACGTCCCACCAACATGGTGTTCCAGTCCTACGCGATCTTCCCGCATCTGAACGTGGGCGACAACGTGGCCTTTGGCCTGCGCAAGCTGAACCTCAGGAAGGCGGAGATTAACGCGCGCGTGGCCGAAGCTCTGGAGATGGTCGAACTCGGCGGCATGCAGACGCGCAAGGCGGATGAGCTGTCGGGCGGCCAGCGCCAGCGGGTCGCGCTGGCCCGCGCCCTGGTGATGCGGCCCAAGGTGCTGCTGCTGGACGAGCCGCTGTCGGCGCTTGACAAGAACCTGCGCGAGACCATGCAGTTCGAGATGCGCCAGTTGCAGCAGAAGCTGGGCATCACCTTCGTGATGGTCACCCATGACCAGTATGAGGCGATGACCATGTCCGACCGCATCGGCGTGATGTTCCAGGGCAAGCTGAAGCAGGT
The DNA here is from genome assembly GCF_048820915.1 of Cribrihabitans pelagius. NCBI lineage: Bacteria > Pseudomonadati > Pseudomonadota > Alphaproteobacteria > Rhodobacterales > Paracoccaceae > Cribrihabitans > Cribrihabitans pelagius. The sequence continues at coordinate 16,590 of NZ_JBMERR010000008.1, read as the reverse complement.
AGACCGCCCCGAAGTGCTCTATGCCCGCCCGGCCAGCCGCGAGGTGGCGGCTTTCATCGGCGGCATGAACTTTCTTGGCGCCGAGATCACCGGCGAGTCCGGCGGCCTGATCCGCGCCCGGGTGCAGGGGTTCGGCCCGCTCGGCGTCACCCGCAATCCCAATGTGCGCCGCGCGGCCTTGGGCCGGGATCTGCTGGTGGGCATCCGCCCCGAGCAGCTGGAAATCGCCGCGGCCAAACCGGACGGCTACGACGGCTATCTGGAAGGCACCGTGACCAACGCCGCCTTCTACGGCGAGAGCGTGCACTACCACGTCCGCGCGCACGGGCTGGAGGGGCCGATTGCGGTGGCGGTGCCGAACTACTTCCACACGGTGGATCACAAGCAGGGCGACCGGGTCTGGCTAGGGGTGCAGAACGCTTCCCTCATTGATCTGGGCGCGCCGGCGGACGCCGAGTGAGCGGACTCCGGCAGGGCCGGTGCCAAGGATAACAGGGAGGAACACACATGAAACATTTTGCCGCGAGCCTCGCAGCCGCCGCCGCGCTTGCTGCCGGCACAGGCGAGCTGCGCGCCGATGCCGCCAGCCTGTCGGTCTTCGACTGGTCGGGCTACGAGGATCAGGGCTTCTTCGGCGCCTATGCGGAAAAATACGGCGGTGCGCCCAGCTACACCTATTTCGGCAGCCAGGACGAGGCGTTCACCAAGCTGCAATCGGGATTCGAGGCCGACCTCGCCCACCCCTGCTCGGATGCGGTGCGTAAATGGGTAGCGGCGGATCTGCTGAAACCGATCGACACCGCGCGGCTGGACCACTGGGACAAGCTCTTGCCGCAGATCCGGCAGGTCGACGGCATCACCATCGATGGCGAGACCTACATGGTGCCGTTCGAGTGGGGCAACACCGGGCTGATCTACCGCACCGACGAGATCGCGGGCGGGGATATCTCGCTGCAGATGCTGGCGGATCCGCAGTATCAGGGCAAGATTGCCATTCCGGATGCGGCCTCTTCAGCCTATGCGATGGCAGCGCTGGCCACCGGCGCCTCCAGCTACACGGACATGTCCGGCGCGGAATTCCAGAAGGCCTCGGACTTCCTGCGCCAGGTGCACCCCAACGTGCGCTTTTACTGGTCCGATGCCGGCCAGCTGGACCAGGCGCTTGCGTCGGGCGAGGTGCTCATGGGCTGGGGCTGGAACCAGTCCGAGCTGAACCTGATCTGGAACGAGACGCCAGCAAAGATGATGCGCGACGTGGACAGAGGCATCGCCACCTGGGTCTGCGGCTATGTGCATCTGAAATCCGCGACGCAGAGCGACGAACAGGTTTATGACATGCTGAACGCGCTAACGGCCGAGGCCAGCGGCAAATACATCCTCGAAAACTGGGGCTACGGCCACTCCAACGCCGAGGCCTTCGAGGCCGCCGATCAGGCGCTGATCGAAACCTACGGCTTTGCCGACGTCGACAGCTTCTTCGAGGGCAGCCTGTTCTTCGACGCCGTGAACCCCGAGCTTGAGGGGCGGATGCTGAAGGAATTCGAACGCATCAAGGCCGGTTTCTGACCCGGGCTGCGGCGGGGGCTCCTTCCCGCCGCGCCCTGCCCTCCCCAGCCCCCCAACTCACGCAAAGGATGCGCGGACATGTCAGGCGCTCACGGCTATTCGCTTCTCTTCGAGCCGGTGCAAATCGGTCCCGTCACCGCGCGGAACCGCTTTTACCAGGTGCCGCATTGCAACGGTCTCGGCCATGTGCGCCCGCAGGCCGAGGCGGCGATGCGGGCGATGAAGGCCGAAGGCGGCTGGGCCGTGGTCTCCACCCAGGAGACGGAGATCCACCCGACCTCGGACCTTGGGCCTTATGCGGAAAACCGGCTTTGGGACGCGCGCGACATCCCGGCGCTGCGGCTGATGACGGAACAGGTGCACCGGCACGGCGCGCTGGCGGCGATCCAGCTGGCGCACAACGGCCATCACGCGATGAACCACCTGACCCGCGCCCCGGCGCTGGCGCCGTCGGACATGCCGATCGACCAGGTCTACCCGAAACAGGCCCGCGCCATGGACAAGGAGGACATCCGCAACCTGCGCCGCTGGCACCGCGCCGCCGCCCGCCGCGCGCGCGAAGCGGGGTTCGACATCGTCTACGTCTACGCGGGCCACCAGATGACCCTGCCGCAGCACTTCCTGCTGCCGCAGTACAATTCCCGCAACGATGAATACGGCGGCTCGCTGGAGAACCGGCTGCGGCTGACCCGCGAGCTGCTGGAGGAAACCCGCGAGGAGCTGGACGGCCGCTGCGCCGTCGCCTTCCGCTTTGCCGTCGACCAGATGATGGGCGCAGACGGCATGCAGGCGGCGGAGGAAGGCCGCGCGGTGGTGGAACTGCTGGCGGAGCTGCCGGACCTGTGGGACGTGAATGTCTCCGACTGGAGCAACGACAGCCAAACCACCCGCTTCCAGCCGCAGGATGGCTTCCAGGTGCCTTACATGGAGTTCGTGAAGCAGGTGACCAGCAAGCCGGTGGTGGGCGTGGGCCGCTTCACTTCGCCCGACCTCATGGCCTCGCTGGTCGGCAAGGGCGTGCTGGACCTGATCGGCGCGGCGCGGCCTTCGATTGCCGATCCGTTTCTGCCGAAGAAGATCGAGGACGGCCGGATCGAGGAAATCCGCGAGTGCATCGGCTGCAACATCTGCGTTTCCGCCGATACGCTCGGGGTGCCGATCCGCTGCACCCAGAACCCCACAATGGGCGAGGAATGGCGCCGCGGCTGGCACCCCGAGGTGATCGCCCCCAAGCGGCAGGACGCGCAGGCGCTGGTGGTGGGGTCCGGCCCGGCGGGGCTGGAATGCGCGATGCAGCTGGCGAAGCGCGGCTACGAGGTGACCCTGGCCGAGGCGGCAGACGAATTCGGCGGCCGGGTGCGAAAGGAGAGCCGCCTCAAGGGCCTGGCCGCCTGGCAGCGCGTCGCGGACAACCGGCTGTGGGACCTGCAGCAGCGCGCCAATGTGCAGATGTTCACGGCAAGCCCCCTGACGGCCGCCGAGGTCGCGGATCTGGCGGTTTCGAATGTCTTCATTGGCACCGGCAGCCACTGGCGGCGCGACGGCCGCGGCCGCTCCTCCAAGGCTCCCTTGCCGCTCGACGGCCTGCCGGTGCTGAGCCCGGATGACATCATGGCGGGCACCCTGCCGCCCAAGGATGGCCCGGTGCTAATCTATGACGACGATCAGGGTTACATGGGCGGCGTGCTGGCCGATCATCTTTCCGCTGCGGGGCACCAGGTAATGCTGGCAACGCCGGGCGCCGTGGTCTCGGCCTTCACCGATTACACGCTGGAGCAGTCAAGGGTGCAGCGCGGCCTGATCGAGGCGGGGGTCGAGATCATCCCCCTGCATCTGCTGCACTCGGCCGATGCCTCCGGCGTCACTCTGGCCTGCGCCTATACCGGACGGACGCGGCAGATGGGCTGCGCCAGCCTTCTGACGGTAACCGCGCGCGGCCGCGACACCGCGCTGTTCGACGCCTTGCGGGCCGAATACCCCCGCCGCTTCACCACGCTCGAGCTGATCGGCGACGCCGCCGCACCGGGGCTGATAGCCGATGCCGTCTATGCGGGTCACATGGCCGCCCGCAACTTCCAACGCGACCCCGCGGCGGCAGAGGCCGAATGGTTCCGCCGCGAAATGATCTCTCTGACTGACACGTGAGGTGCGAGATGCCCAAAGATGACCTGCAAGTGATGCGCGAGCTGATCGAAAGCCACCGCGAGGGCTTTGCCCTGGAGCGGCATTTCTACAGCTCGCAGGCGGTTTATGACAACGATATCAAAGCGTTCTGGAACCGAAACTGGATCTGGGCCGGCCATGTCAGCCAGATCCCGGAGCCGGGCGATTATTTCTTGTTCGACTACGGGCCGGAATCCATCATCGTGGTGCGCGACCGCGCAGGCGAGGTGCGGGCGCATATGAACGTCTGCCGCCACCGCGGCTCCCGCGTGTGCTTGGAAAAGCAGGGCACGGCGCGGGTGTTCTCCTGCCCCTACCACGCCTGGACCTTCGGGCTGGACGGGCAGCTGCGCGGCGGCCGGGCCATGGGGCCGGAATTCGACCCGGGCGAATACGGGCTGTTCCCGGCTCAGGTGAAGATTTTCGAAGGGCTGATCTTCATTTGCGCCGATGAAACCGCCCCCGATCTGGACGCAGGTCTTGCCCGTATCGCGCCGCTGGCCGCGCCGATGCAGCTAGAGAACCTCAGGCTCGCGCATGAAGCCACCTACCCGGTGCCTGCGAACTGGAAGCTGGCGGTGGAGAACTACCTGGAGTGCTACCACTGCGCGCCCTCGCATCAGGAGTATTCGCGCAGCCATTCGCTGAAGGACCCGGCCGATGTGGAGAAATACGCCGCCGCGCTGCAGACGCGCTCCGAAAACATCGGCCTGCCCTCAGGTGAAGTGGACCTGACCGGCGCGGAAGCCCCTGCCCCCGGCGCCGATGTCTACTGGCGCCGCTACCCGCTGTTCCCCGGCTACAATACCGGCAGCCGCGACGGCGCCCCGCTGGCCCCGCCCCTGGGCAGGCTCTCGGGCCATGACGGCGGTGCCACCGACCTCACCGTGGGTCTGCTGAACTATTTCCTGATCTACGCCGACCACCTGGTCGGCTACCGCTTCGTGCCCCGCTCCCTGCAGGAGACCGACATTCAGATCGCCTGGTATGTGCGCGGCGACGCCGAAGAAGGCCGCGACTATGACAAGGAAGCGCTCACCTGGCTGTGGCATGTCACCTCGAAAGACGACGAAAAGATTATCCGCCACAACCAGGAAGGGGTAAATTCGCACCGCTTTGTGCCCGGGCCTCTGGCCAGCATGGAATGGGGCATCGCCGGTTTCTACCGCAATTACTTCCAGATGATCTGACCCCTCCCCTGCGGCCCGGCGCGCGCCTTTCCACTGCGCCGGGTCGCTCCCGCGCCGCCGCCTCACGTTTGAGTGATCGCTCAAATTCATCCCTTGTGCGGCGCCGGTGTCTGCCTATCTCCCGGTGAGTGCAGCCAACCCGCCCGGCCTGCACGCGAGAATTCCACCACCCGGCCCAAGGCTCCTGCCTGGCCGGGTGCAACCTTGCACCGAAGGAGAGAGACATGACGGACTTCACCCTGCACACCGAAGACACCGCACCCGACGATGCCAAGCCGCTGCTGGCCAAGAGCAAGGCCGCCGTCGGCTTTGTGCCCGGACTGCATGCCGTGATGGCGGAGTCGCCGGAGCTGCTGGAAGCTTACCAGCGCGTGCACGAGCTGTTTCAGAACTCCAGCCTCGACAAGGACGAGCTGACCGTGGTCTGGCAGACCATCAACGTCGAAAACGAATGCCACTACTGCGTGCCTGCCCATACCGGCATCGCCAAGAGCATGGGCGTGGATGACGCGATCATCGACGCGCTGCGCGAGGGCAAGCCGCTCGCCGATCCCAAGCTGGAAGCGCTGCGCGGCTTCACCCTGAAGGTGATCCGCAACCGCGGCAACCTCTCCGAAGACGACGTGCAGGCCTTCCTGGACGCAGGCTTCAGCAAGCGCAACATCCTTGAAGTGATCCTGGGTTACAGCCAGAAGATCATGTCGAATTATACTAACCACCTGGCCGACACCCCGGTCGACAAGGTATTCGAGAAGTTCGCCTGGTCGAAGGAAGACAAGGCGGCCTGACAGCAGACGCTGAGACAATGGCTGCTGCCCCGCACGGGGCCGCACGCCGCGAACCAAGGAGACGCCCGATGCCCCGCGCCGCCCCCTATGACCGCGATACGGCGCTGGAGGCCGCCATGCTGCTGTTCTGGCGCAAGGGGTTTCACGCGACCTCGCTGAAGGACCTCGAAGCGGCACTGCGCCTGAAACCGGGCAGCATCTACGCCGCCTTCCAGAGCAAGGAAAACATCTGCCTGCTGGCGCTTGAGCGCTATTTCGAGACCGCCCGCAGCCAGTTCCGCGCCCGCATCGCTGCCGCACCTTCGCCGCTGCAAGGGCTGGCGGACAACCTGCGGGGCTTTGCGGAACTGCCCGCGGAGGACCGCTTGCGCCAGGCCTGCATGCTGGTCTGCACCGCGCTTGATACCCGCGGCACGGTGCCCGCCATCGCGGCCCGCGCGCAGGCCTGCCTCGACGCGATGCTGGACGAGATCACCGCCGCCTTCACCGCCGCCCAAGACCAGGGCGAGCTGCCCGCGGCGGCCGATCCCGCCCGCCTTGCGCGCCGCTACCAGGCCAATCTCACCGCGCTGCGGCTGGAGCTGCGTGGGGGCGCGGACCCCGGTGTCCTGCGCGACCTGGCCGAGGACATGGCCCGGGAGACCCAAGCCTTGCGGCATTGAGACCCCTGCACCGGTCCGCGCCGCCCGCCGGCACAAAAAGGGGGCGGATCGCTCCGCCCCAATTTTTCCGAGGAATTTGCAGGATCAGAACCCGTAGATCAGGGACACACCCAACTTGTTATCGGTGCTTTTCAGACCCGGCAGCGGATCGCTGTCCCAGTCCGTGCGGCAGGAAACGCGGGTCGCCCACCGGCCGGTCACCTTGAAGTTCACGCCGAGGTCATTGGTGACCACTGTGTCCTCGTCAGAGAACGGCACATCGGTGTCCATTGTCAGGTTCACGCCTTCGCTGAAAGCGAAGTAGTAGCGTGAACCGGCGATACCTGCGGCTTCGGTATTGTCCACGCGCAGCTGGTCCTCGATGTAGCGCACGCCGGGGCCTGCCTGCACCCGCCAGGTCTGGTTCTGCCGGTTAATTATGCGGTAGCCGGGTCCAACACCCACGAAGGCGTCCAGACGGTTGGAGTCGAAGTCGTCGTAGCGCACCGAGCCCAGTCCGAACAGGTAGAAATGCTCTGTGATGTAGCGGTTGACGTCATAGGTGGCGTAGACCTCTTCCTTGTTGCGCACGTCGTTGTCTTCGGAGAACTCTCCTGCGAAACCAAAGGTATGGTTCCAGAGCCCGTTGCCGTAGCGCAGCCGCCCTGCGAGATCCAAGTCAGCCGTGTCGGTGTTGCCAGTGGTGCCGGAGAAGCCGAACGAGAGACCGCCGGTCCACCCTTGCGCGTACTGGTTGGTGCCGTACCGCTCCCGGTCCTCGCCCTCTTCCAGTTCTTCCGCGACATCTTCCTGAATGTCTTCGATACGTTCATCGAGATCCTCGATCCCGAGAATCGTGCCCTGCGCAAAAACGGGGTGGGCCAACATAAGCGCTGCAAACGAAGCGGCCAAAATGTTGAGTTTGTGCACGGGGAAGTCCTTTCCCACCAGAGGGTCCCTCTTTCCCGGAGGGAGCATGCTGCCAGAAAAATGGATAGGAGAACGGGATGAATGCGTACAAATTAAATTATTCATAGATAAAGCGAGAATTTCTCACCTGAAACTGAGGCTAGCCTTTTCAGGAACTTCCCGGCTCAGCTGGCCGCCATGGCGCCTCTGCCGAAACGGCGGCGCCGAAAGCCCCGCCCAATTGTTGTATTATTGCTACAGTTGCGGCGGTGGCGGCCCAGATCGGACACGGTGAGGACACCGCGAACCCCTCCCAGACCTTCGGCACCGTTGGCCTCTGCGGCCGGAACCGCGGGCGACCGGCGGCGGGAGGCTGCACCGACACTGCCTGTTTCACACGCAGGGCTGCGCGGCGGCGCGCGGGAGGCGGGACCTACAGGCCGCAAAATCCGCATGCCGGCAATACATGTCCGAAGTGCTTACAGAGGAGGACAGGCAGAGGGAACCAGGGATGCCGCTGCCAAGGGGAGCAAGGGTCGAAGGCTAGATGATCTCATCCTCGTAGAACATCGGATCATCCGTCAGCTGCGCGTTCAGGTCCTCCACCGCATCCTCCGCATGGGCGACCGACCCAACGCGGCCAAGGTGGAAGACCGCATCGCCTTCGTTCACCACGGGCATCACTGAACGGCCGACAATGATGCCGCCGAAAGGCGCCTCGATATGCTGTTCCTGTTCCCCGAACGGGTCCGACACCGTGGCGAGGACCTCACCGCGCCGCACCAGTTCACCGTCCGCCTTGTAGATGCGCAACAACCCGCCCATCGGCGCGCGCAGCCATTTGCTGGAGGGGCAGAACTGCGGCGCCGCCTTGGGCTTGGAGATACCCTTGGCCGGCAGCATGCCGAGATGCCGCAGCACCCGCAGAATGCCCGCAACCCCTGCCCTGACGGACAGCTCGTCAAAGCGCAGCCCCTCGCCCGCCTCAAACAGCAGCACGTCCTTGCCCATGTCCTTGGCCGCCTGCCGCAGCGAGCCCTCACGCAGCGCCGAGCGCATCACGATAGGCGCGCCGAAGACTTTGGCCAGCTCCTCCATCCGCGCATCGCCGGGAGAGATCCGCACTTGCGGATAATTGGTGCGGTGGATCGCCGCCGAATGCAGGTCGATGCCGAGGTCGGAGCGGGCGACGATCCGGGTCAGGAACTGATTGGCCAGCCGCGAAGCCAGCGACCCGCCGGCGCTGCCCGGGAACACCCGGTTCAGGTCACGCCGGTCCGGCAAGTAGCGGGAATGGTTGAGAAAGCCAAAAGTGTTGACGATCGGCACAGCCAGCAGCGTGCCCTTGAGCGAGGCCAGCCCCGGCGTGCTCAGCACCCGCCTTATGATCTCCACACCGATCACCTCGTCGCCGTGGATGCCCGCACTCAGGAACACCACCGGGCCGGACCGGCGGCCGTGGCGCACATGCACCGACATGGTGACCGGCGTGTGATCCGAAAGCACGCTGATCGGCAAGTCCACGGTCTGCCGCCCGCCGGGCGCGATCCGCACGCCGCCAATAGCAAAGTCCTCGCGCGGCGCCATCAGCCCTTGCCCTTCGTCTTTGTCTTGCCCTCCTTGGCGTGTTTTTCGAGGTATTCGATAACCATGCCAGCGATGTCCTTGCCGGTTGCCACCTCCACGCCCTCCAGCCCGGGCGACGAGTTCACCTCCATGATCACCGGCCCGTGGTTGGCACGCAGCATGTCGACGCCGCAGACGTTGAGCCCCATGGTCTTGGCCGCGCGCACCGCAATGGAGCGCTCTTCGGGCGTAAGCCGCACCAACTCGGCCGAGCCGCCGCGGTGCAGGTTGGATCGGAACTCGCCCTCCGCGCCGGTGCGCTTCATTGCCGCGACCACCTTGCCGCCCACAACGATGGCGCGGATGTCGGTGCCGCCGGCCTCCTTTATGAACTCCTGCATCAGGATGTTGACGCCGGCGCCACGGAAGGCCTCGACCACGGATTTCGCCGAGCGGTCGGTATCGGCCAAAACCACCCCAATACCCTGAGTGCCCTCCAGAAGCTTGATCACAATGGGCGCGCCGCCTGCCAGTTTCAGCACCTCCCCGGTTTGCTTGGGGTCGTGCGCGAAGGTGGTGACCGGCAGCCCGATCCCGTCCCGCGCCATCAGCTGCATCGAGCGCAGCTTGTCGCGCGAGCGGCCGATGGCGACGCTCTCGTTCAGAGGGAACACTCCCATCATCTCGAACTGGCGCAGCACCGCCATGCCATAGAAGGTGACCGAGGCGCCGATGCGCGGGATCACCGCGTCATAACCCGTCAGCTTCTGGCCGTTGTAGTAGACCTCCGGCCGCCGGGTCGCGATGTTCATGTAGCAGCGCAGCGTGTCGATCATGTCGAGCTCGTGGCCCCGTGCCTCAGCAGCCTCCTTCAGCCGCCTGTGCGAATAGAGCTGGGCATTGCGGGCAAGCATTGCGATTTTCATGATGCCGTTCTCCTGTCCGGGCGGGGTTGAACGCATGCCGGCCGGACACGCCCGAAGGGTCCGGCCGGCATGCGCCTGTTGGGATTCCGCGGCTGGTCCCGCAGGCCTGTCTATCGTGCACCGTGTCCGCGGCAACTGGAAGATGTCTTTTCGTCATTTTCCTTGCAGGACTGGCAGTTGACTGCCGCCCGCAGTCCCATCGCGGGGTTCGGCAGGCCGGCGGCGCGCGGGGTCTTTGATGCGGAACGGTGCTTACGTAACGATGACGTATCCTCCTCGGGGAATAGGGGAAAAGCGCCCGGAGAACGGCGCAGGCAGCCCGGTTGCACAGTGGCAGATGGAGTGAGACAGGGATTTGCGCAGGGAAAGAACGGGGGGTAAGGCGTGGGGGGGTAATCGGTAGCGCGCCGGTCCGGCGGCTGATGGCCGCCCTCTGCGGCCCGGCTCCGATCGTCTGGACCCTGGTGCCGGCCGCATCGCACGTGCCCCAGCAGTCCAGCGCGTTGCAGGACCACTGCAAATGGCCGCCGGGCACGGCCACACTCATGGATCGGGCAAAGACGCGCACTGGGCAATGCACGGGCACAGCCAAAACCGGGCCGACCACGACCGCAGGCAGGCCCTAATCCAGCCGGACCCGCTTCTCCCGGATGCCTGGCACGGCATCGATCCGGGAGAAGCGCGGCAAAATGCTTTCATCGAGAGGTTCACTGGCAGCCTGCCGCGAAAATCCACTCCCGCATCCCCCCTTGCTTTCGGTGGGGATTGCCCCCGCCTGCGGCCGCGCCGGGCTGTGCGCTGCCGACTGCGCCCGCACATCCCTGCGAAGCGGCAAAGGCTGATCCGGGCTCAACGCTCATTTTCACTCCGAACTCGCGCTTGAGCCAAGGGATTCGGAAGCGGGGCCGCCTCGGCCAAGCGGTTTTGCGCGGACTAATTGGTCCGCCAAGACGGTTCCGCCGGTCCGATTTTGACCCGCTCTGCTTGCTGCCGCGGTTTTCGGCTGAGGTCCTTCGGGTATATGCTTCGGTCCGTTGTCAGCGCGCTGGCTGCCAGCATGATGCTGGTTCGATGCGCTTCCGGTGCGCCCCTCTCATTGGCGTGCTTGACGGACGTCAGCGACAGTCCAGACAACCGCTGCCCGGCCGTGGTTTATGAAGCAAACCATGAGAGAGGCATACTTGGAACCGCGTCCTGCGGGGCCTCAAAGGCCTGCCGCAGCGCCCGCCCAGGGTTGGCCTCACCTGCCTTGGTTATGCCGCCGGATTGGATGCGTGAAGGCGTCAATCCGGCCTTGAAGACAAAGGCCCGCTGCAGTCCCCGCTGCGACATTTCCAATGCGACTATGCCCTGTTGAACAGCTTTCCGGGCACCAAAAACGGCGCGGGCCTCCTGTGCCGAAACTGATTTGCAGCGGACCGGGCGGAACCAGCCGAGGTGAAGCAGGCGCGAAATCCACGGCTGACTTTCCGAAAGCGAACGCTCAACAAGGCAGCCACGTATCTACTGAGGCTGCACCGACGCCGGCACCGCTGCAGGAAGCTGCCGCTGCACAGTCATCCGCCCGGCCCGCACCGGAGCCGAAGAAGCCAGATTTCCCGTTACGATGCCCCGCCCGGAAGCTGACCTTCGCCACAAGTGCTTCCTCGAAGTCGCTGTCCAGCTTCAGGAGGGCGCTGCGGAGCCGCCACTTAGAAATCCAGCCTGCCTGTCCGGACGCGCGCTTCATACTATTGGCTGACTTGCGTTGCGGCAGGCGTGTTGCAGATCTTGGGCAAAAAGCTCCACGGCGTGTCTGGGTATAGGAGCACGGCGGGTTGCGAGATAGAAGGTCGAGTTCCATCGTGTTTGGCTGATCCTGATTTCCCGGAGCTTGCCTTCTGCTAACCGTCTGCGGGCAAAATGTGCTGGCAATGGCCCCAGAAAATGGCCCGTTTCGATGAGCATCGCCATGGCTTCCATGTTGGCCACGACGGCCTTGGGTTCAGGTGGTCCGAGGTCGGGCAAGACCAGCATGTCGTAGGACCGCTGGCACAGCTGATACTGCTCAATGGCTTCAAGGCTGATTTCACTTTCCGGAACGTCAAACAGTGGATGCCCCTGAGCGCAGTAGAGTCTGTGCTCCTCACTGCACAGTTCCACATAGTCCAGTTCCGGCACGTGGTTGCGGAATGGCGCAATTGCGGCGTTCAGATCACCCCTCATCAGCTGCTGCGTCAGTTCCGTGGGTGAGGCGACAACAATTTCCAGCCGGACCTCGTTCGGGCGTGCCAGGAAGCGCTGCAGCGCTTGCACCAGCCCAAGTTCCGCCAGGCTGTTGATCGCATCCACGACCCCGATGCGGAGGTCCCCAACGATCATATCCCGCAACTCCAGCAACTCGGCGTCGAAGTCGCGGGCGCTGCGCAGAATTTCCCGGGCCTTCCGATAGGCAATCTCGCCGCGCTCGGTCAGCCAGAAACCGCCGCGGCCGCGCTCGCAGACCCGGTAGCCTAGCGAGGTCTCCAGGTCGCGGATGCGGACACTGATGGCAGACTGGGTGATCCCCAAAGCGTATTGCGCATCGGAAAACCCGCCGCACTCCACAACTGTCACAAAGGTCTCCAGCAGGGTGTTGCGCAGCAGTTTCAAGTGGTTTCTCCCGGTCCATGTCCTGTGCCGGTTATTACATGAAAATTCTTAATGTGAACATGTCCAGTGCCATATTTCTTCATGCAACGCCCCATGTTCAACTGCCCTCCGACCCCGATCAACCATGCCAACTGGGAGGAGATTCGCATGGCTTTAACCCTGAAAAGCCTGAAAACCACCGCCGCCGCTGCGCTGCTGAGCCTGGCGCCGGCCGCCGTCTTTGCCGAGGACTGGAAGTTCGCGATTGAGGAAATTCCGGGCTCGATCATGGACGCCTATGCGCAGGAGTTCAAAAAGCGCATCGAGACGGCGACCGAGGGCGATGTGACCGTGACCATCTATCCGATGGGCACGCTCGGCACCCCGACCGAAACGGTTGAGCAGGCCGCCGATGGCGTCATCCAGCTGACTAACGTGTCGATCGGCAACCTCGGCACCATCGTGCCGGAAAGCCAGGTGTTCCTGCTGCCTTATCTGCTGCCCTCCGATCCGGCGGCGGTCTCAAAAATCCTCAGCAGCTCGGACACCATCTATGGCGCGCTGAACGCGGATTTCCAGAAACGCGGCCTGGAAGTGATGTCGATGTATTCCGAAGGCCCGCAGGTCTGGACCACCAACCGCGAGATCCGCACGCCGGAAGACTTCGAGAACTTCAAGATGCGGGTGATGGTGTCACCGATCCTGCTGGAGACCTACAAGAACATGGGCGCCAGCCCGACCCCGCTGCCGTTTGGCGAGGTGTTCGGCGCGCTGCAGCTGGGCGCGGTCGACGGCCAGGTGAACCCGATCCCGACCATCGAGGAAATGAAGTTCTACGAGGTCACCAGCCACCTGATCTGGGCCGGCGAGCAGGAACTGGTGACCACCGTTGTCGCCGGTTCTGACTGGTTTGCCACCCTGTCACCCGACCGCCAGCAGCTGTTGCGCGGCACCATGGCGGATATGGCCGGCTTCATCGGCGGCGTGGTCTCCGGCTTCAACCAGCAGCGGCTGGACGTGATCAAGGACGCCAAGCCGGACATCGGGCTGGTGGTGCTGACCGAGGAAGAGCGCGACGCCTTCCGCGCCCGCTCGGACGATACCGCGGCGGCCTATGTGGAGACCGCCGGCGCCCGCGGCCAGGAGCTGCTGGATGCGCTGCAGGCGGAGCTGGCGGGCAGCTGAGCCCGCTTCCGGCCCTGCGCGCTTTGCGCGGGGCCAATCCAAGGGAGGATATCATGCTACATGCCAAACCCGCTCCCTTCGGCCTTCTGGGCAAGATTGATGGCGCCGTCGGGCGTGCCGAAGTCTGGATCCTGGGCTGGGGGATCATCCTGATGGCCGGCAACACCATCGCCAATGTCTTTGGCCGCTACGTGTTCAGCCAGTCGATCTATTTCTCCGAGGAGCTGAACGAGTTCCTGATTGTCATCGTCACCTTCATGGGGCTGGGCTATGCCACCCGCAAAGGCATCCATATCCGCATGTCCGCGGTCTATGACGCGCTGCCGGTGAAGATGCGCAAGGGCCTGATGGTGGTGATTGCTGCCACCACCGCGGTGATGATGGGACTGCTGGCCTGGTACGCGCTGGAATATGTTCAGAAGGTCGCCAGCCGCGGCCGCATCACCCCGGCGCTGCAGCTGCCGCTGTACCTCACCTACGTCTGGGTGGTGCTCGGGCTGGCGCTGACCGCGCTGCAGTATCTGCTGACCGCGCTGCGCAACCTGAACTTAGCCGAAGCGGAAATCTATGTCTCCTACCTGGAGACGGACAGCTATGAAGACCCGGAAACCGCTGCGGCCATCCAGCGCCATGCAGAGGCTGGCGGGGAGGAGAAATCATGACCGAACTGATGCTTGCCGTGATGATCCTGCTGCTGCTGGCAGGCTTCCCGATGAAGATGCCGCTGATCTCGGCCGCGGTTCTGGGCTTCCTCGTCTACTTCCCGGACATGAGCCTGCAGATCCTGATCCAGCAGATGATCGGCGGCGTGAAGCCCGCGGCGCTGATTGCGGTGCCGATGTTCATCCTGGCCGCCGATATCATCACCCGCGGCCATTCCGCCAACCGGCTGATTGATGTCGTCATGAGCTTCATGGGCCATATCAAGGGCGGGCTGGCGATCTCCGTGACCTCTGCCTGCGCGCTGTTCGGCGCGGTCTGCGGCTCGACCCAAGCGACCGTGGTGGCGGTTGGCGGCGCAATGCGGCCGCGGATGCTGAAATCCGGCTACAAGGACAGCTTTGCCATCGGGCTGATCGTGAATGCCGCTGACCTGGCCTATCTGATCCCGCCGTCGATCGGCATGATCATCTATGGCGTCGTCTCGGGCACCTCGATCTCGCAGCTGTTCATTGCGGGCATCGTGCCGGGGCTGCTGATCGTGGTGCTGTTCTCGGCCTATTGCATGGTCTACGCCTACCGCCACTACATCCCGGTACTGCCGCGCGAGGGGTGGGGCCAGCGGTTCACCGCCCTGCGCCGGGCGCTGTGGCCGATGGGCTTCCCGGCGATCATCGTCGGCGGCATTTACGGCGGGGTGTTTTCGCCCACCGAGGCCGCGGCAATCTGCGTGCTTTATGCGGCGGTGCTGGAGGTGCTGATCTTCCGCTCGGTCCGCTTGCGCGACCTCTGGGACATTGCGCTGTCGACCGGAGCGATCACCTCGGTGGTGTTCATCCTGATCGCGGCGGGTGCCGCCTTCAGCTGGACGCTGAGCTTTGCACAGGTGCCGCAGCAGATCATCGCGTCATTGGGGCTGGAAGAGGCCGGGCCGCTGATGGTGCTGCTGGCGGTGAACCTCGCCTTCTTTGCCGGCTGCATGTTTGTCGACTCGATTGTGGTGATCCTGATCCTGGTGCCGATCTTTGCCCCGATGATCAAAGCCGCAGGTCTGGACCCCGTGCTGGTCGGCGTGCTGATCACCCTGCAGGTCGCCATCGGTGCCGCAACCCCGCCGTTCGGCTGCAACCTGTTCACCGCCATCGCGGTGTTCCGCCGCCCGTTCGTGGAGGTCGTCCGGGGCGTGCCGCCCTTCCTCATCATCCTGCTGATCGTGACCGGTCTCTTGGTCGCCTTCCCGCAAATCGCCCTGTTCCTGCCGGAACTGGCCTATCGTTAAGAAAAACGGAGAATCCATATGTCTGCACACGGTTACGAATCCGGCCGCCTGAACCTGCCTTTTGTCGGCATCGCCACCTTCGGCAAGAAACCCTATGTCGAGGATTGGGACACCATCGACGCCGACGTTGCGATCCTGGGCGCGCCGTTTGATTTCGGCTGCCAGTTCCGCTCCGGCGCGCGATTTGGCCCGCGGGCGGTGCGCGAGGCCTCGACACTGTTCAGCTTCGGCCATGCCGGCGCCTATGACCACGAGGATGACGCCACCTATCTGGGCGCGGACGTTCGGATTGTCGATCTGGGCGACGCCGACATCATCCACACCAAGACCGAGGAAAGCCACGCTAACATCGAATACGGCGTGAAGAAGATCCTCGATGCGGGCGCCATTCCAGTGACCATCGGCGGCGACCACTCCATTAATATCCCCTGCATCAACGCCTATGCCGAGGATTGCGCGAAGAAAGGCCCGATCCATGTGGTGCAGATCGACGCTCATCTGGACTTTGTCGATGAACGCCACGGCGTCACCGACGGCCACGGCAACCCGATGCGCCGCGCGATCGAAAAGGACTATGTCGCCGGCATGACCCAGCTGGGCATCCGCAACGTCTCCTCCACCGCCCGCGAAGGCTATACCGACGCGCGCGCGCGCGGCTCCGACATCCTGTCGGTGCGCCAGGTGCGCAAGCTGGGCACGGACGCGGTGCTGGAGCGCATCCCCGAGGGCGCGCGGTATTACGTGACCATCGACATCGACGCCTTCTGCCCCTCGATTGCCCCCGGCACCGGCACCCCCAGCCATGGCGGCTTCCAGTATTACGACGTGCTGGAGATCCTGCAGGGCCTCGCCAAGCGCGGCGATGTTGTGGGGATCGACCTGGTGGAGGTCGCCCCGGCCTACGATCCCTCCGAAAGCACCCAGATCCTGGCCGCGCAGCTGTTGCTGAACTTCATCGGCTTCATTTTCCACAACAAGTCCTAGGGTCAGGACCCATTGATTTTCGGCTATCGGTATGATTCACGGCTCGAAAACGAGCGGTGACCATGTCTGATCTTTTCTGGCTAACTGACGCGCAGATGGCGCGCCTTGAGCCTTTCCTCCCCA